>JBMOMG010000022.1:0-54260 GCA_049323155.1 Actinomycetota bacterium | reverse complement strand
GGCGGTCGCTCGACCGCCGTACCACCCCTCGGGGACCGTCCTGGCCGGGAGCGTGATCTGGCAGCGATCGGGTATGAATGGACCATGACCGTCACGAGAATGATCGCCCGCCCGATGCTCGCCTCGATGTTCGTCATCGGCGGGGTGAACTCCCTCAAGAACGCCGAGTGGGCTGCTCAGGCCGCCAAGCCGGTCACCGACAAGATGGTGCCGGCGCTGCAACGGGTCATGCCGAGCGCACCCAGCGACCCCAAGACCTGGGTGAAGATCAACGCCGCGACGCACATCGTCGCCGGCCTCGGGCTCGCCACCGGCCGGGCACCGCGTCTGTCCGCCCTGGCGCTCGCGGCGACGGTCACCCCGACCACGATCGCCGGGCACCCGTTCTGGCAGGAGAGCGACCCGCAGGCCAAGGCCGAGCAGAAGACCCACTTCTTCAAGAACCTCTCGATGCTCGGCGGGCTGCTGATCGCCGCCGCCGACACCGACGGCCGGCCCGGGCTCGCCTGGCGCGCGAAGCACGCCGCCGCCGACGTCCGCCGCGAGGCCAAGCACGTGCGCAAGGCCGCCAAGCGCGAGGCGAAGCTCGCGCGCAAGAGCATCTGACCTGACCCGCTCTCGCGCAGGCACATCCCGAGGAGCCAGGAATCCCCGGTCACCACAGTCATGCCCGCCGGGCCGGGCGTGAGCACGACAACGCACCCGCGATCTCGGCGACGGCCCGGCTCCTCCTCGCCGCTGTCCTGGTCCCCCTGACCGTGGCTACCGCGGTGGCGCTGTTCGTGCTGTGGCCCGAAGGGCCGGCGCCGCGCGCCGAGGGCTACGACGGCAGCGAGCGGATCTCGGCCGTCGTAACCGACGTGCACCCGTGCCCGGACTCCTTCGCCGCCGACTTCGGCGGGCAGGTGCCACCTGGGTGTCGCTCTGCAACGGTCGACGTCGACGATCGACCCGACGACGTCGAGGCCGCGCTCCCGTTCGGCGGGGGTGCGCCGCAGATCGAGGCCGGCGACCGGGTGGTCCTCTTCGAGGTCCCGGATGCGCCGCCCTCACAGCAATGGCAGTTCCTCGACTTCGACCGCTCTCGCGCTGTCTACACCCTGGTCGCGGTGTTCGCGCTCGCCGTCCTGCTGCTCTCCCGGCTGCGCGGGATCGCCTCATTGGCCAGCCTCGGCCTCTCGCTGGGCCTGGTGATCTGGTTCGTGCTGCCGAACCTGCTCGGCGGCACCTCTCCCCTGCTTGTGGCGGTGGTCGCGGCCGCCACGATCATGATCGTCGCCCTCTATCTCGGGCACGGGTTCAACGCGATGACGTCGACCGCGCTGGTCGGCACCCTGCTCGCGTTGGTCCTGACCGGCGTCCTCGGTGCGGTCTTCACCTCGGCGGCACAGTTCACCGGCTTCAGTGACGAGTCGACGAAGTACCTGGCGTCGATGCTGGGCGAGATCAACTACGAGGGTCTGGTGCTCGCCGCACTCATCATCGGCTCCCTGGGCGTGCTCGACGACGTCACGGCCACCCAGGCCGCGGCAGTGTGGGAGCTGCGCACAGCCGACCCGACGGCGACACGCAGGTCGGTCTTCGCTGCAGCGATGCGGATCGGCCGGGAGCACGTCGCGGCGGCGGTGAACACCCTCGTCCTCGCCTACGTCAGCGCGATGCTTCCGCTGCTGATGTACCTGATGCTGACCGCGAGCAGCTTCGAGGACGCGCTGCTCAGCGACGGGGTGGCCCAGGAGGTGACCCGGGGCCTCGTCGGCAGTCTCGGGATCATCGCCGCGGTGCCCCTGACCACGCTGGCAGCCGTGCTCGTGGCGGGATCGGGCGGCCGATACCCTCGTCTGCGATGACCGAGACCCCCGCCGCCGTCGCCGACCCGTGGCCCGCCCCCCGCGCGAGCCGGCCCGTGCATGCGACGGTGTCCCTGCCCGGCTCGAAGTCGCTGACCAACCGGGCGCTGGTGCTGGCCGCGCTCTCGGACGGACCGTCGGTCGTGCGTCGAGCGCTGCGCTCGCGTGACACCGAGCTGATGGCCGCCGCGCTCACCGCGCTCGGCTCCCCGATCGACACCTCCGGCGACGACTGGCAGGTCACGCCCGGCCCGGTCACCGGCCCGGCGAGCGTGGACTGCGGCCTGGCCGGCACGGTGATGCGGTTCGTCCCGCCGGTGGCCGCCCTGGCGCGAGGCCGCGTGCTGTTCGACGGCGACCCGCACGCTCGCACTCGGCCGATGGGCGAGGTGCTCACCGCACTGCGTGGCCTGGGCGTGGTGGTCGAGGACGAGGGCCGCGGGTCGCTGCCGTTCACCGTCGTCGGCAACGGCCGGGTCCCCGGCGGCACGGTCACCATCGACGCGTCGGCCTCGAGCCAGTTCATTTCCGCGCTCCTGCTCGCCGGCGCCCGCTACGACCACGGGGTCGACGTACGCCACGACGGCAAGCCGGTGCCCTCCCTGCCGCACATCGAGATGACCGTCGACCAGCTGCGCCTGCACAGCGTGGAGGTCGACGACACCGACGCGAACCGCTGGCGGGTGCTGCCCGGCACGATCCGCGCCGTCGACGTGGGCATCGAGCCGGACCTGTCCAACGCCGCGCCGTTCCTCGCCGCGGCGCTCGTCACCGGGGGTGCGGTGACCGTGCGCGACTGGCCGCGGCGGACCACCCAGGCCGGTGACGCGCTGCGCGAGATCCTCGCCCGCATGGGTGCCGAGGTGGACCTGACCGACGACGGGCTCACCGTCCGCGGCACGGGAGCGGTGCACGGCATCGACCTCGACATGCACGACATCGGCGAGCTCACTCCGGCGGTGGCGGCGCTGTGCCTGCTGGCCGACTCCCCCTCGCACCTGCGCGGCATCGCCCACATCCGCGGCCACGAGACCGACCGGCTCGGCGCCCTGGCCCGCGAGTTCGGCAAGCTCGGCGGGGACGTCACCGAGACCGAGGACGGCCTGGCGATCCGGCCGGCGCCGCTGCACGGCGGCGTGTTCGCCACCTACGCCGACCACCGGATGGCGCACGCTGGCGTGATCATCGGCCTGGCGGTCGACGACGTCCTGGTGGAGAACATCGCGACCACCTCCAAGACCTACCCCCGGTTCGCCGACGACTGGACGAGGCTGGCCTAGGTGGCAGGTCGCCGGTACGACGAGTACGACCACGAGCGCTTCGAGCGCCCCCGTCGTCGCACCCGCCCGCGCACCAAGGACCGACCGACCTACGAGGACGCCACCGCCGCGACCGTCGTCACCGTCGACCGCGGCCGGTTCACGTTGCTCGTCGAGGACGACGACGGTGCGCGCACGGTGATGGCGATGAAGTCACGTCCGCTCGGCCGCAAGGGGGTCGTAGTCGGCGACCGCGTGAAGGTGGTGGGCGACACCAGCGGCGAGGAGGGCACGCTCGCCCGGATCGTGGAGGTCGACGAACGGCGGACCGTGCTCCGTCGTACCGCCGACGACACCGATCCGGTCGAGCGCGTGATCGTCGCCAACGCCGACCAGCTCGTCGTGGTCGCTGCTCTCGCCGACCCCGAGCCGCGGCCGCGGCTGATCGACAGAGCCCTGGTCGCGGCGTACGACGCGGGGCTGGAACCCTTGCTGTGCTTGACGAAACCGGACCTCGCCGACCCGGAGACGCTGCTGTCGATCTACCGACCGCTCGGCGTCCCCTACGTCGTCACCGAGCACGGGCGCGACCTGTCCGACATCCGCGAACGGCTCGCGGGCCGCACCAGCGTGCTGATCGGGCACAGCGGCGTGGGCAAGTCCACGCTGGTCAACGGGCTGGTGCCCGGCACCGACCGGGCGATCGGCCACGTCAACGTGGTCACCGGCCGCGGCCGGCACACCTCGACCTCGGCGCTGATGCTGCGGCTGCCCGACGACTCCGGCTGGATCATCGATACCCCCGGCATCCGGTCGTTCGGGCTCGCCCACGTGCAGCCCGAGCACCTGATCCGGGCCTTCCCCGACCTCGCCGAGCTCACCCACGACTGCCCGCGAGGATGCACCCACGGCGAGGGCGAGCCGGAGTGCGGCCTCGACGAGGCGATCGATCGGGGCGAGACCGAGGCGGCGCGGGTGGAGTCGTTCCGCCGGCTGCTGGCCAGCCGCGAGAGCGCCGAGGACGCCTAACCGCCGAGCGGGCGGACCAGCTCGTGCTCGAGCACACCGTCCTCGAGCGTCGTACGACCGCTGCGCCGGAACCCGTTGCGCCGGTAGAGCGCCTCCGCGACGTGGTTGGCCTGGCGGACGTCGAGGCGGAGGGTGTGTGCCCCGGTCTGCGTTCCCCAGCGCACGACCTCCTGCACCAAGGCGTCGCCGACCCCGCGCCCGCGGGCGTGCGGGGCGATCCACATCGAGATCAGCTCAACGACGCCCCGCTCCGCACCCGGCACTCCGCTGGCCATCCCGGCCGGCCCGCCGTCGAGGGTCGCGACCAGGTTGAGCGCCCCGGCGATCTCCAGCCGGGCCCGCCACCGCTCCTCCCGGTCGCCGTCACCCTGCCAGTCCGCCAGCCGCGACCCGAACGCGTGAGGAGCCTCGGCGAGCGCGGCCAGCCGCAGCTCCCGCCACAACCGCCAGTCGCCGGAGGTCAGCACGCGGAGCTCGATCACGGCGCAATCCTCCCGCACGGACCGCGTCCCGCGTCAGCCCCAGACGGCTCGCGCGCCGGAGTCGCCCACCAGCACGGTGACCACAGCCACGCCGATCGCGCCGAGCACCAGCAGGACCGGGAGCACCTTCTCCAGCGCCGGGATGCGGCTCTCCCGCGCTCCCCTGCCACTGGCCAGCGGTGAGGCGCCGCCGAGCGACCATGCCGAGATCACGACCAGCACGGCGAAGATCGCCATCACGATCACCAGCAGCTCGCCGTACTCCTCGTGCTCCTCGATCAGTGCCTCCAGCTCGGGCCGCGCCTCCAGCAGCGCCTCACCGCTCTCGGTGGCCAGCCAGGCCAGCCCGGCACCGACGACCGTGAGCGCGGCGGTGGGCCAGCGCAGCAGCCAGCGCCAGCGGGGTACGACGGCCAGGGCGACCGCCATGACCGCGGACAGGGGGACGAACACGACCACGGCGTGCACCAGCAGGGGGTGCAGCGGGAGCCCGGCGATCTCCATGAGCCGAGGCTAGTGGCGCGATGATTGAAGAGTCGATCATCGCGCGGCACTTCTCAACCAACTCTCAGCGGGGGCATAGCCTGGGCCCATGCCCTCGGAGTTCACCGACGACCTCAGACTCGCGCACGTCCTCGCCGACGACGCCGACTCGCTGACCATGAGCCGGTTCAAGGCGCTCGACCTGCACGTGGTCAACAAGCCGGACCTCACCCCGGTCAGCGACGCCGACCAGGCCGTCGAGGAGGGCATCCGCCGCACCCTGTCCCGGGCCCGCTCCCGCGACGCCGTGGTCGGCGAGGAGACCGGGGCGTCCGGGCACAGCCAGCGCCGTTGGGTGATCGACCCGATCGACGGCACGAAGAACTTCGTCCGCGGGGTGCCGGTGTGGGCCACGCTGATCGCACTGATGGTCGACGACGAGGTCGTGGTCGGCTGTGTGTCGGCGCCGCAGCTGAACCGCCGCTGGTGGGCCTCCAAGGGCGGCGGCGCGTGGACCGGACGCTCCCTGCTGAAGGCCACCGAGTGCCACGTCTCTGACGTCTCGAACCTCGCCGACGCCTCGCTGTCCTACTCCTCGCTGTCGGGATGGGAGGACCGGGACCGGCTCGAGGACTTCCTGTCCCTGTCCCGGCGGTGCTGGCGCACCCGCGCGTACGGCGACTTCTGGTCCTACATGCTCGTCGCCGAGGGAGCGGTCGACATGGCGGCCGAGCCCGAGCTGGAGATGTACGACATGGCCGCCCTCGACGTGATCGTCCGTGAGGCCGGGGGGAAGTTCACCTCGCTCGACGGCAAGCCCGGCCCGTTCGGCGGCAACGCGCTGGCCACCAACGGCCGGCTCCACGAGCAGGCCCTGGCGTTCCTCGGCTCGGTCTACGACGAGGACGACCCCGACTACGCCCGCAGGGGCCCCGGCTCCGTGCACGACCTGAGCGCCCGCCGCCGCACACCGGCCCCGTCCAGCGGCACCGAGGGCGTCGACGCGGACTGAACCGGCGACCGCCTGCTCACGAAGGGCGGAACGGCACCTACCGCCCGCGGCAATTCGGCACTAGCCTGCAGGCACGAGCCTCGTAGCTCGCCGAGCCGAGCCGTCAACGTGGGAGGTCCCGATGCGAATCAACCAGGTGCTCGCCGCCAAGGCGAGCCAGGAGGTCGTCACCATCAGTCCGGACGCGAGCGTGCGCGACCTGCTCCGGAAGCTGGCCGAGCACAACGTCGGTGCGCTCGTGGTCAGCCGCGACGGCAAGAAGCTCGAGGGCATCGTGTCCGAGCGCGA
Organism: Actinomycetota bacterium; assembly: GCA_049323155.1. Taxonomy (GTDB): domain Bacteria; phylum Actinomycetota; class Actinomycetes; order Propionibacteriales; family Nocardioidaceae; genus Nocardioides_C. The sequence continues at coordinate 47,857 of JBMOMG010000022.1, read as the reverse complement.
CGTGGTCCGCCGGCTCAACGACAACGACGGCCTGCTCGACGCGACCGTCGACTCGATCATGACCCGCGACGTGCACACGTGCGACGGCGAGCACCCGGTCAACGACCTGATGCAGGTGATGACCGAGCGCCGGATCCGCCACGTGCCCGTCATGAAGGACGCCGAGCTGGTCGGGATCATCAGCATCGGCGACGTGGTCAAGAACCGGATGAGCGAGCTGGAGTTCGAGCGCGACCAGCTCGACTCCTACGTCCACACCGCCCAGACCTGAGGGCCGCTCGGCACGCCCGACTAGGCCGGCAGACCGGTCCCGGTCCCGGGGCCGGTCCCCGACTCCGAGGAGCAGCAGCCCGTGAGCATGCCGCAGAAGCCCGAGATCGACTTCCCCGACTCCCCGCCGCCGGCCGACCTCGAGGTCACCGACCTCACCACCGGTGACGGCGCCGAGGCCACCGCCGGCAAGACCGTCGTCGTGCACTACGTCGGCGTGGCCCACTCCACCGGCGAGGAGTTCGACGCCTCCTACAACCGTGGGGAGCCGCTGTCGTTCCGGCTCGGTGTCGGCCAGGTGATCTCCGGCTGGGACCAGGGCGTCACCGGGATGAAGGTCGGCGGTCGCCGCAAGCTGGTGATCCCGCCGCACCTCGGGTACGGCGACCGCGGGGCCGGCGGTGTGATCAAGCCCGGCGAGACGCTGATCTTCGTGGTGGACCTGCTCGACGTCCGCTGACGCACCTTCGACATCGACCATGACCGCCGTACGCCTCGTCCTGGTCGCCGACACCCACCTGCCCAAGCGCGCCCGCGAGCTGCCGGAGCAGGTGTGGCAGGCGATCGAGGAGGCCGACGTCGTGGTCCACGCCGGCGACTGGGTCCACGAGCCGTTGCTCGACGAGCTCGAGGCCCGGTCGTCGCGCCTGGTCGGCGTGTTCGGCAACAACGACGGCCCCGAGCTGCGCCGGCGGCTGCCCGAGGTCGCCAGCGAGACCGTCGGCGGGGTCCGGCTGGCCGTCGTCCACGAGACCGGCCCGGCCAAGGGTCGTGAGCAGCGCTGCGAGGAGCTGTACGGCGGTCACGACGTCCTGGTCTTCGGGCACAGCCACATCCCGTGGGACACCACGACCCCGTCGGGGCTGCGGCTGCTGAACCCCGGCTCGCCGACCGACCGCCGACGCCAGCCGTTCTGCACCTACATGACGATGACTCTGGCTGCCGGCGCGGTCGGCGAGGTGGTGCTGCACCGCCTCCCGCCCCGGGCTCCCCGCAGGAGCTGACGCGGCCTAGCGCTGCTGGGTGAGCAGCCGGGCGGCGTCCTCGGGAGCGAGCGGCATGCCCAGGTGGTAGCCCTGGGCGAAGTCGGCCCCGAGGTCGCGGAGCAGCGCCATCGTCGCGGCGTCCTCGACCCCCTCGGCCGTCGTACGCAGCCCAGCGTGCCTGCCGAACCCGAGCACCGACTGCACCGTCGCGCGGGCCTCGGCCGAGGTCTGTGCGGCCATCACCACCGAGCGGTCGATCTTGATCTCGGTGAACAGCAGCTTGGCCAATGACCGCAGCGTGACCAGGCCGTCGGCGAAGTCGTCGACGGCGAGCTGGAACCCACGGAGGCGGAGCCGGGCGAGCTGGCCGAGGAACTGCGCGTCGTCACGACGCACAGAGCTCTCGGCGATCTCCAGGATCACTCGGTCGGGGTCGACGTGCACGCGCCGGCACAGCTCGGCGAGCCGGTCGACGGCGGCGGAGTCACCGGCCATGCGCGGGGAGATGTTGACCGCGATGGTCAGGTCGTCGCGGTGCTCCAGGCGGGCGAACCACGGGATCACGACCTCGACGACCCGCTCGGTCAGGGCGGCGATCAGGCCGTGCCGCTCGGCGAGCGGGACGAACTGGGCCGGGGAGACCTGCCCGAACGACGGGTCGTGCCAGCGCGCCAGCGCCTCGAACCCGACCAGCCGGCCGGTCTCGCAGCCGAACTTCGGCTGGTAGGCGACGCTCAGTGCCCCGCGCTTGATCGCGAGGTCCAGCAGGTCCGCGGACGGGGATGCCTCGGGACCGGCCGTCGCCTGGGCCGCGGCCGGAGTCAGGGACTGGGCGGGGGCCAGGGCCGGTGCCTGAGCGAGGAGCTCCTGCAGCGCCCCCGCCTGGAGGGGACGGCGCAGGACGCCGGCGATCTGCAGCCCGTTGTCGCGGGCGTAGCGTCGCGCCGCGAGCACCGCCTTGCCGCTGGAGGTGCCAGAGATGATGATCGGCTCGGTGCGCTGCCTGGCCGCGAGGCCGGAGAGCAGCTCGATACCGTCCACGCCGGGCATGACCATGTCGATCGCCAGGTGGGTGGGTGCCCAGTCGCGCAGCAGCTCGAAGAACTCCGCCGTGTCGCTGGTGTACCGGGCCTGGTGCCCGCCGGCCTCGGCGATGATCTGGATCGCCTCGGCCACCGGCCGCTCGTCGTCGAGCACCAGCAGCCTCGCCGGCTTCGTCACCGTCGGTGCTTGGGCGTTCGCCACACGTGCCTCCATCTGAGCCCCGGAACGTCGCGGTCCCCGGCGGGGCGAATCGGACATATTGCCACCCGGTTGAATCGGCCGGCGGCACCTCGACGTGAGCCCTTGTCCGGTCGATTTCGTGCCGGTCCGGCGGGGACCGGCGTTCAGCAGCAGAACCCGTCGACCACCTCGCGCAGCCGGTGGCTGGTGCGCCGGAGCTCCTCCGAGGCCGCGCGGATCTCGTGCACGCCCCCGCTGGTCGCCTCGGCGGCGCCGGCGACTGCGACGATGTTCTCCGCGATCTGCCCGGCACCGGCAGCGGTCTCGGCGATGTTGCGCGACATCTCCTGCGTGGTGGCCGCCTGCTCCTCCACTGCTGAGGCGATCGTGGCCTGGAAGGTGTCCAGCCGCGCGATGACCTCCGTGATCTGGGCGATCGAGCTGACCGCGCTCGCGGTGTCTGCCTGGATCGCCTCCACCCGACGGGAGATGTCCTCGGTCGCCTTCGCGGTCTCCTGGGCGAGGTCCTTGACCTCCCCGGCGACGACGGCGAAGCCCTTGCCGGACTCACCGGCCCGGGCGGCCTCGATGGTGGCGTTGAGGGCGAGCAGGTTGGTCTGCTCGGCGATGCCGGTGATCACGTTCACCACGCCGACGATCTCCGCCGACGAGGCGCCGAGCCTGGCGACGAGCTCGTTGGTCTCCTGCGCGAGCGCCACGGCCTCGACACCGACCTGGGAGGCCTCGGAGGTGCTCCGCGCGATCTCACCGATCGAGGCGGTCATCTCCTCGCCGCCGGTGGCCACCGTCTGCACGTTGCGTGACACCTGGTCGGCCGCCGCCGACACGACGTGCGACTGGCCGGCGGTCTCCTCCGCGCTCTCCGAGATCGTGGTCGCCACCTGCGCCATCTGGTCACTGGCGACGTCGAGGGACTCGGCGCTCTCGGCAAGCGACACGACCATGCCGCGCAGGGACGCGGTCGCGATGTGCAGGTTCTGCCCCATCACCGCGAGCTCGTCGGTGCCCTCCACCTCCAGGTCGTGGCTGAGGTCGCCCTTCGCGAGAGCCACCAGTGCTGCGACCATCGGCTCGATCCGGCGGCGGAGGCTGCGGGCCAGCACGACCCCGAGGACGACGGCCAGCAGCACACCCACCGCGACGACGGAGAACATCACCGTGCGCGACGACCCGACCATGTCGTCGACCACCGACTGCTGCTCCGCGGCGTCGGCGGTGAGCCGGTCGGCCTGTGCGTCGAAGGCGGTGTTCAGCTCGTCGAACAGCTCCGCCGCTCGCGCGTTGAGGGCCGCGGCGTCCGGACCGGCGGCACCTTGGAGGTAGGCCTGGTCGGCCGCCACGAAAGCCTCCCAGCCGTCGACGAGCTCATCGGCGTGCCCCCGGAGCTCGGCCGGCGTGTTCGCGAGCATCGTCTCCAGCTGGGTGCCCATGAGGCCGCTGAGCTCGTCACGCTGCGCGGACATCCGCTCGACCACGGCAGGGTCCTGGGCAGAACCCGCGACGAGACCCTTGATGGTCATCTGGAAGCCGGTCTGCTGAGCGGCCCGCAGATCCGCCAGCGGCACCAGGTCGCGCTCGGCGAGCACCTCGACCCGGTCGTGGACCTTCGCCTGCTGGGAGGTGGCGAGCAGACCCTGGCCGATCAGCACGACCGCCATCATGAACGAGGCGGCGAGCAGCTTGCTGAGCAGGCTGCCGCGCGAGAGGAGGCTGCCCTTCGCAGGCTGGTACTCCTCGGGCGCGGCTACCGGCTCGGACGTCGACTGGGATGTGGTCATGAGGTTCCCCCCTCGGTCCGCGACCCCGGCTCGCGGGGTGCGGTGAGTGCACATGTGGACCCCGAGTCCCACTCTTCATGCACGTGATCGGCCGTCGCGGGCCGGATCTGAGGGCAATCCGCTCAGACCACGCGGACCGACTGTCCGCCGAGCGTCACGACGTCGCCCTTGCGCAGCTGGCGCCCGCGTCTGGTCTCCACCTCGCCGTTGACGACGACCAGGCCCTGCATCAGCAGCGGCTTGGCCTCGGCGCCGTAGTCGATGAGGTCGGCGAGCTTGAGGAACTGGCCGAGCCGGATCGACTCGTCACGGATCTCGACGTCACGGGGTGCGCTCACCGGCCCATCCTCCCCCACGCCGCACCCTCCCAGGAGCCGGGGCGGCGCGGAGGTCAGTGGACGAGTACGGCGACCGCGTGGATCAGCACGCCGACCAGTCCACCCACGAGGGTGCCGTTGATCCGGATGAACTGCAGGTCGCGACCGACGTACAGCTCGATGCGTCGCGCCGCCTCCTTGCCGTCCCAGCGGTCGACGGTGTGGGTTATCACGGCGGTGAGCTCGTCGCCGTACCGCCCGACCGCGAACACCGCGAGGTCCGCGGCGTGGCCGTCGAGCCGGTCGCGCAGGTCCTTCTCGGTGACCAGCCGGGCGCCGAAGCGGGTCAGCTCGAGCAGCGCGCGGTGCCGCAGGGCACCGTCCTCGTCGGCGAGGGCACTGAGCAGCGCGGTGCGGAAGGCGTTCCACAGTGAGGTCGCGGTGACCAGGACCTGCGGGTGGTCGAGCACCCGCTCCTTGAGCCGCTCGGCGCGCTCCTGGGTGGACTCGTCGTGCAGCAGGTCGTCGGCGAGCTGGGCGAGCAGGCTGTCGAGCGCGGTGCGGGCGTGGTGGTAGGGGTCCCTGCGGATGTCCTCGACCCAGGCGACGGCCTCCACGTGCAGCCGGTGGGTGACCCGGTCGTTGAGCGCCTGCGGGGACCACCAGGGTGCGCGCTCCCCCACCACCTCGGTGAAGGTCTCCTCGTTGGTCACCAGCCAGCGGTGCGCCTCCTCGAGAGCCAGGTCGACCAGGCCGTGATGGGCCTTGTCGCGGACGATCTCCTCCAGCAGGCTGCCGGCGACGGGGCTGATCGGCTCCTCGCGGAACCGCGGCAGCACGGCGTCGCGCAGGAGCGCGGCCATCTCCTCGTCGCGCACCCGGGCCAGGCCGGCCTGCATCACGGCGGCAACCTCGTCGACGACCCGCTTGCTGTTCTCCGGCTCGACCAGCCAGTGGCCGACCCGCTCGCTGATCCGGGCGAGCGCGATCCGGTCGCGGATCACCACCTCCTGCAGGAAGTTCGCCCCGACGAAGTCCTGGAGGCTGCGGCCGAGCTCCTCCTTGCGCTTGGGCACGAGCGCGGTGTGCGGCACCGGGATCCCCAGCGGGTGCTTGAACAGCGCGGTGACCGCGAACCAGTCCGCGATCGCGCCGACCATCGAGGCCTCGGCACCGGCGTTGACGAAGCCGAGGAAGCCGTCCTCGCCGAGGGTCAGCAGGTACACCGCGGCCGCGAGCAGCAGCAACGACACAGCCAGGGTGCGCATCCTGCGCAGGCCGGCCCGGCGTTCCTCGTCGGCGGCGGGGTCGGAGCCGAGGTCGAGCGCGGGCGCGGCGGTCACCGGGCCGGCCCCGGCGGCGGGGAGGTCACGGCCTGGTCGCCCACGAGCAGCGTCGGCGTGATCCCGGGTACGACGCTCACCGCGACCGCCGTACCGACCGGGTGGCGGACCGCGTGAGGCTGCCAGGACCGGAGCGTCCGGCCGGAGCCGAGCCGGACGGTGTGGAGCACGAAGGCGCCGTGGTACTCCACCGCGACCACGTGTGCGGCCGACGACGGGTCCAGGGTCAGCGCAACCTCGTGCGGCCGCAGCACCACCTCGACGTCGCAGTCGCAGTTGGCCCAGCCCGGGACGGTCGACACCACCCCGATCTCACAGGTCAGCAGTGCGTCGCGGACGTGGGCGGGAAGGAAGTCCGCGTCGCCCATGAACGAGGCGACGAAGCGGGTCGCCGGCTGCTCGAACACCCGCTCGGGGGTGTCGGTCTGCTCGACGTGTCCGCCGCGGAGCACCACGACCTTGTCGGCCACCGAGAGCGCCTCGGTCTGGTCGTGGGTGACGAGCATGCCGGTCGTGCCGGTCTCCCGCAGGACCGCCACCGTGTCGGCGCGGACCTGCGCACGCAGGCTCTCGTCGAGGCTGGAGAACGGCTCGTCGAGAAGCACCACGGCGGGCTTCGGCGCGAGCGCCCGGGCCAGTGCGACCCGCTGCTGCTCGCCGCCGGAGAGCTCGTGCGGGTAACGCTCGGCGAGGTGGCCGAGACGGACCAGTTCCAGCACCTCCGTGACCCGTCCGGGGCGCTCGGCACGGGGCAGCTTGTTGAGGCCGAAGGCGACGTTCTGGGCCACGGTCAGGTGCGGGAAGAGGGCGTGGTCCTGGAACACCAGCCCGACCCGGCGGTCCTCCGGCTGCTGGAAGTGGTGTCGGTCGGCGACGATCTCGCCCGCGATGCGGATCGTGCCCGCGTCGGGCCGCTCCAGCCCCGCGACCAGGCGCAGCGTCGTCGACTTGCCGCACCCGGAGGGCCCGATCACGGTGACCAGCTCCCCCGGTGCGGCCGTGAGGTCGACCGAGTCGACTGCGACGGTCGCCCCGTAGCGCTTGGTGACTCCCTCGAGCACGAGGGCCGGAGGGGTGGCGGGGTGCCCGGGGCGGTGGGGCGCGGTCACGAGGTCTGCTGCCATGTCACTCGGCCTGCCGATACGGGTCGACCAGGCGGACCTGCCGGAACAGGAAGAAGACCGGCACGACCGCGACCGCGACGATCACCAGTGCCGGCATGGCTGCCTTCTCCCAGAAGTTCTCCCGGGCGAGCTCGTAGACCCACACGGACACCGTAGTGAACCCGAACGGGCGCAGCAGCAGCACGATGGGCAGCTCCTTGACCGCGTCGATCATCACGAGCACCAGGGCCACGGCAGCGCCGGGCCGGACCAGCGGCAGGTGCACCCGGGTGAGGATCCGTCGCGGGCTCGCTCCGAGGCTCATCGCGGAGAGGGTCATCGTGGGCGGGATCTTGGCGAAGCTCGCGTCGACCGCCTGGTACGCCGGAGCCAGGAACCGCACGACATAGGCGTAGATGATCACCGGCACCGACCCGGTGACGAGCAGCCCGGTGCCCCCGGGGACCCCGGCGGTCTCGAGCAGGTCGTCGAGCAGCTTGAAGGCGATCAGCACGCCGATGCCCACGACGGCGCCGGGCACGGCGTACCCGAAGGTGGTCAGCTGGCCGGCGGACCGGACCCAGCGCCCACCACCGAGCCGCAGCGAGTGGCCGATCACCAGCGCGAGCAGCACACAGGCCAGCGCGACGATCGTGGCCACGACGATGCTGTTGACGATGTACTCCACGAACCGGCGGTCCCACAGCGATGCGGGGTCGCTGATGACGTCGCCGACCGCCCACCAGAGCAGCTGGGCCACCGGGATCACGAACCCGAGGGCGAGCGCGGCTGCACCGAGGCCGGTGGCGCCCCACGCCTTCGCCCCGCGCAGCCGCGCCGGCTCCAGGCCGCGGCCGCGCCCCCGCTTCTGGTGGAACCTGGCCCGTCCGCGCAGCAGCCTCTCCCCGGCGAGCACCGCCACGGCGAACAGCAGCACCAGCACCGACAGCTGCGTCGCGGTGTGGAACTGGTAGCTGCCCTTCCAGGTGAGGTAGACCCCGACGGAGACGGTCTTGACGTTGAAGTACTGCACGGTGGCGAAGTCGGTGAGCGTCTCCATCATCACCAGCGACAGCCCGGCGGCCAGCGACGGCCGCGCCAGCGGCAGCAGCACCTTGCGCAGCGCCCGGCCACGCCCGGCCCCGAGCGTGCGGGCAGCGTCGTAGGTCCCCGACGCCTGCTCCACGAGCGCGTTGCGGGCGAGCAGGTAGACGTAGGGGTAGAGGGTCAGCGACATCACGATGATCGCGCCGGGCAGCGAGCGCACCTGCGGCACCCAGACGTCGGCTCCGAAGATGGCGCGCAGCAGCCCCTGGACCGGGCCGGAGACGTCGAAGGTGGACAGGAAGACGAAGCCCAGGATGTAGGCGGGCATGGCCAGCGGCAGCACCAGCAGCCACACGAGCACGTCGCGCAGCGGGAACTGGTAGGCGGTGACCAGCCAGGCCAGCCCCCCGCCGATGACGAGGGTGCCGACGCCGACGCCGAGCATCAGCGCCAGCGTGGTGACCACCATGCCGCCCAGCCCCCGGGGGAGGCTGAAGTCGCCGAGACCGGCCGTGCCGTCCACCACGACGGCGAGCACCGGCGTGGCGACCAGTGCCGCGATCACGAGGACGGCGAGGGACCACGCCGGCCGGCCCTCACCGAGGCGACGGCTCACTCGTAGCCGGCCTCGGCGAGCAGGTCGATGGCCTCGGCGTTCAGGTCGCCGTATGCCTCGGCGTTCAGCGGCATCCGCTTGAACGGGCCGAACTCGGCGATCAGCGGCTCGGGCTTCACGTCCGGGTTGACCGGGAACTCGTGGTTGCCGTCGACGAAGGCGTTCTGCCCGTCGGTGGCCAGCCACTCCAGCAGCTCCTGGGCCTGCGCGGCGTTGTCGGAGCCCTTGACCACCCCGGCGCCGGAGATGTTCACGTGCGTGCCGGCGCCGTCCTGGCTGGCCCAGAACAGCTTGACGTTCAGCGTCGGGTCGTCGGCGAGCTCGCGGGCCAGGTAGTAGTGGTTGTTGATCCCGACGTCGCAGGCACCGGCGTCGATCGCCTCCAGCAGGAGGATGTCGTTGCTCATGATGTCGACGTCGTTGGCGACCCAGCCCTTGACGATCTCGAGGGTCTTCTCCCGCCCGTGCAGGTCGATCAGGCTGGCCACCAGGGACTGGGTGTAGGACGCGGTGGCGTCGCGCATGCACAGCCGGCCCTTCCACTTCGGGTCGGCCAGGCCGGCGTAGGTGTCCTCGGTGTCGAACTCCGCGGGGTCGACGTTGTCGGGGTTGTAGGTGACCGTGCGCGCGCGCATCGCCAGGCCGAACCAGCGGCCTTCGGGGTCGCGCAGGTCCTCGGGCACGGCGCCCTCCAGCTTCGAGGAGTCGAGCGGCTCGAGCTCGTCCTGACGCGCGGCGTTCCACAGGTTGCCGGCGTCGACGGTCATGAAGATGTCGGCGGGGGTGTCGTCGCCCTCGGCCTTGAGCCGCTCCAGCAGCTCCGCGTCGTCGCCGCTGATGAACTCGACGGTGATGCCGGTGTCCTCGGTGAACTTCTCGAACGCCTGCTCCAGGTCGTAGTGACGCGCGGTGTAGATCTGCAGGTCCGCCGGCTCCTCACCGATCCCGAGCACGCCACAGCCCGACAGGGCGGCGGCGACCGCCGCGGTGCCGGCGGCGATGGACAGGGCACGGCGCATCGGCTTCTCCTCACGGGCTCGTGACCCGGACGACGAAAGAACTGAGGTAAGGCTAACTTCCACCGGCAAACCGCCACCACGAGGCCTGGGTCACATCCTTTCAGGTCCAAGGGCCCTGGGTGCTCCGGGGGCGGTGGAGGACGGTGGGAGCAAGGGGTAGACCACCCTGCAGGGAGATCGCCATGAACGAGCGGGAAGGATTCGAGGCCCAGCAGGAGGCCAAGCGCGAGGCGGCCGGCCGTACCAGTCCCGCCACGCGCGAGCGGCTGTGGGCGGGGCTCACCAGGTATCTCGCCGCGGAGGCCGAGCACGGCCGCAAGGCGGCGCGCGAGGAACGGGAGCGGGAACGGCGGGGTGAGTGATGACCGCCGGGACCCGGGCACCGACCGCTGACGCCTGGGCGCAGGCCCGGGCCAGGCTCGACGGGCTGCCCGGCGGCGGGCTCAACATCGCGCACGAGGCGGTGGACCGGCATGTCCTGCACGGCGCCGGGGCGACCACGGCGTTGCGCTGCATCGGCGTCGACGAGTCCGTCACCACGGTGACCTACGCCGATCTCGCCGGCCTGAGCGCGGCCTTCGCGAACGTCCTCGACGATCTCGGGATCGGTGCGGGCGACAAGGTGTTCTCGCTGCTGGGTCGCGGCCTGGACATCTACGTCGCTGCGCTCGGGACGCTCAAGCACACCTCGGTGTTCTGCCCGCTGTTCACGGCGTTCGGCCCCGAGCCGATCCGGCAGCGTCTCCAGCTCGGTCACGGCCGGCTGCTGGTCACCACCACCGAGCTGTACCAGCGCCGGATCGCCGCGCTCCGCGACGACCTCCCCGAGCTCGAGCACGTGCTGCTCGTCGACGGCGCGCCCGGCGAGGTCGAGGACACCCGGTGCCTGCCCGACCTGCTCTCCCGCGCCGACCACCGCTACGACATCCCGCCGACCGACCCGGAGACCCCGGCCCTGCTGCACTTCACCAGCGGTACGACGGGCACCCCGAAGGGCGCCGTACACGTGCACGAGGCCGTCGTCGCGCACCACGCCACCGCCGCGCACGCGCTGGGGCTGCGCCGGGACGACGTGTTCTGGTGCACCGCCGACCCTGGCTGGGTGACCGGCACGTCGTACGGCATCGTCGCGCCGCTCACGCACGGGGCGACCGTGGTCACCGACAGCGGCGAGCTCGGCGCCCGACGGTGGTACCGGATCCTCCAGGAGCAGCGGGTCACCGTCTGGTACACCGCGCCCACCGCGCTGCGCATGCTCATGCGCGCCGGCGAGGACGTGGTGCGTGAGTTCGACCTCTCCGCGCTGCGCCACATCGCCAGCGTCGGCGAGCCGCTGAACCCCGAGGTCGTGCTGTGGGGGCAGCGTGCCTTCGACCGCCAGGTGCTCGACAACTGGTGGCAGACCGAGACCGGCGCGATCATGATCAGCAACCGGCCTGGAGTCCCCGTCCGACCCGGGTCGATGGGGCTGCCGGTGCCCGGCGTCGAGGCCACCGTCCTGGCGCGGGACGAGGAGGGGCGCACGCTGGTCGACGACTGCGAGGTGTGCGAGCTCGGCCCCGGCGGCACCGGCGAGCTGGCCCTGCGCCCCGGCTGGCCGTCGATGTTCCGCACCTACCTCGGCGAGGAGGCGCGATACCAGCGCTGCTTCGTCGGCGGCTGGTACCTCACCGGCGACGTGGTCCGGCGCGACGAGGACGGCTGGTTCTGGTTCGTCGGGCGCGGCGACGACGTGATCAAGTCAGCCGGCCACCTGATCGGCCCGTTCGAGGTCGAGAGCGCGCTGATGGAGCACCCGGCCGTCGCCGAGGCGGGCGTGATCGGCAAGCCGGACCCGGTCGCCGGCGAGGTGGTCAAGGCGTTCGTCACGCTGCGCGACGGCTTCGAGCCGACCGAGGACGTGCGCCGGGACCTGGTGGCGTTCGGCCGCCGCCGGCTCGGGTCGGTCGCACCGCGCGAGATCGTCTTCGACCAGCACCTGCCGCACACCCGCAGCGGCAAGGTCATGCGCCGGCTGCTCAAGGCCCGCGAGCTCGGGCTGCCCGAGGGCGACCTGTCGACGTTGGAGGGTGCGACATGAGCAGACGCCCCGTCGCCGCCGCGCACAAGCACGGCGTGGACCTGCTCTCGCAGATGACCCGGATCCGGGTCTTCGAGGAACGCTGCGTGGAGCTCTACAGCGCAGGCTCGATCCGGGGGTTCCTGCACGTGGCGGTCGGCGAGGAGGCGGTCGCCGCCGGCGTGATGGCGACGCTGACCGCCGACGACGCGGTGGTGTCGACCTATCGCGAGCACGGCCACGCACTCGCCCGCGGTGTCCCGATGGACTCCGTGATGGCCGAGATGTACGGCAAGGTCACCGGCTGCAGCCGCGGCCGCGGCGGGTCGATGCACCTGTTCGACGCCGGCCGGCGCTTCTACGGCGGCAACGCGATCGTCGGCGGCGGCCTGCCGCTGGCGGTCGGGCTCGGCCTGGCCGACAAGCTGCAGCGCCGACCCGGGGTGACGGTCTGCTTCTTCGGCGACGGCGCCTACGCCGAGGGCGAGTTCCACGAGTCGATGAACCTCTCCGCGCTGTGGCAGCTGCCGGTGCTCTTCGCCTGCGAGAACAACCTGTACGCCATGGGCACGGCGATCGAGCGCGCCCAGGCCGAGACCGACCTGGCGCTCCGCGCGGCGTCGTACGGCATGGCCTCCTGGGCGGTGGACGGCATGGACGCCGTCGCCGTGGAGAAGGCCGCGCGCCAGGCGGTCGACCGGATCCGCGGCGGCGGCGGACCGTGCTTCCTGGAGCTGCGCACCTACCGGTTCCGCGCGCACTCGATGTACGACCCCGAGCGCTACCGCGACAAGGCCGAGGTGGCCCGCTGGCGCGAGCGCGACCCGATCGACCTGCTCGCGAAGCAGCTGATCGAGTCCGGCGAGCTGACCGGGGCCGACCGCGAGGCGATGGTGGCCTCCGCCACCGCGGAGGTCGACGCCGCCGTCCGGGCCGCGGAGGAGGCGCCGCTCGAGCCGGTCGAGGACCTGACCAGGTTCGTATACAGCGAGACCGCGGAGGTGTGAGATGACCGCGACCACCGCGAGGACCCCGGCCCCGGCGACGCCGGGAACCGTGGAGACCACCTACCGCGAGGCGATGCGGGAGGCGATGCGCGACGCGATGCGCCGCGACGAGCGGGTGTTCCTGATGGGTGAGGACGTCGGCGCCTACGGCGGCTGCTTCGCGGTGAGCCTCGGGCTGCTCGAGGAGTTCGGCCCCGAGCGGATCCGCGACACGCCCCTGTCGGAGTCCGCCTTCGTCGGGGCCGGCATCGGCGCCGCGATCGGCGGGCTGCGCCCGATCGTCGAGATCATGACCGTGAACTTCAGCCTGCTGGCGCTGGACCAGATCCTCAACAACGCAGCCACGCTGCTGCACATGTCCGGCGGCCAGGTCGCGGTGCCGCTGGTGATCCGGATGACCACGGGGGCCGGCCGGCAGCTCGCCGCCCAGCACTCGCACAGCCTGGAAGGCTGGTACACCCACATCCCCGGCATCAAGGTGCTCGCCCCGGCGACGATCGAGGACGCCCGCGGCATGCTGTGGACCGCCCTGCAGGACCCCGACCCGGTGCTGGTCTTCGAGCACGGGTCGCTCTACAACATGACCGGCACCCTCGCCGAGGACGCCGGTCCCGTCGACATCCAGCGGGCCGCCGTACGACGGCAGGGTCGGGACCTGACCCTGGTCAGCTACGGCGGCTCGCTGCCCAAGACCCTCGAGGCCGCGCAGCAGCTCGCCGCGGACGGGATCGAGGCCGAGGTGCTGGACCTGCGCACCTTGCGGCCGCTCGACGACGCGACGATCATGGCGTCGGTGCGGCGCACGCACCGCCTGGTCGTGGTCGACGAGGGCTGGCGCAGCGGCAGCCTGTCGGCCGAGGTCAGCGCCCGGGTCACCGAGCAGTGCTTCTACGACCTCGACAGCCCCGTCGAACGGGTGTGCTCCGCCGAGGTGCCGATGCCCTACGCCAAGCACCTCGAGGACGCCGCCCTCCCCCAGCCCGCGACGATCGCGGCTGCGGCGCGGAGGGTGGTGGGCTGAGTGGCCGAGTTCAAGATGCCCTCGCTCGGGGCCGACATGGACTCCGGCACGCTCGTCGAGTGGCTCGTCCACGAGGGCGACGTCGTCCACCGCGGCGAGCCGATCGCCGTCGTCGACACCGACAAGTCCGCGATCGAGGTCGAGTCCTTCGACGACGGGGTCGTCGAGCACTTCCTGGTCGGGCCGGGCACCCGGGTCGCCGTCGGCACGCCGATGGCCCCGCTGTCCTCGCCGACCGCCGCGCCACCCCTCGCGCCACCTCTCGCGCCACCCCTCGCGCCGCCCCTCGCGGCACCTCCGGTCCTGCGCGGGCGCCGGGTCTCCCCCTACGCCCGCAAGCTCGCCCGCGAGCTCGGGGTGGACCTCGACCAGGTGGCCGGGTCCGGCGAGCACGGGCTGGTCCGCGCCGAGGACGTCCGGGTCGCCGCGCGAGGAGGTACGGCGGCCGCGCCGTCCGTCGTACCGGAGGCCGAGACACCACCTCCGACCGCCGCACCCACCCGCCCGTCGGGCTCCCGGGCGACCATCGCAGCCCTGATGTTGCGGGCCAAGCGCGAGATCCCGCACTACTACGTGGCCACGACCGTCGACCTGCAGGCGCTCACCACGTGGCTGCGGCGCACCAACCTGGAGCGCAGCGTCGGCGAGCGGATCGTGCCGGCCGCGGCGCTGCTCAAGGCCGCCGCGCTGGCCACCCGTGAGCACCCGGAGCTCAACGGGTTCTGGGTCGACGACGGCTTCGTGCCGGCCGACGACGTCCACCTCGGCGTCGCGGTCCACGTGCGTGACGGGGCCCTGGTGGCGCCCGCGATCCACCGCACCGCCGACCTCACGCTCGCCGAGGTGATGGCGGCGCTGCGCGACCTGGTGAAGCGGGCCCGCGCCGGGCGGCTGCGCCGCAGCGAGCTGGCCGACCCGACGCTGACCGTGACCGACCTCGGCGACCAGGGTGTCGAGGAGGTGATCGGCGTGATCTACCACCGCAGGTCGCCGTGCTCGGCGTGGGCCGCGTGGTGGACCGCCCGGTCGCGGTCGACGGCCTGATCGGCGTGCGGCCGACGGTGCGGCTGACGCTGTCCGGGGACCACCGGGCCACCGACGGCGCCACCGGGGCGCGCTTCCTGCTCACCCTGGAACGCCTGCTGCAGCACCCGGAGGAGCTATGACCATCACCCACGAGGACGCCCGCGCGCTGGTTGCGCAGGCCGTGCGCCGGATCGTCCCGGACGCGGACGTGGAGTCCCTCCCCGAGGGCGCCGACCTCCGCCGCAGCTTCGAGCTGGACTCGCTGGACTTCCTCAGCTTCGTCGAGCTGCTGGTCAGCGCGAGCGGGGTGCGCATCGAGGAGGACGACTACCCCGACCTGGTCACGACCGAGGGCTGCGCCGACCTGCTGGTGCGCCGCAGCGCCTGAGGCCGCGATGTCCACCGTGCGGCCGGCGACTCCGGGACATGGCTACCCGCGGGCGGTCGTCCTGCTGGTCGGGCTCGCCGCCGGCGGCGTCGTGGTGTTCGGGCTGCGCCAGCTCTCCGGCATCGTCGGGCCGGCGTTCCTGGCCCTGGTGCTCGCGGTCGCTGTGCAACCGCTGAGCAGCGCGATCGCCCGGCGCGGCATCCCCCGCTGGGTGGGCACCACCGCCGCGCTCACCACGGTCTACGCGGCGCTGATCGGGTTCACGGTCGCGCTCACCCTCGCGGTCGCGCAGTTCGCGACCCTGCTGCCGGACTACCAGGACGAGACCAACCGGATGCTGGACCAGGTCGTCGCGTGGCTGGACCGGCGTGGGATCGGTGAGGGCCAGATCGAGCAGATGGTCGCGGGGTTCGACTTCAACCGCGTGGTCGGCATCGTCGGCAACATCGTGAGCGGCCTCGTGGACGTGCTGACGGGTCTGTTCTTCGTGATCACCCTGGTGCTGTTCATGGTCATCGACGCGACGCGCTTCGTGGACCGGCTGCGGATGCTGCCGGCCGGTCACGAGGGCTGGGTCGCGGCCCTGGTGACGTTCGGCCGCGCGACGCGCCGCTACCTCGTCGTCTCCACGACGCTGACCATGCTGTCGCTGGTGTTCTGGGCGTTCACGCTCGGGAGCATCGGTGCGCTGCTCGCCGTACCCCTGACGCTGTTCACCAAGGCCGTGCTCGTCGACGCCGACCCCCGGACCCGGTGGGTCGAGCCGCTGCTCATCGGCGAGAAGCCACCTCGGCCCTGGGGCGGGCGGCGGGAACGACGAGCGCGGAGGGCACCAGCAGGATCGCGACGAGAAGCAGGGCGTTGAGGACGCCGACCCGGTCGCCGATGTAGCCGAGCACCGGCGGACCGGCCAGGAACGCGGTGTAGCCGATCGTGGAGACGACGCTCACTCGCGCCGGCGCGTGCGCCGGGTCGTCGGCCGCGGCGCTCATCCCGACCGGGAAGCCGAGCGAGGCGCCCAGGCCCCACAGCACGATGCCGACCACGACCAGCGGTGTCAGCGGGGCGAGCACGACCAGCAGGACGCCGGCTCCGGCGACTGCCATCGTGCTCCACAGCACCGGCAGCCGACCGAACCGGTCGAGGAGCTTCCCGCCGACGAGCCGGCCGCTGGTCATCGCGGTGACGAACAGGGCGAACCCGCTGGCGCCGACCCACGGCGCGACGTCGTACCCGTCGACCAGCGCGACCGCGAGCCAGTCGTTGGCCACGCCCTCGGTCAGCGCCATCGCCAGGACCATCACGCCTACAGCCAGCGTGCGCGGCTCCCGCCACGCCCGCCACGGGCTGAGGCCGACCGCCTCCTCGGGCTCCGCCTCCACGGGCAGGAAGCTGCGTACGGCGGTCGGTGTGGCTGCCGCGACCAGGGCGGCGGCCAGGCCCAGGTGCCACACCACCGGGACCCCCAGGCCGGCCGCCGCGGCACCGGTTGCCGCTCCGGCGACCGTGCCGAGGCTGAACGCCGCGTGGAACCGGGGCATGATCGTGCGCCCGCTGCGGTGCTCGACGGCGGCGCCCTCGACGTTCATCGCCACGTCCCAGGTCCCCGAGCCGAAGCCGACCAGCAGCAGGCCGGCCGCGGTCCCCCAGGGTTCACCGAGCACGCTCACGCCGGCACCGGCGAGACCGAGGCCGACGGAGGCGAGCACGGCGGAGAAGCCGACCACCCGGGCGGCGCCGAAGCGGTGCACCCAGATCCCGGCCGTGGGCAGCGCGACCACCGAGCCGAAGGACATCGCGAGCAGCAGCGTGCCGAGCTGACCGGGGGTGAGGTCGAGGGCGGTCCGGGACTCCGGGATCCGGGAGACCCAGCTCGCGAACGCGAAGCCGTTGAGCACGAAGACCACGGCGACCGCGTTGCGGGCGTGACGGACGGGGGTGTCGAGGGTGCGCACGACCAACCATTCTGCGCCCCGGCGTCACCGGGCGCAGACGCGGTCAGTCCTGAGGCAGTACCTCGTCGGGGCTCAGCAGCCGCTCCTCGACCGACGGGGTGTGCCGTGGGTGCTGGGGCACGACCTCGACGGGGCACTTGCCCTCGCGGATCAGCATGCGGGCCAGCGAGCCCAGGTAGATCCCCAGCGGGGCGCCGTGCCCGCGCCGGCCGACGACCATCAGGTCGGCGTTGGCCGCCGCATCGACGAGCGCCGGGCCGACGAACTCGTGCCGCAGGTCGATCTCCACCACGACGTCGGGGTGGACCTCGCGGAACGGCTCGAGGGTCTTGTCCATCTCCTCACGCGCGGTGTCGAGCCATTCCTCGACGGCGGTGTGCGAGTAGCTGATGTCGTCGTACGCCGTCGGCAGCCGCCACGCGTGGAGCACGACCAGCTTCGCCTTGCGTCGCGCCGCCTCCTCGAAGGCCGCCTCGAGCGCGTCGTGGGACGCGTCGGACTCGTCCACGCCGACCACCACCCGGCCGAGCTCGCCACCTTCGGCCCAGCTGTCGGGCACGCTGACCACGGGGCAGTGGGCGCGCGCGGCGACTCCGGTGGTCGTGCTGCTGGTCAGCACCCGGCCGGCGAGGGAGCGCGTCCGGTGGCCGAGCACCACGAGAGAGGCGTGCTCGGCGGCGTCGACGAGGACGCCGACACGGCTGCCCGGGCGCACGGAGGTCTGCACCTCCAGGCCCGGCGCGAGCTCGTGCACCAGCTTCTGGGTGTCGTCGGTCAGCCGTCGGCCGACCTCGGTGAACGCTTCGACGCTGTACAACGGGAGCATGGCCGCCATCGGGGCGGTCTCGTAGACGGCGTGCACGAGCGTGATGCCCACACCGCGCCTCCGGGCCTCGGTCACGGCGTACCGCACGGCTCGGTCACTCTGCTCACTGCCGTCGACACCGACGACGACGGGCAGGGTCGTGTCCTTGACCATGGTGCTCCTCCTTCTGCCTACCTCCAGCGTTCTCCCCCGCCGCCGCGCGTGCGAGTGCCGGCAGTCACTGGCCCCGCAGGACGTTCGGCCCTGTCTGGACCTGTACGCCGGAGGAAACGATGGCGTCACAGGCTGGAGGAGAACAGGAGGTGTCGTGATGCTGGTCCGGGACGTCATGACTTCACCCGCGATCACGGTGACCACCGGGACGAGCGTCAAGGACGGGCTTCGGCTGCTCGCCGGGCACAACGTGACCGCCCTGCCCGTGGTCTCTTCCGACGGGCGCCTGCTCGGTGTGGTCAGCGAGGCGGACCTGCTCCACGACGCCGTGCGCCACGACGACCGCTGCCACCTGATGCCGCACGAGCACGTCGAGCCCGGGCCGCCACGCACCGTCGACGACGTGATGACGACGCAGTCCTACACGGTCACCCCCGAAGGCGACATGTGCGACGCCATCGAGCTGATGACCAGCACCGCAGTGAAGAGCCTGCCCGTGCTCGAGGGCGGCAAGGTCATCGGCGTGGTCAGCCGCAGCGACGTCGTGCGGCTGCTGGCCCGAAGTGACGACCAGATCCGGGGCGAGATCGACGAGCTGCTGCGCAGCGCCGAGATGGAGTACCAGGTCGACGTGGAGGACGGTCACGTCAGGCTGGAGGGCTCCACGGACCCGCACCGGCAGAAGGTCGCCGAGGTGGTGGCGAACTCCGTCGCGGGGGTGTTGTCGGTCCGGTTCCGGTGACTCACCTGGTGAAGGTGTTGTCCGCGTGGCCGAGGTAAGGCTAGCCTTACCTTCGTGACTGCTGCTTCAGAGACGCGATCCGCGCCGTTCCGGATGTTCGACGTGCGGGTGCTCCGCGTGCGCCGGCTGAGCCCGAGCTTCGTCCGCCTCACGTTCTCCGGGCCCGACCTCGACGCGATGGCCGACAACGGGTTCGACCAGCGGATCAAGCTGATCCTCCCGCTGCCCGGGAGCGGCCTCGTCCATCTGCCACGGGGCGAGGACTGGTACTCCGCATGGCGGCTGCTACCCGAGAGCAGCCGCAACCCGATCCGGACCTACACGATCCGCCACCTCCGGCCGGCGGCGCGTGAGGTCGACATCGACATGGTCCTGCACGGTGACGAGCACGGCGTCGTCTCCGGCCCGGCCGCCCGGTTCGCCCTCGGGGCGCGAGTCGGCGACGAGGCGGTGCTGCTCGGCCCCAACGGCGCGCACCGGGGACCCCACGGCGGGCTGGAGTTCCGCCCTCACTCCTCACACGCGTCCCTGCTGCTGGCCGCGGACGAAACCGGCGTCCCGGCGGTCGCGAACATCGTGCGTTCGCTCCCGTCGCATGCGGTCGGACAGGTCCTCTTGGAGGTGCCGCACCCCGACGACCGGTTCGACCTCGGCGCTCCGTCCGGAATGGCGGTGACCTGGGCCGCGCGGGGCAGCTCCGGCCACGGGTCCCACCTGCTCCGGATGGTCACCACCGCCGACCTCCCCCGACCGGTCGTGCCGGCCGCACTGCCGACGGCCGCCGAGCACGACGACCTGAGCGAGGTGCTTTGGGAGGTCCCCGATCCCGTCGAGACACCCGTCGGCGACACCGGCGACCCCACCGACGGGTTCTATGCGTGGGTGGCCGGCGAGGCCTCGACCGTGCGCGCGATCCGTCGCCACCTGGTCAACGAGCGCGGCCACGACCGGCGCTCGATCGCCTTCATGGGGTACTGGCGGCTCGGCCGCGCCGAGCGCTGAGCCGACCTGGGACCGACGCCGCCGCCGCGTCTGACGGAACAACCCACCCGGTCGCGAGCGTTGTCCAGTCGACATGGACGACGACCACCACCTCCACGAGGCTCGGGCACTGCTACGCGCCCAGCGCCTCGAGACCGAGCAACGGCTCGCCGCACTGACCGGCACCTTCAGCGACATCGTGGCCGCATCGGAGTCGTCCAACGCCGACGACGAGCACGACCCCGAGGGGCACACGATCGCCTTCGAGCGTTCCCAGGTGGGCGCGCTGATCGCTCAGGCACGCGAGCGCCTCGCCGAGCTCGACGCCGCCGCAGCGCGGCTCGAGTCGGGCAGCTACGGGATCTGTGAGCGGTGCGGCCGCCCGATCGCGCCAGCACGCCTGGCCGCCCGACCGGTCGCACGGACCTGCGTCGGCTGCGCCTGAGCGCCGAACGTCACGCCGCGGAGGCGCGGAGCTCCGCTTCGCGGGACAGGTTGATCGCTGCTTGCCACAGGCTGTCGGGGATGGGGTCCTCGAAGACCACCGCGTCATCGTCCCAGAGCCCCGGCGAGGTCGCCGGCCAGGTCACTTGTGGAAACTCCGGCGCGGGCTTGTGCGACCTCACGCCGAAGCGACTGGTCCAGGTGTAGGAGCCGTCGAGATTGCGCCTGACCAGGAACCCCTCGGAGTGTTTGACCCGGTGGTGTCGCTTGCACAGCGGCTGGAGGTTGCGCGTGCAGGTCGGTCCGACCGGGTGCGGCGTGCGGTGGTCGCACTCGCAGGTGGTGGCCGGTCGCACGCAACCCGGGAAGACACACTCGGGGTCGCGCGCGACCACCTGACGCACGATCGGCTCGGTGGGGGTGTAGCTGTCCGTGGAGAGCTCGACGTCGCCCCGCCGAGGGTCGAAGGTGAGCCGATACCAGGTGGATGCGGGATCCAGCGCGATGCGTCTGAGCAGCTCCGCCGGGATGCTGCTCCCGCCGGCCATCAGGCCCGGCTCGTCACCCACCCCCATCAGGGTCGGCATCGGGGCATGGACGTTGATGATGGGCCGGGCCCACCTGCCGACCAGCTCGTGTGGCTCCACCGGACTCTGACCGCTGCCCTCGGCCTCCTCGAGCTCCCCGTCGGTGGCCGGCACCGTCGCCCGACCGAGCACCAGGTCGAGCATCAGGTCGGCCCGGATCTGCTCCACCGTCCGCTCCTCACCCGGCAGCTCCCTCAAGCGTTTCGCGATCAGCGTCAGTCGATAGTCCGCCCGCATCACGTCGTGCAACGGCCCCGAGACCGACATCCAGGCCATCCCGTTCTCGTCGGAGCGCATCGACACCCGCCGCTTCTTGAACGCCTTGGCGAAGGACTCCTCCTCGCTGTGCTGGTCGAACTTCAGGCTGATCCGCCGCATCGCTCGCTGCAGCAGCTGCCGCCGAACAGGGTGAACCGGCGCGGCCGGGTCGTCATGCCGCGCGATCCACTCCTGGGCCTTCTCGGCGTAGGCCGCTCTTGCCGCGTCGTCGGCCAAGCCGGCCAGCTGGGCGTGCACAACCTGCGCTCGACCCAGGTCGAGCCGTCCGGCGAGGCACAGCGCCCACACCTGTGGCAGCCACTGCTTGAGCTCGTGGATGAGGTCCAGGTCAGCCTGGATCCACATCTCCGCCACACCGAGGAGCGGGGCGAACTCCGCCTTCGTCGCCTCCAACGGCGTGAGCAGGAAGAACCCCGGCAGCTCGGGCCGGGGCACCTCTCCACGGTCGCGCGCCTCTACCTCGGCCACCCTTCGCGCATGGAAGGACCAGATCGCCTCCAGCTGCGCGGCATGGGCGCGGTTGCGGTCGACCACCGCCTTCGCCGCGACCTCGACCAGCTCGCGGTCCCGGGCGTCGGCCTCGATCTCATCCATCGAGCCCCTCACCTCCATCGATCGAACACTTGCTCGAAGTCTAGGGAAGGGCGCCGACAGTTCTCCGCTCCGACAGCTGCGACCAGCGCGTCAGAGCGACCTCAGACCTTCTCGGCTGTGTGACGCGCCAGCCGCCACTGCCCGTCCTCGCCCTGACGCCAGGTCTCCAGGAAGAGAGCCTGAGCGGCCGGGGTGGCGCTGTCGCCCCATTCGTGCACGATGCGATACGACGCCACGCATTCGCTGCCGTGGCGCGGAAGGACGACCAGATCGTGCAGCGACCACGTGCATCCTCGACCGTGCAACGCTCGCGCCGCCTGCTCGGTGCCCTCGAGCCACTCGGTCCGGGACCGTGCCTGCCACGGCTCAGGATCGCGATGCGGGGCGTGCTGGACAGCCTGCAGGTCCTCGCACACCGCCCTGACCGTCGAGTCCTCGGCGATCTCGCCGTCGCGCCACATCTCGTTGGTGTCCTCGACGAGCCGGAGCAGCATCGCGGTGAGCGCCTCGACCGCGGCATCCCGGAAGGGACCCTGGGTAGTTTCCATGGCCCTGCAGTGTGCCATCGGCCGGTGGTCTCGCGTCAGATTCCCAGCCGCTTCACGACACCGCGGATGAACGCCGCCTGTCCGACGTGCTGCAGGTCGTCCTCGATGACGCTGACCAGGCGCACCGCGCGCGTCACCGGGGGGTCCCACGAACGGTCGATGACCTCGTCGTACGCCGGCTCGTCGAGGCCCTCGAGATAACCAACAGTCTGCGCGTGCACCGCGTCGTGGTAGCCGAGCAGGAGCTCGGCGGGTACGTCGACCGCGGCGACCTCCTGGCTGCTGTGGCCGTAGCCGTGCGCGCCCGGCTCGAACGGCAGGCCGAACCGGTCCGCCCATCCGTCGCGGAGCCAGACCTGCTCGGCGTGGGCCAGGTGAGCCACGTGGTCGTCCTGGATCCGGGTCAGGTGCCAGACCAGCCAGGCGATCGTGTTCGCCTCCGGGTCGACCCGGTAGGTGAGCTGCTCGCGGCTCAGCCCCTCGACGGCACCGTGGACGGCATCCTTCACACGTCCGAAGGCATCGACGAGCACAGAGTTCGCGAGCATCATGGGGAAGCACCTTCCGTTCGGAAAACCTCTTTCCGAGTATGCCCGTCTCGGTGTAGACCGGGAACCTGCCCTGACCGGACACGGCGACGCGGCGGCTCCGGCGACGCGGCACCGATGAGTTCCGCACCGGTCCCCGGTCTGACTCAGCGACAACGTTCCTTCCAGCCCAGGAGCCCCGACATGAGCCGGATGATCTTCCTCAACCTTCCCGTCGCCGACCTCCAGCGGTCCATCGACTTCTGGAGCGGCCTCGGGTTCAGCTTCAACCCGCAGTTCACCGACGAGAACGCCAGCTGCATGGTGATCAGCGACGACGCCTGCGTGATGCTGTTGACCGAGAAGTTCTTCTCGACGTTCACCAGCAAGGACATCGTCGACACGACGCGCTACACCGAGGCGATCACGGCGATCTCGGCCGAGAGCCGCGAGGAGGTCGACCGGCTCGTCGACACCGCGCTGGCCACCGGCGGGTCCCTGTCGAGCCCGCCGCAGGACGAGGGCTTCATGTACTCGCGCGCGTTCGCCGACCCCGACGGCCATCTGTGGGAGGTTCTCTACATGGACCCCGCCGCGATCGAACAGCAGGCCTGAGCAGATGGCGACCGTCGACCGACCCACCGTCCGTCCCGAGCGCCCGGTCGTGGAGCCTCCGCCGTCCGTGGCCGACCCCTCCGCGCTCGACCGCTACCGTCCCGAGCTGCTCGCGCACTGCTACCGGATGCTCGGCTCGGTCCACGACGCCGAGGACCTGGTCCAGGAGACCTACCTGCGTGCGTGGAAGTCGCAGGACACCTTCGAGGGCCGGTCCTCGATGCGCACGTGGCTCTACCGGATCGCCACGAACGCGTGTCTGACCGCGCTGGAGAGCCGGGGAAGACGTCCGCTCCCGACCGGCCTCGGCCAGGAGCCGTCCGACCCGTACGGCACGCTCGTGCAGCAGCCGGAGGTGCCCTGGCTCGAGCCGGTGCCCGACGTACTGGTCGCGGACCTGCCCGACGACCCCGCCTCGGTGGTCACGTCGCGGGAGAGCATCCGACTCGCGTTCGTGGCCGCGCTGCAGAACCTCCCCGCCCGCCAGCGGGCCGTGCTCCTGCTGCGCGAGGTGCTCGCCTGGCGTGCCGCCGAGGTCGCCGAGCTGCTCGGCACCAGCACCGCCGCGGTCAACAGCATGCTGCAGCGGGCCCGCGCGCAGCTCGACCACGCGGCACTGACCCGGGACGACGTGCTGGAGCCGTCCGAGCCGGAGCGGCGCGAACTGCTCGACCGGTACGTCGCCGCCTTCGAGACCTACGACGTCGAGGCGATCGTCGGCCTGTTCACGGAGGACGCGGTGTGGGAGATGCCCCCTTTCACGGGGTGGTACCAGGGTGCCCGGACGATCGGGAACCTCATCTCCAGCCAGTGTCCGGCCAGCGGTCCGGCCGACATGCGCATGGTCCGGGCCGATGCCAACGGACAGCCTGCGTTCGCCCTGTACATGCGCGACGCGGACGGGGTGCACAAGGCGTTCCAGATCCAGGTGCTCACGGTCACCGGCGACGGGGTGTCCCACGTCGGGTGCTTCTTCGACACGGGACTGTTCCGGGCGTTCGGCCTTCCTGAGGTCTACCCCGGGCAGGAGGTACGACGGGGGTGAGCGACCACGACCTCGACGCCTCGCCCTGGGCCGGCGTCGAGCTCCTCGAGCGTGCCATCGGCTACACCCGCGGAGCGCTGGCCCTGGTGTCCGCCGACCTGATGACGGCGCCGACCCCGTGCTCGGAGTGGGACGTCCGGCAGCTGCTGCTGCACATGGACGACTCGCTGACGCTGCTGCTCGAGGCCGGGGCGACCCACCGGCTGCAGGTGCACCGCCCGGCCGCCGTGGCGGGCTCGCCCGCCGCCGGCTCACTCCGGACAGCGAGCGCCGAGGAGCTCGTGGACCGGCTGCGCGACCGGGCGTGCCGGCTGCTGGGCCAGTGGACCGCGGACTGGGCGGCCGGCCCGCGCAGCCCCCAGGACGTCGTGGTCGGGGACCGGCCGCTCACCTCGGCGGTGCTCACCAGCGCCGGCGCTCTCGAGATCGCCGTGCACGGGTGGGACCTCGCCACGGCCTGTGCGGTACGACGGCCGCTGCCCGACGACCTCGCCACCGCCCTGCTCCGGATCGCCCCGGTGCTCGTCGGCCCGACCGACCGGCCGGGCCGGTTCGCCGAACCGCTGGGCAACCGACCCAACGCCGGTCCGGCCGACAGGCTGCTCGCCTTCCTCGGACGGTCGGTGGGTTGAGCGGGCTACTGCAGCAGCATCAGCAGCAGCGGCAGGAGCAGCGCGGTCGCCAGCGCGTTGAGTCCCATCGCGAGCCCCGCGAAGGCGCCCTCGGTGCGGTGCTCCTCCAGCGCCCGGGAGGTGCCGATCCCGTGCGAGGAGGCGCCGATCGCCAGACCGCGCACCCGCAGGTCGCGGAACCGCAGCAACGAGAGCACCGCCGGCCCGGCGACCGCGCCGAGCACCCCAGCGAGGATGGTGAACACCGCGGTCAGCGCCGGGATGCCGCCGGCCGCCTCCGAGAGGGCGATCGACACCGGCGTGGTGGCGGCCTTCGGCGCCATCGACACTGCCAGGTCCTCCCCGCCGCCGAGCCAGCCGGTGACGGAGAAGGCCACGACGATCGACACGGCGGAGCCGACCACGATCCCGACCAGCACCGGCATGGCAGCCTGCTTCACCAGCCGGGCCTCGTAATGCAGCGGCAGCGCCAGCGCCACTGTCGCCGGACCGAGCAGGAAGGTGATGTAGCGCCCGCCGGTCATGTACTCCGCGTAGCTGACGTCCAGCAGCAGCAGCACCCCACCGGCGAGGACGATCGCGACCAGCACCGGGTTGAGCCCGGCGTGCCGGCCGGTCCGCTCCCAGGCCCAGCGGGCGGCCTGGTACGCGACCAGCGTCAGGGTGACCCCGAACAGCGGTGAGCCGACCAGCCACTCCCAGGCCTCGTCCAGGTGCAGGGTCACCGCAACACCCTCCGGGAACCGGTGAGCCGGAGAAGCAGCGCCACGACCCCGGCAGTCACCAGGAGCCCGGCGAGCCACGACGCCACCAGGCCGCCGGCGATCGGCAGCGCGTCGTGGCCCAGCCGGGACAGGTGCGCGACGAGTCCGACCCCGGCGGGAACGTAGAGCAGGGGCAGGTACCGCAACAGCGTCTGTGGTGCCGTGACGAGGGGCGACTTCGGGCGTGGCCGCCGTACCCGCAGGACCACCAGGAACAGGACCATGCCGAGGACGGGGCCGGGCAGCGACAGGTCGAGCGTGCGTACGACGAGCTCGCCGGCGAGCTGGCAGACGAGCAGGACGATGAGACCGGGCAGCATGCGCTTCCTCTCCTGGGACCGCCAGAAGTGTCCCTCACCAGGTTGAGGGAGGCCGCCCCCCGTCCGGGTCACGCTAAAGAGGGGCATTCGACTCATGCTCTTTGAGGGACCTCGGGCCTAGGGTCGAATAAGCAGATCCCGGCATTGGGGGGTCCCATGGGACGGCATCGAAACGGCAAGCCGAAGCACCACTCGTCCTGGTTGATCGCGCTCATCGCGTTCCCGCTCGCCTTCGGCACCGTGAGCACCCACCTGGCCAACACCGCCGGGGAGGGCGAGCCGGCGGGGCCGGAGTCCGTGCCGTACGACGACGTGTTGGTGCGCCCGGCGAGGCCCGATGCCGCGCCCGCGGCCGCAACGAGCAGCCGGTCCACCGCCGAGGGCAGGGTCGGTGTGATCCCGTGGACGGCGCTGCAGTCCTACCACCGGGCCGCGGGGATCCTCGCGGAGGTCCAGCCGTCGTGCGGGCTGACCTGGACGCTGATCGCCGCCGTCGGCCAGACCGAGTCCGACCACGGGCAGGCCGGCGGCCACGAGCTCGCCGACGACGGCACGGTCCGGCCGGCGATGGTCGGGCCCGCGCTCGACGGGCGCCGGGGCCGTGCCCGGGTCGAGGACACCGACAACGGCCGGTTCGACGGCGACCCGGTCTGGGACCGCGAGGTGGGGCCGATGCGGCTGCTGCCGTCGGTGTGGGCGCTGGCCGGCGTCGACGGTGACGGGGACGGTGAGCGCAACGCGCACGACCTCGACGACGCGGCGCTGACGACCGCGGTGTACCTCTGCGCGGGCGCCGACAGGCTCGACCGGCCGGCCAACGCCGCCGCAGCGCTGCTGGCCTACCGGGGCGACGAGGCGTACGTCGCGCGTGTGCTGATGGTCGACAAGCGCTACCGCGAGGGCAGCTTCGCGGTGGCCGCGAGCCCGCCGATGTCCACGATCGGCACCACCCTGGACTACGGCCTGGGCGCTCCGGTCCGCGAGCTCACCGCCGACGCCGTGAGGCAGGTGGAGCGGCACATCGAGCAGGTGGCCAAGGCCGCCCAGCTCGGTCCCACGCCTCCCGAGATCGAGGAGTCGCGGCCTCCGCGGACCCGCTCCCCCGAGGCCGCCCCGGCGCCGGGCGAGCTGCCGACACCGGCCGACCCGCCGATCATCGGCGCCCCGGACACCCCCGACGGGTTCGGGCCGGACGCCGAGCCGACGCCGCCCGAGGCGCCTGTCGTGGCGGCACCCGAGCCGCCGCCGCCGCTGGCTGCCCCCGAGGTGCCGAACGCTCCGGCCCCCGGTGGCGGTGGGGATGCTCCGGTCGTGAGCGATCCTCCGGCCGACGATCCGGGCACCGGCGGCCCCGCCGACGAGGCACCTGTGGAGGATCCCGGGGAGACGCCTGGAGAGGCCGACCCGCCGGCCGACCCGCCGGCCGATCCGCCTGCTGCCGAAGATCCCCCCGCAGACCCGCCCGCGGCCGAGGAACCGCCCGCGGACCCGCCTGCCGATCCGCCTGCCGCGGAGAAGCCCGGCGACGGTGCCGAGGCGCCGACGACCGAGCAGGTCGAGGGCACCTGGACCGCCTGCGAGCAGGGTGACCCACCGGTCGGTGGCTACTGCCTCGACGACGCCCAGGTCGACCTGGGGCTCAGTGGTCCGCTCGACGCGCCGGCGACGGCCGACCTCGACGGCGACGGTTCGATCGGCACGGTGAAGGCCGAGCTCGAGGGTCTGCTGGGCAGGATCGTGAAGCTGACCGTCGTACTCGGCTCACGGCCGCTGCGCGTGGTCGCGGTCAACGACATGGTGATGGTCGCCCGCTGACCGGCCGACACACAGTGGCCCCCGCCGCCGGCGGGGGCCACTGTGCACCTGGTCAGATCTCCTCGGGGAACATCTGGATCGCACCGGCAGGGCACTCGGCGGCGCAGAGGCCGCAACCCTTGCAGTAGTCGAGGTCGATCAGGTACTTCTCCCCCGGCTGGCCGAGCTTGATCACCGCGTTGTCCGGGCAGGTGCCGTAGCAGTTGTCGCAGCTGAAGCAGTTGCCGCACGACATGCACCGCCGCGCCTCGAACAGCGCCGTGCCCTCGTCGAGCCCGAGCACGACCTCGTCGAAGGTCGACTCGCGGCGGGCCCGCTCGAGCACCGGCCGGTGGGTGCGCGGTGCCTCGGCGTAGTACCAGGTGTTCAGCGTGTCGAAGGTCGCCAGCTGCGGGCGTACGACGGGCTCCGGCGCGGCGCCCGACAGCCACGCGTCGATGTTCTTCGCCGCGCGCTTGCCGTGGCCGACCGCGACGGTGACCGAGCGCTCGAACGGGACCATGTCGCCGCCGGCGAACACCCCGGGACACCCGGTCATCATGTCCGGCCCGACCGAGACGACGCCCCTGTCGACCACGAGACCGGGAACGCCGTCGAGCAGCGAGAGGTCGGTGTCCTGGCCCAGGGCAAGGACCAGCGAGTCGGCGTCGAGCTCCTCGAGCTCACCGGTCGGCTGCGGGAAGCCGCTCTCGTCGAGCTCCATCTTCTCGATGACCAGCTTGCCCTCGTCGACCTGCTTGATCGTGGTCAGCCACTTGAACAGCACGCCCTCCTCGGAGGCCTCCATGAACTCCGACTCGTGCGCGGGCATCTTGTCCTTGTTGCGGCGGTAGACCACGATCGCCTCCGACGCCCCGAGACGCTTCGCGGTGCGCGCGGCGTCCATGGCCGTGTTGCCACCGCCGTACACCGCCACCCGGCGGCCGAGCAGCGGCTTCTCGCCGGCCTCGAGGTCGCGGAGCATGGTCACCGCGTCGAGCATCTTCGTCGCCGAGCCGGCCGGGATGTAGGCGCGCTTGCCGAGCTGGGCTCCCACCGCGAGGAAGACGGCGTCGTACTCGTCCTTGAGCGCCATCAGGTCGGTCACCTTGGCGTCGAGCTCGAGCTTCACGCCCAGGTCAAGGATCCGCTGCACCTCCGCGTCGAGCACGTCGCGAGCCAGGCGGTACTTCGGGATCCCGAAGCGCATCATGCCGCCGGCCATCGGACCGGCCTCCTTGATCGTCACGTCGTGGCCGCGGCGGGCGAGGTGGTAGGCGGCCGACAGCCCCGACGGGCCGGCGCCGACGACGAGCACCCGCTTGCCGGTGGCCGGCACGTCGACCGAGACCTTCCAGCCCTGGCGGATCGCCTCGTCCCCGAGGAACCGCTCCACGGAGTTGATGCCGACCGCCTCGTCGAGCTCCCCCCGGTTGCAGGCGGTCTCGCACGGGTGGTAGCAGACCCGGCCCATGATCGCCGGGAACGGGTTGTCGACCATGATCTGGCGCCACGCGCGCTCGTAGCCGGCGGCGCCCTCCTCGCCCTCGTAGAGCCACGCCTGGACGTTCTCCCCGGCGGGACAGGCGTTGTTGCACGGTGGCATCCGGTTCGTGTAGACCGGCCGCTCGGTGCGCCAGGCGCCGGTCTTGTTGGCCCGGCTCGACCCGATGTCGAGGGTGATTGCGAATGGCTTGTCCATCACAGCGCTCCTTCAACCGCCAGCGCGGAATCCTCGGCCGGGCCGGGTCCTGCGGGCTCGTCGTCGGGCAGCAGCCCGAACCTCTCGATGTTGCGGTCCGCCCCGGCCTGGATCCGCTCGACGATGTCGGGCCGCGGGTTCTTGCCGAACAGGTGCGCGTAGCGCTTCTGCAGCTTGAGGTACTCCTCCACCGGGACCCGGCGGCGGATCTTCGACACCTCGGTGACCTGGCCGTGCTCGGCCTCGAACACCGGGAAGATCCCGGTCTCCTTCGCCAGCCGCGACAGCCGGATCGTGTCCGCCGACGCCGCGCCCCATCCCAGGGGGCACGGCACGAAGACGTGGATGTAGCGGGCACCGCGGAAGCTCATCGCCTTCTCGACCTTGTACTCCAGGTCGCGCAGCTCGGCGACGGTCGCCGTGGCCACGTAGGGGATCTCGTGCGCCATCGCGATCGCGGGCACGTTCTTGCCCTGCCCGAACACGTTGCCGGGCTCGGTCCCGACGGGCTTGGTGTTCGCAGTGCGCGCGGCCGGCGGCGTGGCTCCGGAGCGCTGCACGCCGGTGTTCATGTAGCCCTCGTTGTCGTAGCAGACGAAGAGCACGTCGTCGTTGCGCTCGAACATCCCCGACAGCGTCCCGAAGCCGATGTCGACCGTGCCGCCGTCGCCGGCCTGGCCGACCACGCGGATGTCCTCGCGGCCCTTGGCCGCCCGCAGCGCTGCCGCGACGCCGGCGGCGACGGCCGGGCCGTTGCCGAACAGCGAGTGCAGCCAGGGCAGCTGCCACGAGGACTCCGGGTACGGCGTCGAGAACACCTCGAGGCAGCCGGTGGAGTTGACCGCGACCATGTTCCCGTTCGTGGCGCGCATCGCGGCGTCGAGCACGTAGCGGGCACCGAGCGCCTCCCCGCAGCCCTGACAGGCCCGGTGGCCGGAGGTGAGCGAGTTCGAGCGCCCCATCCGGGCCTGCACCGACCGCTGGTCGGGGTCGAGGAGGCGGTTGCCGGCGACGAAGGTGCCGGTCTGGTAGAGCTTGATCTCCTGGAAGGCCACGGCCCTGTCCTCTCTTGCAGCCCTAGCGGGTTCCGGATGCGACGGTGCCGATGTCGCGCAGCATGTTCTCGGCGTGCGGACCGGGCCTGGCCCCACGACGGGCTCGCTCGAGCTCGCGCTGCACCAGGGCCCCGTCGAGGTCGAGGAAGTGCATCCGGTGGGCGTCGACCTGGCCGGCGAGCACGTCGTCGAACAGGTCGCGCAGCGAGACGCGGGTGATCGGCCTGCCCCCGAGACCGGCCACGACGTCGTACACCTCGATCGGGAGACCGGACAGCGCCAGCCGGACGTTCTGCCCGACGATGCCGCCGGCGCCGACCGCGAACGCCTTCTCGACGACGACCACGCGCTTGGCGTTCTGCAGCGCCTCGCGGACCTCGTCGACCGGCCAGGGCCGGAAGCAGCCGATGCCGAGCACCCCGATCGGCACGCCCTCGTCGCGCATCGCGTCGACGACGTCCTCGATCGTGCCCAGCACCGACCCGAGCGCGACGACGACGGTCTCGGCGCCCTCGGTGCGGTAGGGCCGCACCAGACCGCCGGAGTCGCGGCCGAACTGCTCCTTGAACTCCTGGGCGATCACCGGGATCTCGTCGAGCGCCGCGACCTGCTTGGCGTGCATGAGGTACTTCACCTCCGCGAACGCCTCAGGTCCGACCATCGCCCCGATCGTCACCGGGTCGTTCGGGTCGAGCGACTGCTGCGGGCTGAACGGCGGGAGGTAGGCGTCGACCTGCTCCTGGCCGGGGAGGTCGACCCGCTCGAAGGCATGGGTGAGCACGAACCCGTCCATGCAGACCATGACCGGCACCGACAGCGACTCCGCGAGCCGGTAGGCCTGGATGTGCAGGTCGACGGCCTCCTGGTTGGACTCGGCGTAGAGCTGGATCCAGCCCGAGTCGCGCATCGACATCGCGTCGGAGTGGTCGTTCCAGATGTTGATCGGGGCGCCGATCGCGCGGTTGGCCACCGTCATCACGATCGGCAACCCCAGGCCCGAGGCGTTGAACAGCGCCTCGGCCATGAACAGCAGGCCCTGGCTGGAGGTGGCGGTGTAGGTGCGTGCACCCGCCCCGGAGGCCCCGATGCACGCCGACATCGCGCCGAACTCCGACTCGACCATCATGTACTCGCAGCGCTCGAGCTCGCCGGTGCGCACCCGGTCCGACAGGGACTCGACGATGTGGGTCTGCGGGGAGATCGGGTAGGCGGCGATCACCTCCGGCCGGCACAGCGTGACTGCCCGGGCGACCGCCTGCGAGCCCTCGATCTGCTCAAGCATGAGCCGTCCTCCTCATCACGTCCTGCACATGGGCGAAGGCCGCCTCGGCGGCCTTCACGTTGCCCTCTCCGACCGCTCCGGCGAACCGGTCGCGGATGGCGCCGGCTACGGCGCCCAGGCTCACCTCGCCGGTCAGCGCGGCGAACCCGCCCAGCAGCGCGGCGTTCGGCAGCGGCCGCCCCAGGTGCTCACGGGCGAACTCGGTGGCGGGTACGGCGACCACCCGGTCGGCCTTCATCCCCGCGATCACGTCCTCGAGCCCCATCTCGTCGAGCTCCTTCGAGGTGTTCACCAGCAGGTACCCGTCCGAGCGGAGTCCGGCGAACAGGTTGACCTGGTGCAGCAGCGTCGGGTCCTGCACGATCAGGGCGTCCGGCTCCGTGATCGGCTCTCGCAGCCGGATCGGAAGGTCGTCGATGCGGCAGAACGACACCACCGGCGCCCCGGTCCGCTCCGAGCCGAACGTGGGGAAGGCCTGCGCGTGGCGGCCCTCGTCGAACGCGGCCACCGACAGCATCTCGGCCGCGGTGACGGCTCCCTGGCCGCCTCTTCCATGAATGCGTACCGCGAACATCGCGCCTCCTCTTCCCGGAGGTTAAGTCGCGACGAAACGGTCGAATAAGGGCCCTTGGGCCCCACTCCGGGGGGCCAACGGCCGACCGGCCGGTAACCGCCCCGGTCGTCGAGGAGCGAGCGAAGCGAGCGTCTCGAGACCTCCGGGCCACGACTGCGCGCCCGTCGAACATGCAGCTCGACGGTACGGCGGGCCGCCACCTGCGGTCTTGCGCCGGTCCGGGCGGTAGCTGCATGTTCGACGGACCGCTGTGGTGGCTAGCATCGAGGCCGTGCCCGAACCCACACGTGTCGCTCTGGCCCTGGGCAGCGGAGGAGCCCGCGGTTACGCGCACATCGGCGTGATCGAGGTGCTCGAGGAGCGCGGTTACGACGTGGTGAGCACTGCCGGCACCTCGATGGGCGCCCTCGTCGGCGGCCTCCACGCCGCCGGCCAGCTCGAGGCCTACACCGAGTGGGCCCGCAGCCTGACCCAGCGCAACGTGCTCCGCCTGCTGGACCCCTCGATCAAGGCGCCCGGCGCGATCCGCGCCGACAAGATCCTGGCCCGGGTCAGCGAGCTCCTCGGCGGCGCCCGGATCGAGGAGCTGCCGATCCCGTTCACCGCGGTGGCCACCGACCTGCTGGCGCGCAAGGAGGTGTGGTTCCAGCAGGGTCCGGTCGACATGGCGATCCGGGCCTCGATCGCCCTGCCCAGCATCATCACCCCGGTGATGCTCAACGGCCGGCTGCTGGCCGACGGC
This sequence comes from Actinomycetota bacterium, assembly GCA_049323155.1. Lineage (GTDB taxonomy): Bacteria > Actinomycetota > Actinomycetes > Propionibacteriales > Nocardioidaceae > Nocardioides_C. The sequence goes on along the minus strand of JBMOMG010000022.1, from coordinate 14,471 downwards.
GGCCTGATGAACCCGATCCCGATCGCGCCGACGACGGCCGCCCATGCAGAGCTCACGATCGCGGTCTCGCTCGGTGGCGAACCCGAGCACGAGCGGGCGACGGGGCCGGTGCAGGAGTCCGCGGAGCCGAGGCCGGCCGAGGAGTGGCTGGACCGGTTCCGCCGCTCGGCCGCGCAGGTGCTCGACCGTGACCTGGTGCGAGCCGTGGTCGCCCGGTTCCCCGGTGGCAGAGGTACGACGGGCGGGGCCGACGCGGCCGAACTCGCCGAGGAGACCGTCGAGGAGGTCTTCGGCGCGCTACCGCCGGGGCTGCGGATGCTCGACGTGATGGACCTGTCCATCGACGCGATGCAGAGCCTGGTGACGCGCTACCGCCTGGCGGGCTATCCCCCGGACCTGATGATCACGATCCGCAAGGACGCCTGCCGGACGCTGGACTTCCACAAGGCCGACGAGATGATCGCGCTGGGTCGACAGGCAACGCTCGATGCGCTGGACGCGTTCGAGAGCCGCTGACCCGCGCGCTCACCTGCGCTGGTGGGCGTCCATGACTCCGTGCCGCACGGCCAGCCGGATGACCCAGTAGGCCACCTCGACCGGCACGATCAGTCCGACGACTCCGAGCAGCACCAGCTCGACGGGTCCGAGGTTCATGGGGCGACGCTACCTCCCCCGATCAGTCCCACGGGCGGAGCTCGGGGCGCTTGCAGACCCGGGTCTCCTCGGGTCGTCGCCCGAGGAGCCGACCCCACAGCCACGGCGCGAGGTGCGTGGCCACCCAGGCCACCTCGCGGGCGATCACGAGGGGCAGCGGGCTGGTGGTCGCGGGCGGCAGCGGCTCGCGCCAGTCGCCGGCGTCGACGCCGAGGCTCTCGGCGAGCGCGAGAGCGACGCGCCGGTGCCCCTCGCTGTTGGCGTGCAGCCGGTCGTCGTGCCACAGCGCCGGGTCGGCGGCCAGCGGCTCGGCGGCGAGGTCGGCGACCGCGGTGCCGTAGCGGTCGGCGGCCTCGAGGACGATCTCGTTCAGCGCGTGGAGCCGCCGGCGGAGCACGCGTGCCAGCGGGGCGACCCGGGACATGTCCGGCATCGTGAACGCCGCGACCTGTGCCCCGGACTCGGTGAGAGCGGCGTGCATGGCGAGCAGGTCCTCGCGCAGGGCGCCCGCGTCGAAGCGCGGACGCAGCACGTCGTTGACGCCGGCCACCACCACGGCGATGTCGGGCTCCAGGTCCAGCGCCCGGTCCAGCTGGGTGTCGCGGACCTCGCGCGCGGTCATCCCGCGCACCGCGAGGTTGGCGTACGCCAGGTCGGGATGGACGGCCGCCAGGTGCCCGGCGAGCCGGTCGGCCCAGCCGACGTACACACCGTCGGGGCCGGGGTCCTCGAGGCCCTCGACGGTGCTGTCGCCGATCGCGACGTACCTGGTCACGACACCGGCACGTGACGGTGCAGGAACGCGATCTGGTCGGCGACCACGCTCTCGAACTCCTCACCGTCGTAGATGTCGAAGTGGCCGACCGGGCGGTGCACGACCTCCGCCCGTGGCGCCTTGTTGACCAGCCGGCTGGTGGTGCGCGCCGGGGCGACGGTGTCCTTGTCGGTTATGGTGACGTGCAGCGGGCAGCGCACCTTGCGCGCGCGGGCGCCGGGTCGGTAGCGCAGGATGTCGAACGCGACACGCGCCGCGGCCTCGTTGCGGAAGTCCACCCCCTCGGGCACCAGCGCCAGGTAGCCGGGGCGCGCGTCACGCGCGGTCATCAGCGCCGTCGTGCCGGGGTCGCCCGCCAGCGGGACCGTCACCGGGACACCGCCCCGGCGTGTCGAGACCAGGTCGCGGACCGCCCGGGCGACCACGCGGAGCGAGGTCAGCGGCGGGATCGCCAGCGTGGAGGCGATTCCGTCGGTGAAGGGGCACTGGGCGATGGCAGCCGCGACCGGTACGTCCGCCGCCGTCGCGATGACGTGTCCTCCGCCGAGCGAGGATCCCCAGATGGCGACGCGGTCGCCGTCGACCTCCGGAAGGGTGCGCGCGCAGGCGATCGCCGACCGCCAGTCCTCGAGCTCGCGAGCCACCGAGAGCAGCTGTCGGGGCTCGCCGCCGCTGGCCCCGAAGTGCCGGTAGTCGAAGACCAGGCAGGCGTAGCCGGCCGCCGTGAACCGCTCGGCGTAGGCGTCGAGCCGCATCTCGCGGATCGCGCCGAGCCCGTGGCCCATCACGACCACCGGGGCAGGGCCGGACGCATCGGGGAGGTACAGCCAGGCGGCGCACTCGGCGTCACCGGAGCGGAAGCGGACGTCGCGGCGGCTCATCTCAGACCAGCCGGCCCTGCTGCGAGGTGCCGAGGGGCACCGGCTGGAGCAGCTTCAGGTCCAGCGGCTCGCCCAGCTTCCCGTCGAGCGCGGCCATCAGCGCCTTGAACGGCTCTCCTCCGCCGTGGGCCTGCATCGCCTCGCCGTCGGCCCACTGCTCGATGAGCACGAACGCGTCCTTGGACTCGTGCAACGCGTACAGGTCGCAGCCGGGCTCGGCATGCACGGCCGGCACCGACTCCTGGAGGGCGGCGAGCACGTCCTCGCGGTGCTCCGGAGTGGGCGTGATGGTGGCGACGGCGACGATCGGCATCGGCTCTCCTCGGGCGTGGGCGCCGGCTGCTCCGGCGCGCGCGGCAGGGTCGCGGGCGAGCCTAGCGGCAGGTCGGTCCGGCACGAGGTGCTCGTCTCAGGGTCGGGCCCGGACACAGAACGACTGCCGGGAGCGACATCGTCAGCTCCCGGCAGCCGCGGTCTGGGTCAGCTGTGCTTCGGCGTGACCGTCGCCTTGCGCATCTCGACCATCTGGCTGACGAACTCCCAGCCGAGCTCGCGGAGCTGGCCGTAGATCGCCTTCAGGTCCTCCTTGGTGGTGGCGTTCTCCGCCGCGACCTGCAGCTGCGCGACGCGCGCCTGGTAGGTCGCGACCGCCTCCAGGAGCGGCTCCTTGACCGAGGCGTCCATGTCGGAGTCGCTCAGCCGGTCGGCCAGCCCGGCGAGGAAGGCCTCGGCGCGGCTGAGCTTGAAGACCAGTGCCTTCTTGTGCATCGCCACCGCGTCGGCCTCGGTGAGCTCACGCTTCTTGACCGTGCCGTCCCGGTGCGCGACCTTCGCGCGCTCGGCCTTGATCTTCATCGCCTTGCGCTCGGCCTGGGCACCGGCGATCCGGTCGCGGTACCAGTCGATGTCCCGCTTCTCCGACTCCTCGCCGTCCCAGTCGCGGTCCCGGTCGTGGTCGCGCTCGCCCCAGTGGTGCTTGCGCTTGCCGGCGTAGTGGTCACCGTCCTTGGGGCGGTACTCGCCCCTGCGGCCGTGGTCGTCGCGATCACCGTCGTAGCGGCTCTCCTTGTAGCCCTCGTGGTCGTCGCGGTCGCCGTCGTCGTGACCGTCGTACCGATCACTGTCGTGATCGTCGTCGTAGTCCTTGTCCTCGTAGTCCTTCTCGTAGTCGCCGGAGTGCTCGCGGTCCCCGTCGTGGTGCCGCGAGGAGTACCCGTCACGGTCACCGTCGGCGGCAGCAGGTGCCACGCCCATGCCGAGTGCCACGGATCCGGCGAGGACGGCTGCAGCGAAGTGCTTGGCAGTGCGCTTCATCAGATCTACTCCCGAGATTTGCTGGCAACCCCACAGGGCTCTCCTGCAAGGCGGGACCCTCGATGCCGGCTTCGGCGCCGAGGCGCCCACACAGGTCGCCTACCCGGGTCGAGGTGGTCTAAACCGGTCCTAGCGGCGGAATTCGGGCACCGCGTCCACCACCTGAGACGCCCCCGCCGCCTCCGGCAGCGTGACGGTGAACGTCGTACCGGTCCTGCCGTCGGACTCCGCGGTGACGGTGCCGTGCATCGCCTCGACCAGGCTGCGTACGACGGCCAGGCCGAGCCCCGAGCCGGGCACCCCCTCCTGTCGTGGGCCGCGCCAGAACCGGTCGAACACGTGCTCCAGGTCGTCCGGGGCGATCCCCGGCCCGGTGTCGGCGACGACCAGGCGCACGGGCCCACCGGCCGCACCGTCGACACGCACGCGGACGGAGTCGCCTGCGCGGCAGTGCCGCGCGCAGTTCTCCAGGAGGTTCCCGAGCACCTGGTGCAGCCGCTCGACGTCGCCGCGCACCCACACCGGGGTCGGCGGCACCACGAGGTCGACGGCGATCTCGGCAGCCCGCAGCTGCGCAGTCCGGGCGTCGACCTCCTGCCGGACGAGCGAGCCGAGCTCGACCGGCTCGTGCTTCACCGCGCGGGTGGCGCCCTCCGCGGCGAACAGCGCGTCCAGATCGCCGACGATCCGGCCGACCCGCAGGGACTGGTCGTGCAGCCGGGCCAGCGCCGCCGGGTCGGCCGGGGCGAGCCCGTCGCGGAGCTCCTCGAGCCCTGCCTGGAGCGCCGCCAGCGGGGTGCGCAGCTCGTGCGCGACGTCGGCGGCCATCCGCGCCCGGGAGCCCTCCGCCCGGCGTACGGCGGTCACCGCCTCCTCGAACGCCTCCGCGAGCTCACCCAGCTCGCCGACCCCGCGCTCGCGGACCACCGTGTCGCGCTCCCCCGCGGCGAACGAGCGCGCTGCCTCGGTCAGCGCCGCGACCGGCCGACTGAGCTGGCGTGACACCCACCACGCGGCGAGCAGCGCGAGCAGCAGCGCTGTCACGCCGGCGGCGATGATCCAGGTCCAGGCCAGCGGCCGGCCCGAGTCCGCCGCCGGTCCGAAGGCGAGCACGACGTCGCCGACCCGGTCGCCGGCCACGACGACCTCGGCGGTCACCCTGCCGACGCCCATGCCCATCCCCTGCATGCCGCCGCGGTGCATGCCGTTGCCGCGCGCGGGCCACACCAGCGACCCGTCGCTGTCCTGGACGAACAGCATCGCCCCGCCGCCCTCGGCCGCGGACTCCGCGCGGGTCAGGTCGGCGCCGTCCCAGCCGCCGGCGCGGGCGTAGGCGTCGGCGGCATCGTCGGCCACCCGTTCGGCGACCGACTGCCGCTGGCTCTCGCTCTGCGACGACAGGCCCCGCTCGGAGCCGACCAGCCCGGCCGCGGTCACGAGCGCGATCGTCACCAGCACCACGCCCGCGAAGGCGATCAGGAAGCGGCGCCCCAGCGGGCCGAGGCCCTCACCGGTCATGGCCGAGCCCAAGCCGGTAGCCGACCCCGGTGACGGTCTCCACCACGCGGGCCCCGTCGTCACCGATCTTGTGGCGGAGGTTCTTCACGTGCGAGTCGATGCTGCGCTCGTAGCCGGAGAACTCGTAGCCGCGGACCCGGTTGACCAGCTCGTAGCGGGAGAACGGTCGGCCCGGCACGGAGGCGAGCGAGGTGAGGATCCCCCACTCGGTCGGGGTCAGGTCGAGCAGCCTCCCGTCGATGCGGGCCTCGCGCCGCTGCGCGTCCACGACGAGCCGCCCACCGCCGTACGACACCACGTCGGGGTCCTGCTCACCCCCGCCCAGGCTGCGTCCGAGCACCGCCCCGACGCGCAGCACCACCTCCGTGGGGCTGAACGGCTTGGTCACGTAGTCGTCGGCGCCCAGGCTGAGCCCGGAGATCCGGTCCTCGACGGTGGAGCGCGCGGTGAGCACGACCACGGGGGTACGACGCTCGCCCTCTCGCGCGACCCGCAGCACCTCGGTGCCGTCCACGTCCGGCAGGCCGAGGTCGAGCACGACGAGGTCGGCACTGCCCGAGGTGACGAGCCGGATCGCCTCGGCACCGGAGTCGGTGCTGAGCACGGCGTGGCCGGCGCGCTCGAGGTAGCGGCGCAGCAGCTCGCGGATCTCCCGCTCGTCCTCGACGACGAGAACCGTGCTCATGGCCTCATCCTCGCACCCGGCGCCGGCGGGGCCGGGGACCGCGAGCGACCTCCACATCTTCTCCACATCGGCCGCACGGGATCTGCACAGCCGCGACCGAGGCTGGAGGAACGAAACAGGGCGAGCGCCCGCAACGAAGGAGGACATCATGCGCACCAAGGCAATGGTCGCCGCGGCACTGGCGGCCGGAGTGGTGGGAGCCGGGATCGTGGCGGCACCGACCGTCATGGCTGCCGACGACAGCGACCCGGCGCCCTTCGGCCAGCGGTGGAACGACGGCGACAACGACGACTGGGGCGGCCCCGGTCGCGGCAGGTTCGACGGGCGCGGCATGGGTCCCGGCATGGGCATGGGCGTCGGCCACATGGGCGGCGGGATGGGTCGTGGTTTCGGCCCCGGTGACGGGACCGGTCCCCGCGCCGACGGCGACTGCCCGATGTACGACGACCTCGCCACCGGGACGATGACCGACGCGCAGAAGGCCCAGCTGTCCGACTACGCCGAGCTCGAGAAGCTGTCCCACGACGTCTACGTGGCGCTGGCCGACGAGACCGGGGACTACCGGTTCGAGCGGATCGCCTACTCCGAGAGCCGGCACCTGGCTGCGCTGCGGAACGTGATGGACCGCTACGGCGTCGACGACCCGACCGACGGCCTGGCCGAGGGCAAGTTCGCCAGCAGCGAGGTCACCGCGCAGTACAAGGAGTACGTCGCCGACGGCTCGACGTCGCTCGCCGCAGCACTCGACGTCGCCAAGGAGATCGAGACCGACGACATCGCCGAGCTCGAGAAGGCGGCCGAAGGACTCGACGAGGCCCCCGCCGCCCAGCAGGTGTACGAGCACCTGGCCGCGGCGTCGCAGATGCACCTCGAGGTGTTCTCCCGCTGAGCCCTGACCACTCGGCCGCCGTTCCTCTTCGAGCGGTGGCCGAGTCGCGTGCCCCGGCTACTGCGCTCAGCGTCCGCGGTCGTACCAGTCGAGCACCCGCAGAGCCCGCAGCGTGTTCCACCGGCTGGGAGACCCGTCGCCGTCCTCGAGCTCGAACCAGGTCTCGCCCGGGTGGGTGTTCTCGAGCAGCCAGGTGCCATCCGGCTGCCGCTTGTCGCGGACCAGCTGGACCGCGTCGGCGACCCGCTCGTCGGGGGCGTCCCCCGTGCGCCGGAAGTAGTCGAGCGCCCGCAGGACGTCATAGTGCCAGCGTGGTGGCCACGAGAACTGCAGCCAGCGCTCGGCCGGCACCTCACCGGTCCGCTTGCTCCTGAACAGCTGCCGCTCGAGCAGGTACTCCTCGCCGCGTCGGCGTGCCTCGACGACCGGTATCCCGCCCCCGGCCTGTTGGTACTCGAGCAGCCCCTCCAGCACGCAGATCGTCGAGTCGAACGACGACACCGTGGCACCGTGCTCGGCCCAGCAGTTCCACCCGCCGTCCCCGAGCTGTGCCTCGAGCAGACCGGCCACGAGCGCGTCGACGTCGGCACCGAAGTAGGCACCGATCGTCGCCGTCCGGCCGTTGATGCACGGCTCCACCTCGCCGTCGAAGAACGCCTGGCCGTCGTGCTCCCAGCGACAGTTATCCGTCACCAACGTGATGGTCTCGCGTGCGGCCTCGCTCGCCGGGTCCAGGCCGAGGTCACGCAGCAGCATCAGCGTAGGCAGCGTCGAGGTCCACGGCTGACTGACGGAGAAGTCCGGCTCGATGCCGGCCCGCCAGTCGTCGACGACGCGCCGCGGGAAGCATGCGCCGCCGTCCCACTGTCCGTCAGGGTCACGCAGGGCCAGCAACCGGGCCGTCCAGCCCTCGCTCGCCAGCCGGGCACGTTCGGCGGCCACCTGCTCAGCGGGCGCAGGGACCAGGTCGCGCAGCACCTGCCACCGGATGGCCGGGTCGCCGTCGAGGAGCCAGTCCGTGACCTCCATAGGTGCGATCGTAGACCTCGCGCCTCGATATGTGACCGGGTCTCGCAGGGGGTACGGACCGACGTGCACTCGCGGTGGACGACGCAGGGTTCCAGGCTCGGACGACGTCGCTCCTGCGTCCGAGTGCACGTCCGACCGGCCCTTGCGAGGTGTGGCGGGCTACGGCGTCACCTGAGGGGTGTGGCGCCCGCAGCTGCGTTCCGGGAACTCGGGCGGCCAGGTCGCCACCGTCTGCCCGGGAACGTGCCAGCGGAAGTCACAGCGGTCGCAGCCCCAGGCCAAGGTCTTCGAGCGAGTCAGCCCAGCTCCGGCGGCCTCGGCGGTGACGTAGTCGAGATGGCAGAGGTACGGCGTCAGCTCGTCGGCCGCCTGTGCGTGCAGGAACTTGACGATCCCGCACTCGGTGATGTCGATTCCCCAGTCGAACGGCTGGCCCGCACCGCCGACGACCTCAGCCACCCAGTCACCGGGGTAGCGCCGCTGCTGGGTCCACGCGGCCTGCTTCTCAGCCCTCGCCCTGCGGGGACGGAGGACCCGCGCCCGGACCGGCATGGGGACACGTCCGACCATGTTCCGTGCGTAGTCGTAGGCCACGTGCCCGGCGTCCTGTGCGTCACCGCCGTGACGCACGACCACCCGGAACACCGCCAGCAGCATCGCCGACGCGTCGAGGTTCGACGCCCACCGGTTCCGGTGCCCACCCACATAGGGCACCTGGGGGATCAAGGTCCTGTACTCCTCGACCATCTCCTCGCGCATGGCAGCGACCATGGACGGGGCGAAGCGCTGTGCCAGCGACTCCGTGTCCCGGTCCAGGAAGCGCTGGAAGCGGTGCACCTTCCAGCGAGTGGCGAGGTCGTTGCGTGCTACGTCCAGAACGTCCATGACGCCCACCTCCCGGGACCTCGAGCTCTGGCCGTCGCCGACCGTGGTCCCAGTTACACGCTAGACGTCGTGGAGGCTCGCAGGGCAGTGGCGAAGGACCCTTTGTCGCTGCGGCCGGAGACGACGAAGGCAAGGAGCCCGAAGGCTCCTTGCCACTTCCAAGGTATAGCGGGACCGGGGTCTTGCGGCAAGGCCCCTGTCGTGCCCCAGACTTCTCGGCCGGACTGAGAGAAGCGGGGTGGGGCATGAGTGAAGTGACCATCGTCGGCAGCGGGCCGACCGGCCTGATGCTGGCGGGTGAGCTGGCGCTGGCCGGGGTGGAGGTCGAGATCCTCGAGCGACGTACGACGGCCGACCTTGTCGGGCACCGCGCTCGCGGGTTCCACGCACGCACGATCGAGATCCTCGACCAGCGCGGCATCGTCGACCGGTTCCTGGCCGAGGGGCAGACGGTGCAGGTGCTGAGCTTCGGCAGCACGCCTCTACCCTTCGACGGGTTGCCCTCCCGGCACCCCTACACCCTCGGCCTGGGACAGGTCCACGTGGAGCGGATCCTGCTCGGCTGGGTCGAGGAGCTGGGTGTGCCGGTCCATCGGGGGGTCGAGGTCACCGGCTTCACGCAGGACGACACCGGAGTCGACGTCCGTCTCGCCGACGGCGGGCCGCTGCGAACGGCGTACCTGGTCGGGGCCGATGGTGGGCGCAGCGTCATCCGCAGGGCTGCCGGCATCGACTTCGTCGGCGCGGAGGCGACCTGGAGCCACCTGATCGCCGAGGTCGAGGTGACCCAGGAGGTCCCCACCGGCATCCGGCTCGACGACGTCGGCATCCACGCGCTGAACCTGATGGAGGACGGTCGCACCGTGGGGATCGTGGTGACGGAACAGGAGCTCGGCCCGGCCAGGGAGCCAAGTCTGGCGGAGCTCGGCGAGGCGCTGAGGGCGGTCTACGGCACGGACTTCGGGGTGCACGCCCCGCGGTGGATCTCGAGGTTTACCGACGCCACCAGGCAGGCGGTCGCCTACCGCAGTGGGCGGGTGCTGCTCGCCGGGGACGCGGCGCACGTCCATCCACCAACCGGCGGACAAGGGATCGGGCTCGGGGTCCAGGACGCGGTCAACCTCGGTTGGAAGCTCGCCCAGGTCGCGCGGGGCGTCTCACCCGGATCCCTGTTGGACACGTATCAGGCGGAGCGGCATCCGGCCACCGAACGGGTCCTGAGGAACGTCATGACGCAGGCCCTCCTCCAACGCGGCGATGCGCGGACCGGGGCGCTGCGAGACACCTTCTCCGAGCTGCTGAGCTCCGAGGGACCACGCGTGCAGCTCGCCGGGCTCCTGTCGGGTCTCGATGTCCGCCATGACCTCGGCGAGGGCCACGCCCTGCTCGGTCGTCGCATGCCGGACCTCGACCTGACCACCGCCGACGGCACCACACGCGTCTTCGAGCTGCTCCGTGATGCCCGGCCGGTGCTGCTCGACCTCGGTGGCCCAGAGAGCATCGACATCGCCCCGTGGGCCGACCGGGTCCGGCACGTCCGGGCCCAGCACGCAGGAGCCTGGGAGCTGCCCGTCGTCGGTGGCGTCACCGCCCCCTCCGCTGTCCTGATCCGGCCCGACGGGCACGTGGCCTGGGTCGGAGACGGAACGCGGTCCGGGCTCCTCGACGCGCTCACGACGTGGTTCGGCGAACCCGCGGGAGGAGTGGCTAGTCTCGGAGCATGACAGCAGACGCAGACCCGGCGCGGGAGGGCCGGCCCGAACCGGACTACCGGACGCTCCCGCCGCAGGTGCGACTCGACGACACGATCGAGAGCGTCGACCCCGGCCCGGTTCCGGAGCCCGAGGCCGGGCGGAACCTCGACCAGCATCGCGCCCTGCGCGACGACTGAACGGCCGGGCCCGAGTCGGGAGAGCCGCTACTCGCCGGGGCGGACGAGGCCGTGCTCGTAGGCGAGCACGACGGCTTGGACCCGGTCCCGCAGGCCGAGCTTCGAGAGCACCCGGGCGACGTGGGTCTTGACGGTCTGGATGCTCACGTACAGCTCGGCTGCGATCTCGGCGTTGGACTTGCCTCGAGCGACGAGAGCGAGCACCTCGGCCTCGCGGTCGGTGAGCTCGTCGTACCCCCGCGGAGGGTCGCTCCGGCCGGCCCGAGTGAACTCCTCGATCAGCCGCCGCGTGATGCTGGGCGCGAGAAGCTCTTCGCCGCGAGCGACGGCGCGCACGCCGGAGACGAGCTGGCCGCCCGGGGCGTCCTTGAGCAGGAAGCCGCTCGCTCCCGCGAGCAGGGAGTCGTAGACCAGCTGGGACCGGTCGAAGGTCGTGAGCATCACGACGCGCACGTCCGGCAGGGTCGCGGTGATTCGTCGCGTCGCAGCGATGCCGTCGAGCCCGGGCATCCGGATGTCCATCAGCACGACATCGGGCTTCATTGTTGCTGCGAGGTCGACCGCCTCGTGGCCGTCGGCGGCCTCCCCGACCACGGTCAGGTCGTCCTCGACCGTGAGGATCATCCGTAGCCCGGTCCGGACGAGCTCCTGGTCGTCGGCCAGGACGATCGTGGTCATCGCCGGCCCTGGGGGATGAGTGCGGCCACCCGGAACCCGCTCGGCTCGCGACGACCCCACTCGAGAGTTCCACCGGCTGCTTCCAGGGTCTCGGCCAGCCCGCGCAGGCCCGTGCCCGTCCCCGTGAGGACGGAGGAGTGTCGGCTTCCGTCGTCGACGACCTCGACCGAGAGGTGGCTGCCGGTTCGTCGGATGCGTACGGCGCCCGACGCCCCCGGGGCATGTCGGGCGATGTTGACCACGGCCTCGCGGATCACCCGGTGCGCGAGGGCAGCCGCAGGCCCGGCCCCCGTGTCCTCGGCAGTCACGTCGAGGTCGACGCCGACGCGCCGTCCCAGCGCTGCGATGCGTGAGCGGTCGAGCGGGTCCCCCGCGGTCTCCATGGCTTCGAGTCCGTCCCGCAGCTCGGCGAGGCTCTTCTCCGCCACGGACGCGATCAGCTGTAGGGCACCACCGCCGTCGCTCCCGGTGCGTTGCTGGGCACCGGCTTGCAGGCACACCACCGTCATGGCGTGCGCCACGGTGTCGTGCAGCTCGGCGGCCAGAGCAAGTCGCTCCTTGGCGACCGCCAGCCGTACGGCGGCCCCGCGGCTGTGCTCGAGCGCCTCGACGACTGCCTTCGTGCGTCGTACCCGCTCCTGCCAGCCGGCGGCGACCCGGCCGACGGCAACGGCACCGGTGGCCATGGCGAGCACGATCCACTCCCCGCCGCCGCCCGTCCCGCTGCCCTCGCGACCGGAGACCCAGCTCATGCCGATGGTTCCGAGCGCCGCGGTCCCCCAGCCGACGATCCACCAGCGTCCGCGAGACCAGGCACCCACCGAGTAGAAGATCACCACGAGCAGCGCGACCCCCGTGACCGTCTCAGGGAGGGGGGTGAGCACCGCGCTCATCGCCACGCCGGCCGCAGACGCGAGCGTTGCCGCCACGACCGGGTGCCGCCTGCGAGCCACCAGTGGCGCGACGACCACGAGCGCGGCGACCGCGTTCGCCCACAGCGGGCCGCGCGCGTCGGAGGTGACTGCCGTCTCCACCGCCAACGCAACGCCGACCGCGGCAGGCACCAGGACGTCAGGCAGTGTCAGCGGGCGGGCCACCTGCCCCGCGACCGCCTCCGGCGGGCGGTGCTCGTCCTCGGCCCGCAGCGAACCGAGCGCCTCCCGCAGCCGGTCGAGCACCGAGCGGGCTTCGTCCTCGATCACCTCGAACGCCGTCGGGTCGGCCGCCCGCCGAGCACCCTCGGCGCGGATCGCGATCGAGGCGATCTGCTCCGCGAGCCGAGCATGCACCTCCCCCACCACCCGGCCCTGTTCGTCGAGTCGAGCGGCTGCCACCTCGATGCGTTGGAGCTCCTCGAGCTCACCCTGCAGCTGCGTCAGCCTGCGGACCTGCCGAGCCCGGGTCGTGACGGTGGCGCCGGCGACCGCCGGCCCGCCCACCACCACGAGGAAGAACACCGCGTCGTCGAGCCAGTGGTACTCGTCGTTGTGGAGCTGGTTGGCGACGACGAGTGCGCCGGCCAGAGCTGCCGCACCGACAACGGCCCACCGTCTCGGAAGCCAGGCACCGGCTGCGTAGCCGGCCACGGCGCCCAGCACCACGAGGAGGGGCCCGTCGACGTACCAGCTCCAGCCGAGGGCCGCGGCGAGCAGGGAGACGACCCCAACCCCCACGAGCAGCGCCAGGGCGACGACCGGACGGGACATACGCCGAGCGTAGACACGAAGATCTCGTCGCACATCACTCTTGGGAGGGACGCCTCGAGCGGGACGAGCGGCGAACGTTGGTCCCATGAATCCACGACGCATCGCACTCTTCGCCGCGCTGGCCGCGGCCACGTTCTGGGCCGCCAAGGCGACCGCCATCGGTGTCGCCGGGGGCCCCGGCAAGAGCCCGTTCGAGGACATCCTGTTCCTCGCCGGCCTCCTCTCATTCGGCGTTGCCGCCGTGGCACTCGGCATCGCCGCCACCCCAGCCGCGCGGCCGTGGCTCCGGGCCCTCGCCGGTCTCGGCGTGTTCATCCTCGGGTTCGCGTTCGGCCAGGGCGTCAACGCTCTCGTGGGCGCGCTCCACCCGGACGGCGGGGAACGCCACTGGGTCTGGACGGAGTTCAACCTGTGGGTCGCCGCCGTCGTCGTTCTCGCGATCGTGGTGCCCCTGAACCGCACCGGGGACCCGCGGCGCAGCCTGGCCTGACAACGGCCTGGCCCGAGTGGTGCCGGCCGAGGGTCAGCGCCGCAGCGAGAGCGTCCTCTCGGCGCTCGACCCGGGACCGATCTGGCCAGAGACCTGCGCACTGTGCAGCCGGTAGTGGCCGCTGCGCGTGGGCCGATGACGGAAGTGGACCCACCCGTCGGCGCGGGTCACCTTGGTGGCGACCGTGACCCACCGGAGTCTGTCGGGTCGGGTCCACTGCAGGTGCACGCTGCGCCCCGGCTCCGCCCGGCCGGTGTCGCGCCGGGCGAGACGGCCGCTGAAGCGGACCACCTGACCCGGGCGCGCGGATCGTGTCGACATCGTGAACGAGAGCCGCGCCGCGGGCTGGACCCGGATGGTCCGCGTCAGCGTGTCCGTCTGGTCGCCCTCGGCGCCGGCGGTGAAGGTCAGCACCTGCGTGCCGGGCCTGTTGGACACTGCCCACTCAGTGGTGTGCATCGTGGTCGACGAGGGGCAGGTCGCCACCGCGTGCATCGCACAAGGCCACCCGGCAGGCAGCAGGTCCTGGCCACCCGCGCCGGTAACCGGCCCGCTTCCGAGGGCGCCGACCGAGACGAGTCGGGTGCCGGCCACTCGGGTCTTCACAGGCACGGCGAACCGGTGGAGGGTGCCCGCGGTGACCCAGTGGGCGTCCCGGACGACCCGGCCGCGGCTGCGCACCTGGCCCCAGGTCACTCCGTCAGCGACCAGGAGTCGGCTGGTCAGCGTGGTGACCGCGCCATAGCTCGTGCGCACCCGCACGGCCACCGAGTGCCATCCGGGACCGAGTGCCGGGCCGGGATCGATCGGCCACCAGCCACGGATCGCACGCAGCTTCTTGTTCGCGGTGTAGTTGTTCCAGGAGGTCGCCCGCGTCCAGTCGCTCGAACCGAGCGCGACCCCGTCGAGCGTCACGTCGTAGCCGGTGATGTGGGGGTCGTCCACGCCTCCCGGGCTGGACGGCGCCTCGTCCGGCAACTCGACGTCGAACTCCAGCGACACCCCGTTGCGCGCCGACCCCGCAATCCGGCCGCCAACGCGCGGCGAGGTCCACCACGCCCGCGGCGGCGGACCGA
>JBMOMG010000021.1:0-4397 GCA_049323155.1 Actinomycetota bacterium | reverse complement strand
GCCAGCACGGCAGCCCGCCGGCGGCCCTGCTCGCGCGGGCGGTCGAGCAGCTCGACACCGGGGCGGACCGGGTGGTGGGCAGGATCACGATGGAGCTCCTCGGGCCGGTGCCGATCCACCCGCTGCGGGTGGAGTCCGCGGTGGTGCGACCGGGCCGCAACGTCGAGCTCTGCGAGGCGACGTTGTACGACGAGCAGGCCGGCCGGGCGGTCGCCCGGGCACTGGCATGGCGGTTCCCGGCCGGGGTCGCCGGGCCGGGACCGGATCCGGTCCCGCTCGGGCACGGGCCCGACGACGGGGCGGAGTTCGAGAGCCCGCAGGTGTGGTCGCCGGGCTACATCCACGCCGTCGACTGGCGGTGCATCAAGGGCGGCATCACCGAGCCCGGCCCTGCGGTGGTGTGGATGCGGCCGAGGGTGCGGCTCGTCGCGGACGAGCAGACGACTCCGCTGCAGGCGCTGATGGCCTGCGTGGACTCGGCGTCCGGGGTGGGCTCCGAGCTAGACCCCCTCGAGTGGGGCTACCAGAACACCGAACTCACCGTGCACCTGCTCCGGGAGCCGGTCGGTGAGTGGTTCTGCGTCGACGCCGAGACCACGCTCGGCAACGGCAGCATCGGGATCGCCACGTCGACGGTGTACGACGAGCGCGGGCTCGTGGCACGCACGACGCAGGCGCTGCTCACGCTCCCCCGACGCTGACCGACCGGTCTCACCCCTGCCGGCCGTCGTTCAGGCGAGCTCCCACAGCGCGACGACGTAGTCGACGCCGAACGGGTCGTCGCGGTGGAGCACGTCGACCCGCGGAGTGTCGCCCTGCTGCAGGGCCGCCTCTCCGAGCACGCCGAGGGCGGCGCGGCCTGCGGCCATGAGCTCCTGGGCGAGCTCGGCGTCGATCCCGGCGAGCGCCTTGGCGTCGCCCTCGGCCAGCGCACAGGCGACCTCGTCGTCGAAGCCGAACGCCCGCTCGTCGAGATGACCCGGGGCCTTCTCGCCGCGCCGCGCACTGCCGTCGGCGAGGACCAGCAGCACCATCCGCTCCTCCGGCCGCGGGGAGCCGAGCGCACGCGCGGTGTCCGCGAGCTCGGCCGGCGTGGCGCTCCAGGACACGGCGTGCATCCGCACCGGCCCGTCCCAGCCGGCCTCCTCGAGCAGTCGCCGGCCGATGCCGAGGCTCTGCGGCAGCACGGCGGTGTCCGCCGCGGCCGTCGTACCGAAGCGGCGGACGCCCGGCGACAGCGACGGGTCCCAGGCCCGGGTCTCCTCAGCACCGCCCACCACGACCACGGCGTCCGGGCGGTCGCGGAGGGCTCGAGCCAGGGCGCTCGCGCAGGCGGCACGCAGGTCGGGCACCGCGTCCTCGGCGCCGCACAGCTCACGCAGCAGCAGCGGAGGGTGCGGGCAGACCACGGCGGCGACGATCACGCAGCGAGGCTACCCGCGGCCCCCGGGTGCCCGGTCAGACCCCGCTCGGCTCCAGCGGCTTGACCTCGGTGTCGATCCCGGGGACGCCCGTGCCGCGGATCGAGGCCCGTGCGGTCTCCGGGACGAACAGCAGCGCCACCGCGCCGACCGCGGAGGCGGCCATCATGTAGAACGCGGGGACCAGGTCGCTGCCAGTGACCGAGATCAGCTTCTCGTTGACGGCAGGGGCCGTGCCGCCGAACACGGCGGTGGAGATGTTGTAGGCGATCGCGAAGCCGGCGAAGCGCACGTGGGTGGGGAACATCGCCGGGAAGGTCGCCGAGATCGTGCTCAGCTGGAGCACGTAGAGCAGCCCCAGCACGGCGAACCCGATCAGCGCCGGGACGAAGCCCTGCGCCATCAGCAGGTACATCGGCACCGCCATCACGAACAGTCCGCCGAGCGAGGCCCACCACATCGGCTTGCGGCCCAGCCGGTCCGACAGCTTCCCCGAGAACGGGATCACCGCCATCATCGCCAGCTGACCGATGATGATCAGGGTCAGCGACGCCGTCGAGCTCATGTCGATCTTCTGCTCGAGGTAGGTCGGCATGTAGGCCAGCAGCGTGTAGTTCGTGACGTTCAACGCGATCACCAGGCCACCCAGGGCGAGCAGTGGCCGCTTGTAGTCGGTCCACAGGTCGCGGAACGTCGAGGAGCTCGTCTGCTCGGTCTCGTCGGACTCGGCGAGCTCGTTGAACACCGGGGTGTCCTCGATCTTGGTCCTCAGGTAGAGCCCGACCAGGCCGAGCGGACCACCCAGCAGGAACGGGATCCGCCAGCCCCAGTCGTTCATCGCGTCCTTGCCCACGACGAGCTCGGTGCCGAGCACGACGAGCGCACCGAGGGTGAAGCCGGCCAGCGTGCCGAACTCCAGGAAGCTGCCGAAGAACCCGCGCTTGCGGTCCGGGGAGTACTCCGCCATGAACGTCGCGGCGCCGCCGTACTCACCTCCGGTCGAGAAGCCCTGGACCATCCGCAGCACGATCAGCAGGATCGGCGCCCAGATCCCGATCGTGTCGTAGCCGGGGAGCAGCCCGACCAGGAACGTCGCCGAGGCCATCATGATGATCGTCGCGGCGAGCACCCTGCTGCGACCGATCCGGTCACCGAGGGGGCCGAGCACGATCCCGCCGAGCGGGCGCACCAGGAACGACACCGCGAAGACCAGCAGGGTGTACAGCGCCGAGGTGCTCTCGTTGTCGGAGGGGAAGAACACGTGCTGGATGTACACCGCGGCGTAGGCGTACACGCCGTAGTCGAACCACTCGGTGGCGTTGCCCATGGCCGAGGCGCCGATGGCGCGCCTGAGGACACCCGCTCGTTCGGCCTTCGTCGTCGGTGGTTGGGCGGCTGACGTCTCGCTCATGGTGCACTCCTTGTCGATAGGACCGCCTGTGGCCTTACCCCCGTGACCGGCCAGGAAACGCGCTCGGCGCCGATCGTGACCGGGCGCACGCGCCTCGGGGGGCCCGGATCGCAGCAGGGTCGAAGGTCCGGATCTGCCTGGTTCCTCTGACACGGCACCCGATCCCGGGTTACAACTTCGGGGACTCATCACCGGATCGCTTGGCTCACCATGTCCCCCTCTCGGAACCTGTCCCCCTCGCTGCGGCGTGCCTCGGCTGCCGTCCTCCTCGGTCTGCTCGGCGGCTGGCTCGGCCTCATGCTCGGCGGCACCGTGCACCACGAGGTGGGCCCGTTGACGACGACGATGCGCGTCCTGCCGGCATGGGGAGGCGGCACGACCGTCGCCATCCCGCCGCTCGGCGAGCTCGTCCTCGACACCCACGGCGGCCCGCTCGGCATCCAGGCGCGGCTCGTCGGCGTCGACGTCGACGAGGCACGGGCGATCATGGACGACCCCGAGCTGCTGTCGGGCCTGCGCGCCGGCGCCGAGGAGGACCTGCGCTGGGAGCTGCTCATGGCCGCCGGCCGCTCCCTGCTCGCGGCGGTGGTCGGCGGCGCCGTGCTGAGCCTGCTGGCGATCCGGCGGGTGCGCACGACACTGCTTGCCGGGCTCACCGCTGGTACTGCGATGGTGGCGGCCGCCTCGCTCGCGTTCACCACGTGGAACCCGGCCGGGCTCGCGGAGCCGCGCTACACCGGGCTGCTCACCAGCGCGCCCAGCGTGATCGGCGACGCCGACCGGATCGTCAGCGAGTTCTCGATGTACGGCGACCAGCTGGCCCGTCTCGTCGAGAACGTGACCGGTCTCTACGCGGTGACCTCGCAGCTGCCCATCCTGCCCGCCGACCAGGACGTGGTGCGCGTCCTGCACGTCTCCGACCTGCATCTTGCTCCGCACGCCTGGGACCTGATCCGCACCGTCACCGACAAGTACGACGTGGACGTGATCGTCGACTCCGGAGACATCACCGACCACGGCACCAAGCCGGAGAACCGGTACCTGCAGGAGATCCGCCACCTGCGGGCGCCGTACGTCTGGGTCCGCGGCAACCACGACTCGATGGCCACCGAGCGCGCGATGCGCCGGCTGCCGAACGTCGTGGTGCTCGACGGCTCCGCGCGCCGGGTCAAGGGTCTGACCTTCGCCGGCACCGGCGACCCGACCTTCACCCCGGACAAGTCCACCGGCCTCGACGAGGAGGCACTGAGCGAGCGCGTCGCCGGCGCCGCCGACGACCTGGCGGTCACGGTCGAGGCCGCCGGCGGGGTGGACGTCGCGGTGTTCCACGACCCCGGGCCGATCCGCGTCCTCGACGGGCTGGCGTCAGTGACCCTGTCGGGGCACTACCACAACCGGAAGGTGCGCCGCGGTGACGCCGGGACGTGGCTGATGAACCAGGGCTCGACCGGCGGCTCCGGCCTGCGCGCGCTCGAGCCGGGCGAGCCGGCCCGGATCGAGCTGTCGGTGCTCTACCTCGACCGGGACAGCGGCGAGCTGCTCGCCTACGACGACATCAGTCTCGG
>JBMOMG010000020.1:0-54487 GCA_049323155.1 Actinomycetota bacterium | reverse complement strand
CGTGACGCCCCGGGCCCCACCGGTGAGGTTGAGCCCGACGACCGCAAGGGCGACCGCGGCGGCCAGCAGCAGCCGGCGCACGCCGCGCGCGCTCCCGGCCGGTTCGCTCCGGTCCGGCTCGGTGACCTTCCGCAGCGTCGGCACGAGCAGCATCAGCGCGGCGAGGGCGACCCCGACCACGCCGAGGAACACCCACCGCCAGCCGACGGAGTCGGCCACGACCCCGGCCAGGAAGGGCCCGACGATTCCGGGAACGACCCAGGCGGCAGCGAAAGCACCGAGGATCCGCGGCCGGTCCACCGGGTCGTAGACCTGGCCGACCAGGACGTAGAGCGCGACTGTCAGCCCGCCCGCGCCGAGGCCCTGCACGAAGCGTGCTGCCACCAGCAGAGCCATGTTGGGCGCCAGCCCGGCCAGCATCAGTCCCACGATGAACAACGCCACCGAGGTGAGCAGGGGTCGGACCGCTCCCCGGCGGTCGGACCACAGCCCCGCCGCCACCATGCCGACCACGCTGGCCGCGAGGGTCGCCGAGAACGCCGTGGAGAACCAGGCCCGGCCATCGAGGTCGGCGGTGACCGTCGGCATCACCGTGGCGACCGCGAGCGCTTCGAACGCGGCGAGGAAGACCAACGCCACCGACCCCACGGTCGAACCTGCGTACCGCGAACCCATCAAGGGCGTGCGCATCGGCCGCGCGGCGCGATCGTCGAGAGTCACAACGCGAAGCGTAGGACTTCCCCTGCCGTAGGCTCGCGGGATGGAGGTCGCGACCGGAGACGAGACGCCCGCCCTGCGAGCCCTGGCGGAGTCCGGCATCGCCCACACGGTCACGCGGCACGGCAGGGTTAGGTCGCTGGCCGAGGCGGCCGAGGTGCGCGGCGTACCCCCGCGAGCGATCGTGAAGACGATGGTCGTACGGCGCGGACCGGGCGACCACCTGTTCGTCCTCGTGCCCGGCGACCGCGAGATCTCGTGGCCCAAGCTGCGGGCTCTGCTGGGCGTCAACCGAATCTCGATGCCCGACGCGGAGAAGGCACGCGAGGTGACCGGCTACGAGCGCGGCACGATCACGCCCTTCGGCTCCCTCACCCCGCTCCCGGTCATCGCCGACGAGCAGATCGTGGGGGAGATCATCTCGATCGGCGCGGGAGCCCACGGCGTGGCCGCGACGGTGGCCGCCGACGACGTCATCGCCCACCTGGGGGCGCAGGTCGGCGACGTGACCGACCCGGTCTGACCGGGCGGCGACCGGACCGCCACCGCGTGCCGGCACCTCGGACGGCGGGTTGACCCGGACCCGCGTCCGGGGCATCTTCCTGCCATGGACTCCCATGACGCCGCGATCTACTTCGAGAGCCCGCTCCACTGGCGCTCGTGGCTGGAGGAGCACCACCAGACCGCGACCGAGGTCTGGGTCGGTTACTGGAAGAAGCACACCGGCCGCGTCAACCTGACCTGGTCCGAGGCGGTCGACCAGGCGCTGTGCTTCGGTTGGATCGACAGCGTGCGCAAGAGCGTGGACGCCGACCGGAGTCGCCAGCGGTTCACCCCGCGCAAGCCGCGCAGCAACTGGAGCAGCATCAACATCGCCAAGGTCACCGAGCTGCGCGAGCAGGGGCTGATGACGCCGGCCGGCCTGGCCGCGTTCGAGGCACGGCTGGACGAGCGGTCGGGGATCTACACCTACGAGAACGGCGAGGTGGAGCTGAGCGAGGAGTACGCCGCCCAGCTGGCCGCCGTTCCCGAGGCGCTGGCGTTCTTCGAGTCGCAGGCCCCGTCGTACCGCAAGCTGGCCAAGTCGTGGGTCATGTCGGCGAAGCAGGAGGCCACCCGCGAGCGCCGGCTCGCCGCACTCGTCGCCGACTCCGCCCAGGGCCTGCGCGTGAAGCCCTTCCGGCCCGCCAGCAATGGGTAGGCCACGATCTCGACTACGGTCCCGATCATGACTACGGACGATTTCGTGCCGGTCGGCTTCGATCCACCCACCTCACTCACCACCGACCGGTTCCACCTCGAACCGCTGGGGCCGCAGCACAACCAGGCCGACCATGCCGCCTGGATGTCGAGCATCGACCACATTCGCTCCACCCCCGGCTATCCCGACGGCAGCTGGCCACCACGCAGCGGCATGACGCTCGAGGAGAACCTCGCCGACCTCCGCCGTCACGCCGACGACTTCGCACGTCGCGTCGGATTCACGTTCACCGTCCTCGATCCGACCGACAACGACGTCATCGGCTGCGTGTACCTCTACCCCTCGACCTCCTCGGACTGGGACGTCACCGTGCAGTCCTGGGTCCGGGCCGACAGGGCGGACCTCGACGCGCCACTCGCAGACGCCGTCGCACGCTGGCTCGGCACCGACTGGCCCTGGGAGCGAGTGGACCGCTGCGGTCGCTGAGCCGCGGCGGGGCTGAGGTCGCCCGGGCCACGCCCTCTGTCATCGGATCGAGCGTCAGCTCCGCTGATCCGTCGCCATCACGCTGTCCGAGGGTTCGGCATCGGAGACGCGTGCGCGGAGCCGGAGCGCCGCCAGCGCGATGACGGCCCCCACCATCGCTCCGAGCGTGTTCGAGAGCCAGTCGTTGGTCGAGCAGGAACGACCGAGCATCGTCAGAAAGGCCTGGGCGAGCTCGATCATCGCGGACGCACCGCCAGCGCCGATGAGCACGATGACCGGGCGCCTCCAGGCAACCCCCACAGGAGGGCCGGCGGGATGAACAGCACGACGTTGGCCATCAGCTCCACTGCTCCCAGGCCGGGCACCGCCCACTCCACCGCGCAGCCCACCTCGAGGTCACGGCTGGTCGGAACCAGGGTCAGGGCCGCAACCGGCACCAGACTCGCCAATGCTGCCGCCCGTGCCAGCTGTGGACGTGTCGTCAGCCAGTAGCCGACCCCGGGACCCAGCGCGACCATCAGGACCAGGCCGGCCGTCGTGACCCAGGGGTGCTCAACGAGGAACGTCGTGATCACGAGGACACTCTGTCAGCCGACGCTCCGAGCCGTGGTCAGGCTCAACGCAAGTCCGCGAGACGCGCCGCCAGCTCATCGGACACCCGCGCCTTGCTGCCGGTGGCGTAGTCGAAGGTGACGATCAGCGATTCGCCGTCTGCGGCGACCGCTCCGTGTCGGTGGCTCACGGCCCGGTACCGCATGACGAACCGGTCGTCGCCCACCTCCCCGATCTGCGCGCCGACGGTCACCGTGTCGGGGTGAGTGAGCGGGATCCGGAACCGGCAGCTTGCCGAGTGCAGGATCGGTCCGACGCCGTTCGACTGCTCGATCGAGCCCAGGCCGAGCTCGGCGAAACACTTGATCCGAGCGGTCTCGAAGTAGCGGAAGTAGACGGCGTTGTTCACGTGGCCCATGGCATCCATGTCGCCCCAGGCGACGGGGATCTCCACCGTCACAGGGAAGTCGGCGAGCAGGTCGGCGATCCGGTCTTCGTCAGTCACCGGCACAGGCTAGCGATACGTGATGTCCAGCCAGCGTGGGACAGTAGGAGTGATGAGACGAGAGCCCACGCGCTTTTCACTCAGCAACGCTGCCGAATCGCAGAGCGCACGCCTGCGCCGCCGCCGACGCTGGTACTTCGCCTTGATGGGCACCTGCCTGGCGCTGATCGTGCTCGCTTGGAACGTGGTCCGGCTGTGGTCGACGACCGCGGCCGTCGTCATGTCCGTGATCGCTGCGATCCTCCCGCCGGTGGCCGTACTGGTCGCCAACTGGGGCGAGGACCACTGACGAACGTCCCCTCGTGCGTCGGCTGTCGCTGACAGACTCCGGACCATGTCCCGGCCGCCGCGCATCGAGCCCTCCGGCGACGTGGTCGCCCGGCTCGCCTCCATCGCCCTGGCACTGCCCGACGCATACGAGGAGGACGCCTGGACCGGGGTGAGGTGGCGGGTCCGGCACAAGACCTTCGCCCACGTCCTGGTCTCCCAGGAGGGTTACACCTCGGCGTACCGCGAGATGACCGGGTCGGCCGAACCCACCACGGTGCTGACCTTCCGGTCATCGGGTGACGAGCTGCTGACCCTCACCCAGGCCGGGCCGCCGTTCTACCAACCACCGTGGTCGCCCACCGTCGTCGGCATGGTGGTCGACGAGGACACCGACTGGGACGAGGTCGCCGAGCTGGTGACCGAGAGCTACCGGTTCTGTGCGCCCCAGAAGCTGAGACGGCTGCTGGAGGAATGACGTGGGCTGAACGCAGCTCGCGCATCGCTACGCTGGCGGTGCGATGCAGGCGACCACCGAGCAACGGGGCAACCTACCCGCGGAACTGTCCAGCTTCGTGGGGCGTCGGCATGAGCTCACCTCGGTGCGCGAGGGGCTCGCCGGCCACCGCCTGGTCACGCTGTTGGGCCCCGGCGGGATCGGCAAGACCCGGCTGGCACTGCGGTCGGCGGCGGACCAGGAGCGGCGGCTCCCGGACGGCGCCTGGGTCGCCGAGCTCGCCCCGGTCCAGGTGTCCGAGCTGGTGCCCGAGACCGTGGTGGGCGCGCTCGGCATCCGGTCCACCGAGCGCGGCACGGCCACCGAGCGTCTCGTCGCACACCTGCGTGAGCGCGAGCTGCTGCTGGTGCTCGACAACTGCGAGCACGTGCAGCAAGCGGCCACGGAGCTGGTCGCCGAGCTGCTGGCGCGCTGCCCCGGCGTGCGGGTCCTCGTCACCAGCCGGCACGCGCTGGGCCTGCCCGGCGAGCTGGTGCTCACCGTCCCGCCCCTGCCGACGCCTCGCCCTGAGCCGGCTGCGGGGTCTCCGGAGGCGGTGATGCACTACGACGCGGTCCGCCTCTTCGTCGACCGGGCCACCGCGAGCTGGTCGTCGTTCCAGGTCACCGACGCCAACCAGCGAGCGCTGGCCGAGCTGGTCCGCCGGCTCGACGGGATGCCGCTGGCGATCGAGCTGGCCGCCGTACGCGTGCGTTCCCTCGCCGTCGAGCAGATCCTCGAACGCCTCAGCGACCGGTTCGCCCTGCTCACGCGCGGAAGCACGTCGGCGCTGCCCCGGCAGCAGACCCTTCAAGCCCTGCTCGACTGGAGCCACGACCTGCTCGACTCGCGGGAGCAGCTGGCGTGGGCACGCGCGTCTGTGTTCAGCGGCGGCTTCGACCTCGCTGCACTGGAGGCGGTCGCCTGCGACGACGCCCTCCCCGCAGCCGTGCTCTCCGACGTCGTCGACGGGCTCGTGGCCAAGTCGGTGGTCGTCCGCGAGCCGGTCGAGGTCGCCGGCGCGGCAAGATTCCACATGCTCGAGTCGCTGCGGGAGTACGGCGCCGCGCGGCTCGCCGAGGCCGGAGACCCGCGACCGTACGTCGATCGCCACCGCCGGTGGTACGCCGCGCAGGCCACGACTGCCGCGGCCGAGCTCTTCGGCCCCGACCAGGTCGACTGGTTCACCCGCCTGCGCGCCGACCACGACAACCTGCGCGCCGCACTGGAGGCCGCGACCCACGACCCGGACACCGCCGTCGAAGGCCTCGCGATGGCCACGACCCTCCAGCACCACTGGGTGATGACCGGGCGGTTCAGCGAGGGCCGGGCCTGGGTGGAGCGGCTGCTGACCCACCAGCCGACCGAGCCGGAGAGGCCGGAACGCGACCTGGTCCGCGCGGCCGGCCTGGAGGTGGCCGGCCGGCTGGCGGTCCTGCAGGGTGAGCTCGACGTCGGCCGGCCGCTTATGGACGAGGCGCTCTTGCGGGCGACGGCCGCCGGCGACGACACCTGGCGCGCGCACGCGCTGCACGGGCTGGCCCTGGCCTCGGTGTTCTGGGGCGAGCCTGCCGCGGCCCTGCCGCTGCTCGAGGAGGCGCTCGTGCTGCACCGCAAGGGCACCGACCCGTTCGGCGTACCGCTCGCGCTGGTCCAGCTCGCCACCGTGCACGCCACCCTCGGCGACTCCGACCGGGGGATGGCCTACGCCGAGGAGTGCATCGGCCTCAGCGAGGCGGCGTCGGAGCGCTGGTGCGCCGCGCTGGCGCGCTGGGTGGAGGCGCTGGTGCAGTGGCGGCTGGGCCGCGGGTCGCGGGCACGCACCTATGCCCGCGACGTGCTGCGCCTGAAGGAGCCGTTCGGCGACCGGATGGGCATGGCGATGTCGATCGAGGTGATCGCCTGGGCCGAGGCCGACGCCGGCCACGCCGAGCAGGCCGCCCGGCTCCTCGGCGCCGTGCAGACGGCGATGCGCTCGATCGGCGCCGGGCTCTTCGGCCACCTCGACGAGGACCACGACCGTTGCCTGGCGAGCACCCGCACGGCCCTGGGCGACCGCGTCTTCGACCGGGTCCTCAAGGAGGGCATGGCGCTCGGCTTCGACGAGGCAGTCACGCTCGCCCTCGGTCGACGTACCCCCGCCGCGCCGGGAGACTCGATCGGCGACGGCGTACGCCTCACCCGGCGGGAGCGCGAGATCGCAGCGCTTGTCGCCGAAGGCCTGACCGACCGCGAGATCGCCGAGCGGCTGGTGATGGCGCGGCGGACCGCGGAGGGGCACGTGGCCCGGATCCTCGGCAAGCTCAGCCTCACCTCGCGCACCCAGGTGGCCGCGTGGATGGCCGCGCAGCAGCAGGCAACGACGCCGGAGACGACCCCGACGGACTAGACCGAACGGGCTAGACCATGGAGCCTCCGGCGCCTGTCTCGGGTAGATAGAAGGTTGCGCATCTGCTGCCTGGGGAGGGAGCCATGTTGTCCGCGAAGTCCTTGCTGCGACGCGCCCGCTGGACGGTCGGAGTCCTGACGGGGGTGCTGGCCGCCGCGCTGTCCATCGCGCTCGCCAGCGGCGGGTCGACCGCGTCCGCGTCCACGGTGACCAACGTGGCGTGGTCCTCCTACCTGACCGGGTGGACCGACGAGTACGTGCCGACGTCGGAGAACGACTGCGTCGCCGGGCGGGACAAGTGCCTGAAGGCGACGCTGCGGGAGCTGGCACGGATCGCGGACAGCACCGCCAGGTCGTGCTCGCACGACGCGGTGTTCGCGCGCTCGTACCTGCGGATGACCCAGACCTACGGCTGGAGCCGCGACATCCCGGGCTACTACGAGGACGTGCCGTTCGCCAACCACCAGGACGCGGTCTTCGCGAAGTACTACACCGACGCCTACTACGCCTACCGCTCCGGTGACCTGGCGGCGGTGCCCGAGTCGTGGCGGATCGCGTTCGACGCCTCGCGCGACAGGCGCGTGCCGGGTACGACGAGCCTGCTGCTCGGCATGAACGCCCACATCAACCGCGACCTGCCGTTCGTGCTCGCCGGGGTCGGACTGGTCGCACCGGACGGGTCCTCGCGCAAGCCCGACTACGACAAGGTCGAGCAGTGGCTCTACACCGCCACCAGGCCGCTGCTCGCCGAGGTCGCCGCACGGTTCGACCCGGGGATGGACGACGCCGACGACCCGCTGGGGCTGAGCAACCTCACCCTGTTCCAGTTCATCTCCGCGGCGCGGGAGGGCGCCTGGCGAAACGCCGAGGCGCTGGTCTCGGCGACGAGTCCGGCCGCACGGGCCGCCGTCGCCGCGTCGATCGAGGAGCAGGCCGCAACGGCGGCGCGCACCCTGCTGTCGACCCAGTCCTACCTGCCGCCGTTGACGTCGTCGGCCGCTCGCGACCGCTACTGCGCCGAGCACCACGACGACGCGCCACCGCTGCCGTACGACTTCGGGACGGCGGCGCCCTACGGCTACTGAGGACGCCGTGTCGTTGACGGCCACCCAGCAGCCCCCGGTCGCCGCACCTGCCCGTGCGGGCGGGTCGGTGGTCGGACGGCGCCGGGAGCTCGCGGACCTTCGGAAGACGCTGGGCACCACGCGGCTGGTCACCCTGACCGGGCCGAGCGGGATCGGCAAGACCACCCTCGCCCGGGCCGCGGTCGCCGACCGGGCACGGGCCCGACGAGAGGAGACCTGGACCGTCGAACTCGCCGACCTCGTCGACCCTGACCTGCTCGGCTACTCGGTCGCCGAGGCCCTCGGCGTGCACCTCCCCTACGGGGCCGCCGGGCCCGGCGAGCTCGCCGCCGCCGTCGCCGACCGCGCGGGGGTGCTGGTGCTCGACAGCTGCGAGGTCATGCACGGCCGCGCAGCGGACCTGGTGACCGTGCTGCTCGCCTCGGCACCCCGGCTCCGCGTCCTCGCCACGTCGCAGCGCCCGCTCGGCGTGACCGGTGAGGTGGTGGTCCCGGTCGGGCCGCTGGCTGCCGAGGAGGCACAGGAGCTGTTCGTCGCGCGGGCGGCCGCCGTACTCCCCTCACTCCACCTCAGCCAGGACGATGCAGCAGCGGTGTCGGCGATCTGCGAGGCGCTCGACGGCGTGCCGCTTGCCGTGGAGCTGGCGGCGGCGCGGATCCTCGTGCTCTCACCCGAGGGCATCCTCGCGCGGCTCGGCGACCGTCAGCGGCTGCTCGCGAAGGGGGCGCCCGACGCGCCCGATCGGCACCGGTCGCTGCGCGCATCGCTGGAGGCGAGCGAGGCGCTCTGCACACCCGACGAACGACTGCTGTGGAACCGGCTCTCGGTGTTCACCGGCGGGTTCACGCTGGAGGCCGCGGAGGCGGTGTGCTCCGGCGACGGCATCGAGGCGGCCGACGTGCTGGACCTCGTCGACAGCCTGGTCGAGAAGTCCGTGCTCCTGCGGAGCGGCGACTGCGCCTCCCGGGTGCGGTTCCGCATGCTGGAGTCGCTGCGCGAGTACGCCGCGGAGCACCTGACCGCGCAGCAGCGCGAAGCGACCCGGAACCGACACCTGGCCTGGTACGGCGACCTGGTCCGTGCGGCGGCGGAGCAGTCCTTCGGGGCCGACCAGGCGAAGTGGCACCGCACGTTGCGAGACGAGCACGGCAACCTGCGCGAGGCGCTCAGCCACGGCCTGCGCGACGGGCGGCACGCGGGCCGCGCTCTGGAGATGGTGGTCGCACTCGAGCCCTACTGGGCCGCCTCGGGACGACTGGGCGAGGCGCGGCACTGGCTCGCCCGGGGCCTCGCAGCCGGTGGATCGGACGCCTCCACGCGCGCGCGGGCGCTCGCGATGGCCGCCTGGACCGCGGTCCTGCAGGGCGAGCCGGCCGCCGGGCGGGCACTGCTGGACGAGGCGACAGCGCTGGTCGCGGACCTCCCGCCGGACGCAGCGGTCCGCGCGCACGTGCTGCTGGCACGCGCTGTCGAGGTCACCTGGGACGGCAGCCCAGAGCAGGCGGTGAGGCTGCTGGAGGAAGCGGGAGCGATCGCGCGCGCCGCCGGGGATCGGTCGGCGGAGACCCTGACGTTGTTCGTGCTCGGCCTGTGTCGCGGCTTCGTGGGCGACCTCGACGGCGCGGAGGGCACGTTGCAGACCTGCGTCGACCTCACCGGCCCGGCCGGGGAGATCCACGTCCGCTCCTACGCCCTCGCGGGCCTCGGGGTGCTGGCTCTGCTGCGCGGCCACCTCGAGCGTGCCACCGACCTGGAACGTCAGGCGCTCGAGATGAAGACCGCCCTCGGTGACAGCTCGGCGACCGCGCTCGTGCTCGAGGTGCTGGGGTGGACCGCGTCTGCCGAGCGTCGTACCGACCGAGCGGCGACCCTGCTCGGCGCGGCCGAAGCGCTGTGGCGGCACCTGCGGGTGGCCCCGGAAACCGTGCCGTACCTGTCCGGGACCCGTCGCCGGATCGAGGGCCAGGTCGGGCTCGACCGCCGCACCGCCGCCTTCGGTACGGCGTTCCGCCGGGGCGCGACACTGCCCGAGGAACAGGTCCTCGCGCTCGCCCTCGAGCAGGGCGTGGCCGAGCAGGCTCCGGAGGAGCCGGTCGCGCTCACCCGACGGGAGCAGGAGGTGGCGCAGCTCCTCGCATCCGGCCTGACCAACCGCGAGATCGCCGAGCAGCTGCGGATCTCCCAGCGCACCGTGGAGAGCCACGTGGAGAGCATCCTGCGCAAGCTCGGCCTCGGGTCGCGCACCCAGGTGGTGGCCTGGATGGTGGAGCGCGAGGCGCGCCGCGCATGACCGGCAGGCGCGGCGCCTCGAGGTCCCTCAGGTCGCGACCGGCTCGCTCTTCGCCATCGACTCGGTGAGGCCGCACAGGCGCAGCAGCCGCCAGACGAACGGGGTGGCCCGCACGACCGCCACCGAGCGACCCTGCTCCTCGTGCGTGCGGCGGAACCTCAGGAGTGCCCTGAGCCCGGTGAAGTCACAGAACGTGAGACCACCGAGATCCACGAGCACCATCGTCAGATCCGGCCGCGACGAGTAGTCCTCAGTCGGCATCTCGACGACGCTGCACAGGTCGAGCTCCCCACTGATCTCCACGAACAGGCACGGGGTCTCGGGCGTCATGGAGACGTTCAACATGGGCGGCTGCGGTGGCATCGGCATCGTGTCTTCCCTCCCAGGAACACTGGCTGCATCGGACGACTTCGATCGTGCTCCTGACGTCGCCGCCTTGCCTCCGCGTTCCTACGGAGTCCACTACCTGCTTTTCTGCGTATCCCTCAGCCGGCGTGCTCCGACCCCCGAGGGGTCGCCGGTGCGAGCCCGGACAAAACCTGACGATCAGGGCCTGCTCGTGTAGTTCTCGCAGCCGTTCGACCACGGCGGGATCCAGCCGAAGCTCTCGTCCGCGGCACGGATGATCACCGTGTCGACGCCGAGCCCACAGTCCACCGTCGTGATCCCCGTCTTCGGGCGGTGGATCACGATCAGGTCGTTGCCGACGCCGGCGTACACCTGGTCCTGGGTCCGGGCGAAGACCCGGTCCGACCCGCGCTGCCCGTGGAGGACGTCGCGCTTGGCGTCGTCGCCTCCGACGATCAGGTCGCCCAGCCGTCCACCCTTCACCACGTCGGCGCCCAGCCCGGCGTAGAGCTTGTCCGCACCGCGGTGGCCGTAGAGGGTGTCGTCACCTGCCCTGGCGTGGACGATGTCGTCGCCCTGGTACGCGCGGATGGTGTCGGCACCGGAGGTGCCGACGAGCCTGTCCTCCTCGGCGGTTCCGTTGATGTCCAGAGCCGCCGCCGGTGCGGCAAGAGCTGCAGCCAGCGCGGTGACTGCGAAGGCACGCACAAGCAGTCGCGTGTTCATGAGTTCTGTACCTCGCTTCCGGGTCGATCCGCCGGTCGCGTCGGGGCTCAGTCCCAACGTGCGACGGTCGCCCGGTCCTGCACAGAGGCGGACGTCCCGACCAGTGCCACCCGAGGGGACTTGCGACCCTGCCCTGACGGGTGACCGCGCCGCATGCTGGGTGTAACTGCGCAGCTCACGAGGTCAGTGATGAACCTGCTCTGTCGCCTCGGCATCCACTCCTACGGACAGCGGCCGCCGTCCGAACAGCGGCCCGGCGACCCGGGCGACAACAAGGCCTGTCGTCGCTGCGGGAAGCACTTCACCGGGTTCCTCGCCCCGGACCCGTCGCTGTGGTGGGGCGGTCGAAGCGGCATCACGGTGGGGGAGCTGAGGAACGCCCTCGAGGGGGTTCCGGACGAGGTCGAGGTCGAGGTCGAGTCGAGCACCCTGCTCGGTCGATGGGCGGGTGCCGACTCGGCGTACCTCACGACGAAACGGATCGCCTTGGCCACCGACGACCCTCAGACCGTCGAAGTCTTCCGAATCACGGGCGGCGAGCACGATCGCGGCTTCGGCTGGTCGCCCGGCACGGGCGACTGACGACCCGCGCGTCTGACCAAGCAGCACACCTCACGCAGGCCGGCCGCCTCGGCCGTGGCCGCGACGTGGCCCGGCGGGTAGAGATAGCGCTGGAGTCGTACGTCGTGTCCGAACCGGCGGTACGGCGCCGGCCCCTCAGGCCCGCAGGACCTTCTCCATCGCCTTGCCCTTGGCGAGCTCGTCGACGAGCTTGTCGAGGTAGCGGATCTTCTGCATCAACGGGTCGTCGATCTCCTCGACGCGCACCCCGCAGACCACACCGGTGATCAGCGAGACGTTCGGGTTGAGGCGTGCGTCGGCGAAGAAGTCCTCGAAGGTCGTGTCCGCGTCGAGGTGCGCCGCCAGGGCGGACTCGTCGAAGCCGGTGAGCCACTCGATCACCTGGTCCAGCTCGGCCTTCGTGCGGCCCTTCTTCTCGACCTTGGCCACGTAGAGGGGGTACACCGACGCGAAGCTGGTGGTGAAGATCCGGCTCATGCTCGCGAGCCTAACCCGACCGCCCCCAGGGCGCTGCTGCGCCGAGCGCCGCTCAGTGGTCGTGAAGCTGGCCCGGGGCGCCGGCTTCCTCACCGGGTCCCACGACCACGAACTGGCCCATCATCCCCTGGTCCTCGTGGCGCAGCAGGTGGCAGTGGAACATGTACGGCGCGTCCGGGTCGGTGTGGTCCTCGAACGTCATCACCAGGACCACCTCGGTGTTCGCCGGGACCAGCACGGTGTCCTTGCGGCCCCGCAGCGCGGGCTCCGGCTCGCCGTCGTCGACCCACACGACCCGGAACTGCACGTCGTGGACGTGGAAGTTGTGCGGGGTGCCGTCCTCGTTGCGCACCCGCCAGAGCTCCGTCGCACCGACCTTCACCGTCTCGTCGATCCGGTCCGTGTCCATCGTGCGGCCGTTGATCGTGGGCGTGGTCAGCCGGAAGTCGCGGCTCACCTCGGCGTCCGCGGCCGCCGCCTGGGCGTCAGGGAGGTCGGCGAGCCGCTCGGGCAGCGGCGGCGAGTCGGCCAGGTCGTCGGCGGCGCGGAGCTCGAGCACGTCGAGGCTGTCGTCGCCGCCCGACCAGCGCTGCTGGAGCGGGTCGCCGGCGATGTCGGAGGGGTAGGACCGCAGGACCACGCGCTCGCCGGGCTCCATCGCCACCACGATCTCGGCTCGCTCGCCCGGGGAGAGCCGGAGCCGCGACATCGGCAGCGGCCGCTCGACGAGGCCGCCGTCGGTGGCGACCAGGTCGAACTCGCGGTAGTCGTCGAGCCCGAAGTTGTAGACCCGGGCGTTGGAGCCGTTGAGCAGCCGCAGCCGGACCACCTCGGTGGTGACCGGGAGGTACGCGTCGTCGGTGCCGTTCACGAGGACCTCGTCGCCGAGCACGCCGACGGGGTTGAGGAACGACGTACCGTCGTCGAGCTGCCCCGCCTCGTCGAACCGCTTGTCCTGCACGATCAGCGGGATGTCGTCGACGCCGTACTCCTGGGGCAGTGCGAGCCGGACCGACTCGGCGTCGTCGACGAGGAACATCCCGGCGAGCCCGCGGTAGACGTGGTCGGCGGTGCTGCCGTGCAGGTGCGGGTGGTACCACAGCGTCGCGGCCGGCTGGTCGAGCTGCCACGTCGGCGACCAGGTCTCCCCGGGCTCGACCATCTGGTGCGGGCCGCCGTCCATGCGCGCGGGAAGGTGCATCCCGTGCCAGTGCAGCGTGCTCGTCTCGCCGACCTCGTTGGTGACGTTGACCAGCACCCGCTCGCCGCGCTTCGCCCGCAACGTCGGGCCGAGGTAGGGCTGGTTGATCCCCCACGTCCCGGCAACGCGCCCCTGCCCGAAGTCGGTCTCGCCGCGCTGCAGGGTCAGGTCGAACACGCGACGGCCGCGGTCGTCGATCCGGGACTCGGCGAGCGGGGGTACGTCGACCGGGTTGGTGAACGTCGTACGGCCGGCGAGATCGAGCCGCGCGGCGTCGTACCGCCACCAGACGAGGGCGATCACTGCGAGCAGCGCAAGGGCGAGCATCGCGGGCAGGAGCAGGGCGAGGCGACGGACGATTCGGGGCATGCGGGGAAGGTAGGTTCCGGGCGCGCCGGCCGGCATCGGGGAGAGACCGGAACCCGCCCCTGGTCACACCCTGACCGCTACCGGCCGATCACCTGACCAGGAACCGCCTGCTCAGCGCTCGCGTCGCACCGGCCGCGTTGACCGCGGTGACGCCGCACTGGACCTGCTTGCCCTTGAGCTTCGCGGTCACCGCGAGCTGGCGGGCCGTGGCACCGGGCTTCTTCTTGCCGTTGACCCGCCAGTGGTAGGTGTAGCGGGTGGGCCGGCCCGACCACGACCCGCGGGCACAGACGAGCGTGGCTCCCTGACGCTTGACCTTCGGCGAGGACACGTTCACCGGCTTGCCGGCGGCGCCTGCCTTGCTCACCTTGACCTGGTGGGAGTCGGCCGCCATCGTCTCGACGCCCTCGTGGACGTAGCCGCACAGCAGGAACGGCCCGGTCGCACGCGGCGTGTAGGCCACCGGGACCTCGAAGTTCCCCTCGACGGGGACGTAGATCGCGACGCTGTCGCCGCCAGCAGACGAGCTGGCGTCGGCGAGCTGGATGGCGTTCTGGAACGTGGCCGGACACGCCGAGACCACGCTGGTCGGGATCGCGTAGACGTTGAGGTAGCGGTTGAGGAAGACGTCGTCGGGCACGATCCCGGACGCCTTGATCGTGCTCACCTTGCCGACCACGGCCGTGCCGGGCCCGGCCAGGGTGAGCGTGTGGCCGTCGACGGCGTTCGCGGGGGTCATCCCCGGGATCGTGACGACGGCGGCAGCGACCACGCCGCTGACGGCGTAGTGCAGGGGACGGCGGAACTGCGGGCCCATCGAGCACCTCCAGGGTCGGGGCCACAGTCCTTCCCCCGTGACCCAAGACTGTCGCGGCAGCCCCGAGCGCCGGCGCCGATCCACACGAGGCTAAGCGCGCGTCCTGGCCGATGGCGGGAAGTCTTGACGTCCCGTCACCTGAACGGGGTTCCGGTGCGCCTCCTGGTTCGGCCGGCGAGAAAGCCAGCGGCGCTCCCCGGTGCGTTCCTGCTGCAATGTGCGCCATGACCCTCGCACTCGACCTCCCCGCCGGGCTCACCACCCGCCCGCTCGTGCCCGCTGACGCCGCCGCCGTCACGGCCGTCATCGCCGCGCAGGAGCTCGCCGACGTCGGCGAGGTGGTCATCGAGGAGGCCGACATCGTCGCGGACTGGCAGCGGCCGGGCTACGACGTGTCCGACGGCGCGGTCGGCGTGTATGACGGTGACCGGCTGGTCGGCTACGCCGAGGTGTCGTACGGCGACCGGGGTGACGCCGCGGTCCACCCCGACTACCTCGGCCGGGGTATCGGTACCTGGCTGGCGGGGTGGATGCAGGGCAAGGCCCGGGAGAAGGGGTCGACGGTGATCGGGATGCCGGTGCCCCAGGGCTCACCGGGTGACCGTCTGCTGGAGGCGCTGGGCTACCACGTGCGGTGGACCAGCTGGGTGCTGCAGCTGCCCGAGGGGTTGGCGGTCCCAGAACGCCGGCTTCCCCCGTCGTACACCGTGCGGGCCGCGACCGAGGCCGACTGGGCGGCAGCCTTCAACCTCAACGAGGACGCCTTCTTGGAGTGGTCCCAGCGAGAGCGCGACACGTTCGAGATCTGGCAGTCCCAGGTCGTGCAGCGCCCAGGCTTCGAGCCCTGGCAGCTTCGGGTGGTCACGGGCGCTGACGGGGCGCTCGTCGCGATGGGGGTGCTGCAGCTGAACGGCGAGCAGGCCTACATCTCCCGGCTGGCAACTCGCGCGGACCAGCGCGGGCGTGGCCTGGCGCAGGCGCTGCTCGTCGACGCCTTCGCCGAGGCGCGACGGCACGGCGCCACGCGCTTCGAGCTGTCGACCGACTCGCGGACCGGGGCGCTCGGGTTGTACGAGAAGGTCGGCATGCGGGTCACGTCCACCTGGGTCAACCGCGCGATCGAGCTCTGACAGGCGCCCGGTCGCGGCGCGGCGGCGTCACTTGGCGCGACGATCTGGTACTTGGCACGGGTTACGGCACGTGCCAGGTGCCGGATTCCCACGTTAACGTGGGAAACCCCCGGCCCGCGGCCCGCGGATCAGCAGACGCCGTCGGTCGGCTTGGGCCGGCTCAGGCCGAACAGCGGGCGGGCCCGAAGCCCGATCCACGTGCCCAGGATCGCCATGACGCCCCAGACCCAGCCGTGCAGGCTGAGCGACGAGATCCCACCGAGATAGGCGCCGATGTTGCAGCCGTAGGCCAGGCGGGCGCCGTACCCCATGAGCACGCCACCGACGATCGCACCGAGCGCCATCCGAGCAGGCACGCGGCGGTGCAGGCTGAAGCCACCGGCCAGGCCAGAGGCGATCAGTGCGCCGATGATGATCCCGAAGTTGGTCAGGCTCGTGGAGTCCCCGAGCAGGGACTGCTCCAGGGCGGCCGCCTTGTCGCCGGCGAAGTAGTCCCACGAGGTCGGGTCGGCAAGCCCGAGCCCGCCCGCGATCTTCGAGCCCCACAGCGCGAAGGCGCTGGTGACGCCCCACGGGGAGCCCTTGGTGAGGAGCACGCCGAGGTTGAGTACGGCGAGCGCCAGGGCACCGACCCACAGCGGCCAGGCGCCGCGGACGACCCGGCGCAGGCCCGTCGCCGTGGCGACCGGGGCGACCGGCGGCGGGTTCTTGATCCGCGCCACCACGTAGGTCAGGCCGGCGATCGCAGCCATTGCGAGCAGCGTCACGGCCAGGCCCGCGGTGTGGCTGCCGAACACCGTCGCCAGGCTGACCGGGTCGGTCGCGGGAGTGGCCTGCCACCAGGCGAAGTGCGCCGCACCGATCGTGGAGCCGGCCACGAAGCCGCCCAGCGTCAGGAAGATCGCGGTGTGCCCGCTGCCGACGATGTACAGCGTCCCGGACGCGCACGCACCTCCGATCTGCATGCCGATGCCGAACACCGTCGCTCCGACCAGGAGGCTCACCCCGATCGGGGCCAGGTTGCCCTCGACCGCGATCCCGGAGGGCGCGACCCCCGCCGCGAGGAACGGCGCGAACAGGATCGCCGTCGCCGCAAGCAGCAGCGAGTGCGCGCGCAGCGCCTTGCCCTGGCCGACGGCGACGAGCTGGCGCCAGGCGGAGGTGAACCCGAACCTGGAGTGGAACAGCGCCAGACCGAGGCCGAGCCCGAGCACCAGCAACAGCGCCTTGTCACCGCCCTGGGTTCGGTAGGTGAGCGTGGCCAGCACGACAGCGGCGACGAGGCCGGCCGCGACGACCCCGCGCTGAGCCGGAGCGGCGACCGGCGGAGGCGGTGCGACCCGACGGTCCGGGCTGGCGTCAGGCTGGAGGGTCACAGAAGGCATGCGGGTTCCCCGAGAGATGTGTGGATTCAAGACTGTCGGTCTTGGTGACCAACCGAGTGTCCGCGCTCCCTCTTCCCGCGACGCGCCGTGTCTCGCATCACGGGACGTCGTCGAGGGGGGCCGCGCTGCGTGCCTCTGGGTCCTCGAGGTCGGTCACTTGGCGCGGCAAACCAGCACTTGGCACGGCGTACACCCCGTGCCAGGTGGGGGATTCCCACGTTAACGTGGGAATCCGGGGGCACGTGGGAAACCAGGGGCACCTGGGAAAGCTGGGCCGGTGGGGGCCTGTCAGGTGGAGAAGAAGGACTCGTTCATCCGCGGGTCGGGCGCGAAGGGTACGACGGCCAACCGCATGCCGGTCTTCGCATGACGCTGCCGTTCGACCTGCTCGACGACGGCGTTGGCGCGTTCGCACTGGCTCTCGGAGAGGTAGAACGCGAACAGCCGCAGCCGCTCGCGGGTGG
The DNA here is from genome assembly GCA_049323155.1 of Actinomycetota bacterium. GTDB lineage: Bacteria > Actinomycetota > Actinomycetes > Propionibacteriales > Nocardioidaceae > Nocardioides_C. The sequence goes on along the minus strand of JBMOMG010000020.1, from coordinate 37,000 downwards.
CGTAGAACCGCTCGAGGTCCACGTCTTCGGCGCTGCCGATCGTCTCGAGGTCGAACAGCGCCTGCTCGACGTCCTCGGGGCGCACCCGCGGCGCGAGCTCGGGGTGCACGTCGATCATCCCGTCGTCGCTGACGATCACGATCAGGCACGGCGCGGAGGAGGCCGCGGTGTAGCGCACCGCGGAGTTGTAGCGGGCGCCGCGGCCGGGGTCGCCGACGCCGGTGGCCACGCCGTCGAGGATCACCCCGACCGCGTGGCAGGTGCCGTCGGGGGTGAGCAGCACGGCCCCGTCGATCTTGGTCAGCGCCCGGAGCATCCGGGACCCGATCGGCTGCGGGTCGATCGCGATCGCCTGCGGCGCGAGCCGCTGCGCCTCCTGGGCGGCGGCGGTGGTGATCACCAGCATGGTGCCCTTGCCCTGGCTGACCGCGGTCTGCGCGAGCCGCCAGATCGCCCGGATGTCGGAGTCGTCGACGGCGGCGAAAACGCGGCGCATCGAGTCGACGAACAGCGACGGTGACATCCGCGGCCGCGGCAGCTGCGGGTGGCCGTTGGCGACCCGGAGCAGGGCGTCGCCGTGGTGGGACATGATCCACACGCCCTGCTCGACGATCGAGAACCGGAACAGGTCCTCGGTGGAGCCGTCGTACTGCTCGGAGATCGCGCCGAGCCCGTAGATCGTGGTGCCGTCGATCAGCAGCCCGAGCTGGTCGTCGGTGAGCTCGAGCAGCTTGCGGAACTGCAGCCGCTCGCGCACGGAGATCGGCGCCCGCAGCCGGATCGCGACGTCGACGTGCTGGTGCCCGTCGGCGGCGAGGATCACCGTGCCGGAGCCGGCACGGCCTTCGTAGGCGGTCGAGGAGAGCGCCTCGAAGGAGTCGAACAGCCCCTTCGCCAGGGTCTGCCCGGCGATCAGCGCGGTCGAGAAGACCAGGTGGTTGGCCGAGCGGCGGATCGCGTCGGTGGGGACGTCGTCCTCGATCGGCGAGATGGTCCGCGGCGGCTTCGCGGCCAGCAGCGCATGCGTCGCGGTGCGGAGCAGCTCGCTGATGATGCCGTGCGCGAGCGAGACCGTGACCGTGGTGCCCTGCACCTCGGTGGTCTCCAGCCGCGGGAGCGCATCCAGCGCGGCGCTGTCGACGGAGACGACCGGGTGCACGTCGTACTCCCCCACGCAGGCGGACTGGCCGACGAAGAAGGTCCGGCCGGCACCTGCCGGCGCGGCGGCCATCGCCGCCTCGACCGCACGGGCTCGGGCGGCGTCGCGGAAGAACTCGTGCCGGGCCTCGTGCATCTCCTCGGAGGCGAAGACGATGTCGTGCACCGGCGAGTCGGCGTAGCGACGCTTGGCGTCGAGCACCACGCCGCCGAAGTCGTCGGGCGTGAACGCCGGGTCCATCCCCTCCCGCGCCTCCAGGCACACCCGGGCGGTGTCCTCGCTGCCGACGGCGAACCCGACCACGAACGCGTCGGGAGACAGGATCGCGCCGATCTGGTCGAGCGCCCGGTCCGCGGCGTTGTCGAGCGAGATGCGGAACTGGCGTTGGTAGCCCCACATGGACTCGGTCAGGGGCTCTGGCATCGGGCGGCTCACAGAGTTCGTACGACGGACGCAGGGCATGTGCCCACAGCGGGCGCACCGCAAACTCCTCAAATCACCCGACCCGGACCGGCCCGGTGGACGACCCCGCCGAACGAACCCGGGAGCACCCCGCACCGACGCCGCCGCGGGGGACCTTCGCCCCTTCAGCGTCCACCCCGACGGCGGGAGGCTGAAGGGACAGAACCCCCGTGTGCCCGAAGGGAGGACACCATGAGCACCATCACCCGGAGGACCTCGAGTCCGATGGCCGAGATGCTCGACTGGCTCGAGTCCAACGCGCCGCTGAACCTTCACGGGTTCGGGCTCGCGCCGTACGTCCGGGTCGAGGACTTCGTCGAGGAGGGCGCCTACGTGCTGCGCGCCGAGCTCCCCGGCATCGACCCCGACAAGGACGTCGAGGTCACCGTCGAGAACGACATGCTCGTCATCCGCGGTGAACGCCGTGAGGAGACCAAGGAGAAGAACCACCGCGAGTTCCACTACGGCTCGTTCCGCCGCAGCATCACGCTGCCGGCCGGCACGGACCCGGAGGCCATCACCGCGTCGTACGCCGACGGCGTCCTCGAGGTGCGCGTGCCGATGGCGCGCGAGGAGAAGGCCCCGAGCAAGAAGATCCCCGTCCAGCGCGCCGAGCAGGAGTAGCCGTGCGAGCCGCGGTCGGTGACCGGATCCACGTGTCCGGCACGCACGTCGACGACCACGAGCGCGACGGCGAGATCCTCGAGGTCCGGGGCAAGGACGGAGCCCCGCCGTACGTCGTGCGCTGGTTCGACACCGGTCACGAGGCGCTCGTCTTCCCGGGGCCGGACGCCGCCATCCGGCCCGCGGAGCATCCCGCCTGAGCGGAGCGCTCGATGAGTACGACGACCGCCGCCGGCCTGAGCAGCACCGAGGCCGCGCGGCGGTCGTCCGAGCACGGGCCCAACCGGCTGCCCGAGCCCCGACGCCCGTCGGCCGCCCGCCGGCTGCTCGGCGAGCTCACCCACTTCTTCGCGGTGATGCTGTGGGTGGCGGGCGGGCTCGCGTTCCTCGGGGGGCTGCCGCAGCTCGGGATCGCGATCTTCGGGGTGATCGTGCTCAACGGGCTGTTCGCGTTCGCGCAGCAGGAGCGGGCCGACCGGGCCGCCGAGAAGCTCCGCGCGATGCTGCCGACCCAGGTCACCGTCTTCCGTGACGGCCGCCGGCAGGTGATCGACGCCGAGGACGTCGTCGTCGGCGACGTCCTGCTCGTAGAGAGCGGCGACCGGGTGCCCGCCGACGCGCTGGTCGTCGCCGCGAACCGGCTGCTCGTGGACTCCTCGATGCTCACCGGGGAGAGCGAGGCCGCCGCGGTGGAGCAGGGCGGCACGCTGTTCGCCGGCACGTTCGTCGTCGAGGGCGAGGCCCGGGCGGTCACCACGGCGATCGGCGAGCAGACCCGGCTGGCCGGGATCGCCCGGCTCGCCACGTCCGGCGGCAAGCCCGACACCGTGCTGACGCGCGAGCTGCGGACCGTCGTACGCCTGATCGCCGCGATCGCGGTCGGCGTCGGGGTGCTGTTCCTCGGCATCTCGCTGCTGGTCGGCAACCCGCTCTCGGACGGGTTCGTGTTCGCGATCGGGGTGACCGTCGCGCTGGTGCCCGAGGCGCTGCTGCCGACCGTCACCCTCTCCCTGGCCTGGGGCGCGGAGCAGATGGCCAAGCGGCAGGTGCTGGTGCGCAACCTGGAGGCCGTGGAGACGCTCGGGTCGACCACGTTCATCTGCACCGACAAGACCGGCACGCTGACCCTGAACCAGATGACCGTCGTGGAGGCGTGGACGCCGGCCGGGTCGGTGCACGTCACCGGTGCCGGGTACGCCCCCGTGGCACGGCTCGACTGGACCTCGGCCGACGTCGGCCCCGCCTGCGTGGAGCTGGGGCTGGCCGGGATGCGCTGCTCCACCGGGTACGCCCTGGAGGTGGACGGGGCGTGGGTCTCCCACGGCGACCCGATGGAGGCGGCGCTGGACACGTTCGCCCGACGGCTCGGGATCGACACCGACGCCGACCGGCGCGCCCACCCACCCGACCTGCGCTTCCCGTTCGAGCCCCGGCTGCGCAGGATGTCGGTCTCGGTTGCGGGCAGCTTCGTGGTCAAGGGCGCCCCGGACACCGTGCTCCCGCTGTGCGGTGACGCCGAGGCGGCGCACGCCGCGGTCGCCGAGCTGACCGGCCGCGGCCTGCGTGTGCTGGCCGTGGCCGCGGCACCGATCGCCGGCCGTACGACGCGGCACCCGCGCGAGCTCGAGCAGGGCGTGCACCTGCTCGGGCTGCTCGCGCTGGAGGACCCACCCCGCCCCGGCGTCGCCGACGCGCTGGTCGCGTGCCGGGGCGCCGGGATCCGGGTCGCGATGGTGACCGGTGACCACCCGGCGACGGCGCGGGCGATCGCCGACGAGGTCGGCATGCGGACGTCCGACGCCCCGGTGCTGGTCGGCGCCGAGCTCCCCGAGAACGACCGGGTGCTCGCCGCCCTGCTCGACCACGACGGCGTGGTGGTCGCCCGCGTGTCGCCGGAGGACAAGCTCCGGATCGCCGCGGCGCTGCGCTCCCGGGGGCACGTGGTCGCGATGACCGGCGACGGCGTGAACGACGCCCCCGCCCTGCACGAGGCCGACATCGGGGTCGCGATGGGCCGCTCGGGCACCGACGTCGCGCGGGAGGCCGCCGACCTGGTGCTGCTCGACGACGCCTTCCCCAGCATCGTCGCCGGCGTGGAGCAGGGCCGGGCGACGTTCGTGAACGTGCGGCGCTTCCTGACCTACCACCTCACCGACAACGTCGCCGAGCTCACCCCGTTCCTGGTCTGGGCGCTGTCGGGCGGCAGCTTCCCGCTGGCGCTCGGAGTGCTGCAGATCCTCGCCCTCGACCTCGGCACCGACACGCTCTCCGCGGTGGCGCTCGGTGCCGAGCCACCGGCCAAGCACCTGCTGGACCGGCCTCCGGTGAAGGGCCGGCTGATGAACCGCACCGTGCTCCGGCGCGCGTTCGGGCTGCTCGGGCCGCTGGTCGCGGTGATGACGATGACCGCCTTCCTGCTCTCGATGTGGGCCGCCGGCTGGTCGCCGGGCTCGGGCTTCCCGACCGGCCACGACCTGCGCGCCGCCTCGGGTGCGGCGTTCATGACCGTGGTGATCGCGCAGACCGCGAACGCGTTCGCCTGCCGCAGCTCGACCCGCCGGCCCGGGGAGCTCGGCTGGGCCACCAACCGGCTGCTGATCCCCGCCGCGTCCACCGAGCTGGTGTTCTCGTTCGTGGTGCTGCTCGTCACCCCGATCGCGCTGTGGCTCGGGCACGCCAGCCCCCCGCTGGTCGGCTGGCTGGTCGCGCTGGTCTCCGCGCCGGTGCTGCTCGGAGTGGATGCGCTCGACAAGCGGGTCCGGGGCCGAACGAACGTGCACTCGCCGGGCTGACCGCGTCGCCGTACGCCGGGGGCGACCGCCGGCCGCAGGCGAGTGCACGTCGGTTCGGCCCCGGCTGGCAGGATCGGCGCCATGGCGTGGTTGGTGCTGGTCGTCTCAGGAGTCCTGGAAGCGGTGTGGGCCACCGCGCTCGGCAAGTCCGACGGGCTGTCCCGGCCGGTGCCCTCGGTGGTGTTCTTCGCCGCGCTGGCGGCGAGCATGGCCGGGCTGGCGTACGCGATGCGCGACCTGCCGGTCGGTACGTCGTACGCGGTCTGGGTGGGCATCGGCGCGACGCTGACCGTGCTCTACGGGATGGCGACCGGCACCGAGCAGGTGTCGGTGGTGAAGGTGCTGCTGCTCGCGGGCATCATCGGCTGCGTGGTCGGCCTCAAGGCGATCGACTGAGCTGATGCTGCCCGCCTGCGCCTGAGCAGCGCCCCGAGAGGGTCGCCGGCCGGCGCGGATCCCGGCACCGGCCGGCGACAGATCCGGGGCAGAGCAGCGGCAGAGCAGGGCAGATCGGGGTGGCGGCCCGGTCAGTGGTGCAGCCGCACCGGGTGCTCGTGGGTGATCGCCTCGATGTCGTCCGCGGCCGCGTGCAGCAGCTTGTGGGCGAGGTCGGACAGCGCCCGCGCGGTGGCCAGCTCGTCGCCGATCTCGGGGATGTCCCGGTCGGTCGGGTTCAGCCGTGCCGAGCCGATGCCGGTCAGGGTGACGTTCTCACCCCGGCGGAGCCGCGCCTCGGCGTGGGTCTGCCCTTCGCGTTCGCCGATGTAGATGTCGACGTGCCAGGTCTTCGTTGCGCTCGTCATACCTCCATTGCGACACGCAGGCACTCGCCCCGTCAGGGGCGAAGGTCCCCGATGCGCAGCACCGCCGCGCCATGCACCCGGTCGGCCGCGAGGTCGTCGAGGGCGACGTCCGCGCGGTCCAGCGGGTACGACGTCACGGTGGCCTGCACGCCGAGCCGCGGGGCCAGCCGGAGCAGCTCCTCGCCGTCGGCGCGGGTGTTGGAGGTGACGCTGGTCAGCGTCCGCTCGCGGAACAGGTGCCGCTGGTAGTCCAGGCCGGGGATGTCGGAGAGGTGGATACCGGCGACGGCGAGGGTGCCGCCCTGGTCGAGCGCCTCCAGTGCGGGTGGCACGAGGTCGCCCACCGGCGCGAAGCAGATCGCGGAGTCCAGCCGGACCGGGGGCGCGTCGTACGCCCCACCCGCGCTGGCCGCGCCGAGCTCCACCGCCAGGTCGCGGGCGGCGGCGTCGCGGGTGAGCACGTGCACCTCGGCGCCCTGCGCCAGCGCGATCTGGGCGGTGAGGTGGGCGCTGGCCCCGAACCCGTAGATCCCGAGCCGGCCGCCCGGCGGCAGGTTCGACCGGCGGAGCGCGCGGTAGCCGATGATGCCGGCGCACAGCAGCGGCGCGGCCTGCTCGTCGGGGAGGTCCGCGGGGATGTCGTAGGCGAACGCGGCGGGGACGACGGCGTACTCCCCGTAGCCTCCGTCGGCGTCCCAGCCGGTGTACTGCGAGGCGGGGCAGAGGTTCTCCTGCCCGCGCCGGCACCAGGCGCACTCGCCGCAGGTGTGCCGGAGCCAGGCGATCCCGACCCGGTCTCCGACCGCGAACCGGGCCACACCCTCGCCGAGCGCGGCGACGGTGCCGACCACCTCGTGACCGGGTACGACGGGCGAACGGTGCTGTGCGAGGTCGCCGTCGCGCACGTGCAGGTCGGGGCGGCGGACACCGCAGACCGCGACCTCGACGAGCACCTCGCCGGGCCCGGGCACCGGGACGGGCAGGTCCGCAGCCTCCAGGGTCCCCGTGCCGCTGGTCCGCCAGGCGCGCATGGGCTCAGCGTACGACGGCCACCGGGCACCGGGCGTGGTGCAGCACCGACTGCCCGACCGAGCCGAGCATCAGCCCGGTGAACGCGCCGCGACCCCGCGAGCCGACCACGACGAGCTCGGCGGCCTGCGAGGCGTCGGCGAGCGCGCGGTGCGGGGGCAGCGGGATCGCCTCGGTGGTCACCGCGACGTCGGGGAACTGGTCGGCGTACCCGCCGAGCGCCTCGGCGAGGATCCGCTCCGCGGCCTGGATCTCCTCGACCAGCCCGCTGCCCGGGTAGCCGCCGCCGGCACCGCGCCAGCCGTGGATCGCGGTGACCGTGCTACCGCTGCGACTGGCGTGCTCGAAGGCGAAGTCGAGGGCCTTGCGGCTGCCGGTGGAGCCGTCGACGCCGACCACGACCCGGCGGCTGTCGGGGTGGTACGGCGTCCGGGTCACCACCACCGGGCAGGACGCGTGGCGGGTCACGTGCTGGCTGACCGAGCCGAGCAGCACACCGGACAGCAGGCTGTGGCCACGGGCACCGACCACGACCGTCGCCGCCTTGGCCGAGGCGTCGATCAGCGCCTGCGCCGGCGGGACGTCGACCATCTCGAGCGTCGTCTCCTTGGCCTGCGCACCGGCGAGCCGGTCACGCGCGTCGCGCTCGAGCTGGGCCATCTTGCTGGCGTGCCAGTCGCTGGTGGCCTCGAAGACCTGGGTCTGGTCGACCTCGGAGATCAGCAGACGCAGTCGGCGGCCCTGCTCGGCGGCGAGCTCGTCGGCCCAGTCGAGCGCGAGCTCGCTGTCGCTGGAGCCGTCGTACCCGACGACGATCTCCCCTGCGCGGATGTTCATGCCCTCATGGTCGTCGCGAGGGTGAGATGTCCGTAGTGCCACAGGTCCCGCGGCGCGGCGGCGAAGGTCCGGGACTCCTCGCGGACGTCATGCGTCCGGTTCGCTTTGGCGGCCGGCGTGGTTGACGTCCGGGTCAGGCGAGGACCTGGAGCGCGAGCGGGCGCACCTTCGCGGTGACCGGCAGCGGCCCGATCTGCTCGCCGTCGCCGTAGGCCAGGGTCGGCTCGGCGGCCTGCACGCGCACCTCGCGGCCCCGAAGCACGAGCACCTCGTCGAGCTCGACGTGCGTGCCGTCGTACAGCTTCGGCATCGCCCTGATCAGCCGCAGCTTCGACGCCGCCCGGATCACGACCACGTCGAGGATGCCGTCGTCGAGGGTGGCGTCGGGGGCGACCTTCATCCCCGAGCCGTAATGCCCGGAGTTCGCGACGACCACGGTGTAGGCGTCGAAGCGGTGCGCCTCGCCGTCGATGACGACGTCGTACGTCGACGGGCGGAACTGGATGATCGAGCGGACCGCCGCGTAGGGGTACTGCAGCGCCCGTGGCAGCCGGTGGGCCCGGTCGACGAGCTCCGAGGCCAGCGAGTCGACGCCGGCGTACACGCTGCCGACCACGACGCGGCCGTCGACGTCGATCACGTCGACGCGGCGCGGCTCCGCCTCGAGGAGTACGGCGGCCACCAGCTCGGGCGTGCCGCCGATGCCCAGCTGTCGCGCGAAGTCGTTGCCGCGCCCGCTGGGGACGATCCCGAGCACGCCGTCGGCGTCGGCCACGGCACCGGCCAGCGAGGAGACCATCCCGTCACCGCCGACCGCGACCACGACGTCCCCGCGGGCGGCCGCCTCGGCGACCAGGTCGCGGCAGGCCGCGGGGCCGGGGCTGTAGGTGACCTCCACCTCGCAGCCGGCGTCGCGCAGCACCCGGGCCACCGGCACGACGGCCGCGGGCGCCGCCCCACCACCGGAGGCGGGGTTGACCAGGAACGCGAAGGAGCGGGTCACGGGACGAGCACCCCGGGGTTGAGCACACCGGCGGGGTCGATGCGCTGCTTCACGGCTCGGAGCATCTCCACGCCGACCGGGCCGATCTCCTGCTCGAACCACGGCTTGTGGTCGCGGCCGACGGCGTGGTGGTGGGTGATCGTCGCACCGGCCGCGATCATCGCGTCGGACGCCGCGGCCTTGGCGGCGGCCCACTGGGCGAGCGGGTCGGCGGCCTGCTTGGCGGCGACGGTGAAGTACAGCGACGCCCCAGTCTCGTAGACGTGCGAGATGTGACAGAGCACGATCGGGCTGGCGCCCTCGAGCGAGGTCTCGAGCGCGGTCTTCACGCCGGTGTAGAGGGCCGGGAGGTTCGACCAGAACGTCGCGGTCTCCAGGGTCTCGACGAGCACGCCGACGTCGAGCAGGGAGTCGCGCAGGTACGGCCCGTGGTAGCGGCCCTCCGCCCAGGCGCGACCCCCGTCCTCGCCGAGGTTCTTCCCACCCAGGGCGTGGAGCCGCTCGGTGACCACGGCGTGGGCGCGGTCGACGTACTCCCGGGTGCCCTCGAAGCCGACGATCGCCAGGCAGCCGCCGGCGTTCTCCCCGCCGACCTCGGCCGGCTTGGCGAGGTTGATCGCGGTCTCGGCCTCGTCGGACAGGCGCAGCACGGTCGGCGCGATCCGTTCCTGGACCAGGGTGCGCAGCGCCGCGGTGCCCTCGGCGAAGCTGTCGAACCGCCACGACTCGTAGACCCGGACCTGCGGGACCGGCCGGACTCGCACGGTGACCGAGGTGATCACGCCGAACGCGCCCTCGGAGCCGAGCACCAGCTGGCGCAGGTCGGGACCGGCGGCGTTGGCGGGGCTGGTGCCGAGCTCGAGCGTGCCGAGCGGGGTGGCCACGCGGAGCCCGACGACCAGGGAGTCGAAGCGGCCGTAGCCGGCGGAGGACTGCCCGCTGGACCGGGTGGCGGCGAACCCGCCGATGCTGGCGTACTGGAAGGACTGCGGGAAGTGGCCGATGGTCAGCCCGTGCTCGGCGAGCAGGCGCTCCGCCTCGGGGCCGAGCAGACCGGCCTCGAGCTCGGCGGTGTGCGACTCGGCGTCCACGGCGACCAGCCGGTTGAGCCGGGACAGGTCCAGCGCGACCACGCCGGCGAGCCCGTCGCACTGTGCGGCGAGACCTCCGACGACCGACGTACCTCCCCCGAACGGGACCAGCGCGACCCGGTGCTCGGTGCACCACTTGACCACCGCCTGGACCTGGTCGTGCCCGGCCGGCAGCAGCACGGCGTCCGGGGCGTCGGCGGCGTCGCCCTGGCGGATCCGGAGCAGGTCCGGGGTGGACTTGCCGCGGGTGTGCCGGACCCGTGCCTCGTGGTCGGTGAGCACGTGCGCGGAGCCGAGCAGGGCACGCAGGCCGTCGAGGAGCTCCGGCGAGAGGCCGGGCTCGGGCAGGCGCACCTCGATCAGGTCGACGGTCGGCCGGTCCTCGGTGCCGAAGACCGCGTCGATGAGCCCCGCGGCCGCTTCAGGGAGTGCGGTCGCGTGAGCCGGGTCGCCCCAGCGAGCCCAGTGCATCGGAGTCGTCATGAGTTACACTGTGACACATGGCGTCCATTCGTAACAACCGGTCCGCGGGCGACCGTCCCGCCGAGGACCGCTACCTCGACGCGGCGCGCGAGTGCATCCTCGCCACCGGTTGGACGCGTACGACGCTCACCGACGTGGCGCGCCGGGCCGGGGTCTCGCGGATGACGATCTACCGCAGCTGGCCCGACATGCAGACCCTGCTGGCCGACCTGATGACCCGCGAGTGGGGCGCCGTCGTGGCTGCGGTGGCCTCGGCCGGCGCCGGCGCCGCGCCCCTGGAACGGCTCAGCCTGGGGGTGAGCCGCATGGTCGCCGCGCTGCGCGCCAACGACCTGCTCCGCAAGATCGTCGAGGTGGACCCCGAGCTGCTGCTGCCGTACCTGCTCCAGCGCCGCGGCCGCTCGCAGGACAACATCCTCGGAATCGTCGCACCGCTGGTCGCCGCCGGCCAGGAGGACGGTTCGGTCCGCGAGGGCGACCCGGTCCTGCTCGCCCGCAGCATCATGCTCGCCGCCCTCGGCTTCACGCTGTCCGCGCACACGATGGCCGACGACGAGCACCCCGTCGACGCGTACGACGAGCAGCTGCGCGTCCTGCTCGAGAGGTACCTGACGCCATGACGCGCCACCCCTCCTCCACCTCCCCGCCGCCGGCTCACCCGCGGCGCCGTCGGCCGGCTCACCCGCCGGCTCACCCGCCGGGTCGCCCGCTGACGCCCGCGCTGGGCGACACCGCGCTGACCGCGGCCCGCCGCACCCGCGAGCTGGCCGAGGCCACCGACGGCCGCACCGTCGACCTGCTCGTGGTGGGCCTCGGCGTCACCGGCGCCGGGGTGGCGCTCGACGCCGCCGCCCGCGGGCTCGACGTGGTCGCCGTCGACGCGCACGACATCGCCTTCGGCACGTCGCGATGGAGCTCCAAGCTGATCCACGGCGGCCTGCGCTACCTCGCCAACGGGCAGGTCGGCGTCGCCTACGAGTCCGCCCGCGAGCGCGGGATCCTGATGACCCGCACCGCTCCGCACCTGGTCCACGCGATGCCGATGCTCACCCCGCTGATGCCGATGGTCTCGCGCGCCGAGGGCGCCCTGGTCAACGCCGGCCTCCGCGCCGGGGACCTGCTCCGGGTGTCCGCGCGGACCCCACGCGACGTGCTCCCCCGGCCGCGCCGGCTCTCCGCGACCGAGGTGCTCGCTCTGGCCCCGCCGCTCCGGGCGCCCGGGCTGCGCGGCGGCATCCTCGCCTGGGACGGCCAGCTCGAGGACGACGCCCGCCTCGTGGTCGGCATCGCGCGCACGGCAGCCGGCCTGGGAGCGCGCGTGCTGACCCGCACCCGGGTGCTGTCGTTGACCGGCACCGGCGCCGAGGTGCGCGACGAGACCACCGGCGCGGTCGCGACGATCCGGGCGCGGGCGGTCGTCAACGCGACCGGGGTCTGGGCCGGCTCGCTGGTGCCCGAGGTCTCCCTGCGCCCCTCCCGCGGCACCCACCTGGTGCTGCGTGGCTCGGCGCTGCCCGGCCTCACCACCGCGGTCACCGCGCCGGTGCCCGGTGAGCTGAACCGGTTCGTGCTCGTGCTGCCCCAGCCCGACGGCCAGGTGTACGTCGGGCTCACCGACGAGCCCACCGACGGCGACATCCCCGACGTGCCCGAGCCGACCGAGGCCGAGATCGGCTTCCTGCTCGACGTCGCCGGCGCGGTGTTCCAACGCCCGTTGCACCGCGACGACGTGGTCGGCGCCTTCGCCGGACTGCGCCCCCTGCTGGACTCGGAGGGCCGGACCGCCGACCTGTCCCGCCGGCACGCGGTGCTCACGTCGTCCACCGGAGTGATCACGGTCGTCGGCGGCAAGCTGACCACCTACCGGCAGATGGCCGAGGACGCCGTCGACGCCGCCGTCTCAGCCGCCGGTCTCGCCGCCGACCCGTGCCCGACCCGCAACCTGCCGCTCGTCGGCGCCGCTGCCCGGTCTGCGCTCGCGGCCGTCGAGGCCCCGGAGCGGCTGGTGCGCCGGTACGGCGCCGAGGCGCCGGACGTGCTCGCCGCCGCAGCCGGTCTGGTCGACGACCCGCTGCTGCCCGTCGCGCCGGGGTCGCCGGTGACGATCGCCGAGCTGCTGTGGGCGGTGAGCCACGAGGGTGCCCTGGACGTCGACGACCTGCTCGACCGCCGTACCCGGATCGGTCTCGTGGCCCCCGACCGCGCCCTCGCCGATCCCGCCGCCCGCGAAGCGCTCCACCTCGCCGGGTCGCACACCCCCGCCTGATCCGCTGGTCGAGCCCCACGCTGGTCGAGCTCGTCGAGACACCCCGCTGGTCGACCCCCCCCCCCCCGCCGGTCGAGACCTGCACACGGGAGGTAAGTGGGCAAACGGCCCGCGACATGCCTCGTGGGGGCGATCTGCTCACGGACTACCCGTGCAGACCGGTGCGGGTCCCGCCACTTGCAACGAAATGCACCATTTCCGCGCCGCAACTGGTGCAGAACGTTGCAAGTGAGCCGAGCCCGAACAGCGACCCGGGCTCGCGCCGCGACAGGCCGGTGAGCGGGTCAGCGGGTCAGGACGTAGACCGCGGCCCCGGCGCGCAGGTTGGCGGCGTACGACGACCGCATCGGGCGGGCCTTGTCGTCGAGCAGGATCCGCTGCTCGACGACCAGCCCGAGGTGTGCGAACAGCGCCTCGAGGTCGGCGAGGGTGGACAGGTGGATGTTCGGGGTCTCGTGCCAGGGGTGTGGGAGCTCCCGGGACACAGGCATCCGGCCGCGCAGCAGCAGCCCGAACCGGTGTCGCCACAGCCCGAAGTTCGGCACCGACACGATGCAGCGGCGGCCGACCCGGCTGATCTCGCGGAGCACGTCGGCCGGGCGCCGGGTGGCCTGCAGCGTCTGGGACATCACGACCACGTCGAAGGCGTCGTCGGCGAACTCGTCGAGCTGCTCGTCGAGGTCGACCTCGATCACCGGCACACCACGGCGGATGGAGGCGAGCACCGCATCGGGGTCGATCTCGACGCCGGTGCCCGAGCAGCCGTGCTCGTGGACGAGGTGGGCGAGCAGGTCACCGTCGCCGCAGCCGATGTCGAGCACCCGCGAGTCGTCGGGGACCAGCCCGGCGACCACGTCGAGGTCGGGGCGGCCGGGCACGTGCACGCGTTGACCCGAGCGGATGTCGCGGGAGTCGGCGTTGAGGAAGGCGCTGATCGTCTCGTGGTAGCCGGGCACGACGAGCAGGAACGAGTCGTGCCCCCACGGCGAGCGGATCTCGCGGAAGCTGACCGACGCGCCGGCGTGCTCCAGCGTGCGGACGATCCGCCGTGAGTGCGAGGTGTCGAAGCGCCAGTCGGTGTCGAAGGAGATCACCAGGAAGCGCGTGCCTCCTGCGGCGACCCGGGCCGCGGCCGAGGGGTCGGCGAACGGGTCGAAGTAGTCCATCGACCGGGTCAGGTACAGGTAGGACAGGGCGTCGAACCGGTCGAGGAACACCTCGCCCTGGTGGTTGAGGTAGCTCTCCACCTGGAAGTCCACGCCCAGGCCCATCCGGCTGCCCGGCGGCTCGTCCCCCTGCAGCCGGCGGCCGAACTTCTCGCTCATCGCCTCCTCGGAGAGGTAGGTGATGTGCGCCATCATCCGCGCGATCGACAGCCCCAGGTGCGGGGCCCGGTCGCTGTGCACATAGGACCCGCCCTGGAAGTCCGGGTCGCGCATGATCGCCTCGCGGGCCACCGCGGAGAACGCGATGTTCTGCGCGGTCAGCCGTGACGAGGCCGCGACCACCACCGCGTTGTCGATCTGGTCAGGAGCGTCGAGCGTCCACTGCAGCACCTGCATCCCGCCGAGAGAACCCCCGACCGCGGCGTGCAGCCGCTCGATGCCGAGGTGCTCGAGCAGCCGCCGGTGCACGGTGACGAAGTCGGTCATCTGCAGCAGCGGGAAGTCCATGCCGTACGGCTTCCCGGTCGCCGGGTCGGTCGACAAGGGGCCGGTCGTGCCCTGGCAGCCGCCGAGCAGGTTCGGGCAGATCACGAAGAACCGGTCGGTGTCCAGCGGCTTGCCGGGCCCGATCAGGTTGTCCCACCACCCCGGCTTGGTCGAGCCCTCGCTGTAGCCGGCGGCGTGCGCGTCGCCGGTCAGCGCGTGGCACACGAAGATCACGTTGTCGCGCGCCGGGGCGAGCGTGCCGTAGGTTTCGTAGGCGACCTCGACCGGGCCGAGGGTTTGCCCGGTGGCGAGGACGAGCGGGTCCTGCTCGGTGTAGAGCAGGGCCCGCTCGGTCGTCGTACGGCCGACCGAGTGCGGGTCGGAGACGGTGGTCACTTGCCCGCGGCCTGTGCCTTCTCTTGGGCCTTGGCCAGTGCCTGCTCGACGTCGGCGATGATGTCGTCGACGTGCTCGATGCCGATCGAGAGCCGGACCATGTCCTCGGGCACCCCGGCCGCCTCGAGCTCGTCGGGGGTCAGCTGCGAGTGGGTCGTGGTCGCGTTGTGGATCGCCAGCGACTTCGCGTCGCCGATGTTGGCCAGGTGGCTGAACAGCTCCAGTCCCTCCACGAACGCCTTGCCGCCCTCACGGCCACCGGTGACGCCGAAGCTCACCAGGCCGCCGTAGCCGCGGCCGGTCAGCGTGCGGTCCGCGACTTCCTTGTATGGATCGTTCTCCAGGCCGGGGTAGCTCACCCACGACACCGCGTCGTGCCCCTCGAGGAACTGCGCCACCTTAAGGGCGTTCTCGCTGTGCCGCTCCATCCGCAGGTGCAGCGTCTCCAGGCCTTGGAGGAACAGCCAGGAGTTCAGCGGCGCGATCGCGGCACCGGTGTTGCGCAGCAGCACGGTGCGCGCCCGGATGATGTAGGCCAGGTTGCCGACGGCCTCGGTCCAGACGACACCGTGGTAGGCGCCGTCCGGCTGGGTCAGCCCGGGGAACCGCTCGGCGTGGGCGGTCCAGTCGAAGGAGCCGGCGTCGACGATCACGCCGCCGATCGACGTACCGTGCCCGCCGATGTACTTCGTCGCGGCGTGCACCACGACGTCGGCGCCCAGGTCGAAGGGGCGGCACAGGTACGGCGACGGGGCGGTGTTGTCCACGATCAGCGGCAGGCCCTCGGCGTGGGCGGCGTCGGCCCACGCACGGATGTCGACCACGTTGATCTTCGGGTTGCCGATCGTCTCGGCAAAGACCAGCTTGGTCTTCTCGTCGACGTGCTTGGCGAGCTCCTCCGGCTTGTCCGGGTCGACGAAGCGCACCTCGATCCCGAACTGCGGGAGGGTGTGCGCGAACAACGCGTAGGTGCCGCCGTACAGCGTCGACAGCGCGACGATGTTGTCCCCGGCGTAGGTCAGGTTGAGCACCGCGTACGTCGTCGCCGCCGAACCCGAGGCGGTCGCGAGCGCTCCGACGCCGCCCTCGAGCGCGGCCATCCGCTCCTCGAACACCGACTGGGTGGGGTTCATGATCCGCGTGTAGATGTTGCCGGGCTCGGCCAGCGAGAACAGGTTCGCGGCGTGCTCGGTGTCGTCGAAGACGTAGGACGTGGTCTGGTAGATCGGCACCGCGCGGGCGTTGGTGGCGGAGTCCGCCTCCTCCTGACCGGCGTGCACTCCCAGCGTCTCGGGGCGGTAGGTCATCGGGGCTCCTTGCGTCGTTGCAGAGTCGGAGTCGGGGCGTTGCGAGCCTAGCCCCGGCCCCTCAGACGGACCGGTGCGTCTTGCATCCCGGTCGGGGCCCGGATCGTCCGGTCTGGTCGGCCCGGCACGGCCGGATGGTCCGGTCGGCACGGCACGCCCGGATGGTCCGGTCGGCTCGGCACGCCCGGATGGTCCGGTCGGGGACCATCGGCGGCAGGTCGGGACCTCGGCCGCTGGTGGAGGTACGACGGGCGGGCGATGGTTGTCTCGGGAGCGGGTGCCCGGGGATTCGTTCCTGAGCAGGCCAGGACGGTGATCGTGATGCGACGCCAACTCGCTGCTGTGGCGGCGCTGGTCCTGCTCGCGGCCGGGTGTGCCACAGATCCGACTGTTTCGGATGCGCCGCCGGCCGTCCCACCGGGTGCCTCGCCGGCCGCCTCGCCGGCCGCCTCGCTGAGTGCCTCCGCCGACGCTCTCGACGTCGCAGCGACCGCCTGCGAGGTGCCGCCCCGGTTCGATCGCGTCGTGGTGTCCCGGCTGGATCTCACCGACAAGCTGGTCGCGCTGACCTTCGACGCCGGAGCGAACGGCGACGGGGTGAAGCCGATCCTCGACACCCTTGAGGCTCGCGAGGTGCCGGCGACGTTCTTCCTGACCGGCCGGTTCGTGGTCACCTACCCCGGCAAGTCGCAGCGGATCGCCCGGCAGCATCTCGTCGGCAACCACACCTTCGCCCACCCCGACCTCACGACGCTGCCCGACTTCCGCGTGGTGAACCAGGTGGTGCGCGCCGAGCGGGTGATCCGGGACAGCACGGGCGAGGACCCGCGGCGGTTCTTCCGGTTCCCGTTCGGGGCCCGGGACGCGCACACGATCGGGCTGCTGAACGACCTCTGCTACGTGCCGTTCCGGTGGACCGTCGACACGCTCGGCTGGAAGGGCACCTCGGGCGGGATGACGGTGACCGAGGTGGTGGACCGGGTGCTGGCCGCGGCCGAGCCGGGTGCGATCGTGCTGATGCACGTCGGGTCCAACCCCGACGACGGCAGCACCCTCGACGCCGACGCGCTGCCGATCGTGATCCGCAAGCTGCGGGCCCGCGGCTACAGCTTCGTCCGGCTGTCGAAGGTGCTCGCGCCGGCCCCGTGAGCACGACCCGGCGGCCGCCGTACTTCCCAAGCGCTGTGGACGGTTCACCCGCGTCATGCCGCGTGTGTTGCGTCCATAACCCCGCGTTACAACAGGTCGGCGGGGGTGGGGCGGGGTGGCGGGACCCGGGTCGGGCGAGGGGGCTAGAGCGCGACGGTGAGCAGGAAGGCCGAGTCGGCGTGCGCGGCGACGGCGTGCCGCTCGGGCGGGATCGGCACCAGCTCGCCGGTGGTGACCCGCCAGGTGCGGCCGTCGCCGCTGACGGTCAGCTCGCCGGAGAGCACGTGCAGCGTGGCGGCGGGCGGCGACTCGTGCTCGGCCATCTCCGCGCCCGCGGCGAGCGCCATCACGACGGCGCGCATCCGCGGGCCGGACATCACGGTGCGTGCCGCACGGCCTGACGACTGCCCCGGCAGCGACTCCAGCAGCTGCTCGGCAAGCACGGCCACCGACACGACATCGCTGGAGGCCTGGAGGGCCGACTCCTGACCGGTGTTCTCGCTCATCGGTCGATCCGCTCCCATCCGGGTCGGGGCGAGTGGCTGCCGAGCTGCACGTCGTCGCGGCTGCGGTAGACGATGTAGGGCCGGGTGACGTAGCCGACCGGCGCGCTGAACACGTGCACCAGCCGGGTGAACGGCCACAGCGCGAACAGGATGAACGCGGTCAGCGCGTGCAGCTGGAAGCCCAGCGGCGCGTCGGCCATCAGCGCAGCGTCGGGCTGGAAGGCCAGGAACGAGCGGTACCAGACCGAGACGCCCTCGCGGTAGTTGTATTCCCCGCCGATCGTGAAGATCGACCCGGCGATGGTGTTCCACATCCCGAGGATGATCACCAAGCCGAGGAAGAAGTACATCACCTTGTCCATCGGCGTGGTCGCCGAGAACACCGGGCCCACCGTGCGCCGGCGGTAGATCAGGATGATCATTCCGACCGTAGCCGCGATCCCGGCCAACAGTCCGCCGATCACCGCGATGTAGTGGTAGAGGTGGTCGTCGATCCCGACCGCCTCGGTCCACGACCGCGGCACCAGCAGGCCGATCACGTGGCCGCCCACGACGCCGAGCATGCCGAAGTGGAACAGCGGCGAGCCCAGCCGCAGCATCTTGTCCTCGTAGAGCTGCGAGGACCGCGTGGTCCAGCCGAACTTGTCGTAGTGGTAGCGCCAGAAGTGGCCGACGACGAACACGGCCAGACAGAGGTAGGGGAAGATCACCCAGAGGAACGTGTCCATCAGCGGGCTCCTGAGGCGAGCGAGGTGGGCATCGGCAGGTCCTGCGGTCCGGCGGCCGGCGGCGCCCCGGGAACGGCCGGCCCCGGGTCGAAGCCGGGAGTGGCGTACGGCGTCAGCCCGACCTCCTCCTCCGGCGGGCCTTGTGCGGCGAGCTTGCGTACCGCCTCGACCTCGTCGCCCCGCAGCGGCGGCAGGGTGGAGGTGACCACCTCGACGACACCGGCCCACGCGGAGCCCTCGTCGCGCAGCGACATCCGGAGCAGCTCCAGGCCGGCCCGGTGGTCGAGCAGCAGGCCCCAGCCGAGCTCCCGGTCGATGGTGGCGGCGTACTCCAGCACCACGCACAGGTGGTCGGGCAGCTCGCCCCCATGATCGGACTCGGCGTCCAGCAGGAAGCCCGAGCGCAGGTAGGTCTGCTTGAACCGCAGCAGCGCAACCCCGCGCTTGCGGGTGTCCCCGTGCGCGAAGTAGGTGAGGAACAGGCTGTTGCGCCGGCGCCGGTCGAAGGTCTCGACGTAGTCGGCCTGCACCTCGGTGAGCGGGGTCGACTCCAGGTGTACGACGAGCTCCCGGATCGGCTCCCCCAGCGAGGCGGGCAGGTCGTGGGAGGCGGCCCGGATCGCCGGCAGGTCGGCGAGCAGCCGCTCGTCGGGGTAGCCGAGGAGCAGCGACGCCGACTGCCACGCCGTCGACAGCTGCTTGTCGGGCAGGGCGGGCCTGGTGTGCTTGCGGCTCACTTCAGGTCAGCCCCTCCCGTGGTGCCGGCCGTGCCGCCCGGGCCCTCGGTGGCCTCGCCGGGGGCGACGTCGTCGGGCTTGGGCGGGAAGAGGCCGGGCGGCGGGGTGCCCTTGCCGTCCCAGTTGAGCAGGTTGACCCGCTGCTTCTTGTTCTCCGGGGAGGCGAGGGTGTCGGAGGTCTGCCGGGCCTGGAGCATCGCGAAGTTCTCCACCGCGATCGGGGTGAGGCCGCCGGAGCCCTCCCCGAAGATCTCCGGATTCCCGCCGCCGTACTCACTGACGGCACACTCGGTGGCCAGCTCCTCCAGCGAGTGCGCCTGCTCGGCGTGGGCGGGCGGGATGACGTAGCGCTCGTCGTACTTGGCGATCGCGAGGAGTCGGTACATGTCGTACATCTCCTCCTCGGTCATCCCCACCGACGCCGGGATCGACCCGTCGGGGTCGCGGCCCATGTTGATGTCACGCATGTAGGAGCGCATCGCGGCGAGCTTCTTCAGCACCCGGTCCACCGGCTCGACGTCACCGGCGGTGAAGAGCTCGGCGAGGTACTCGATCGGGATCCGCAGCGCGTCGATCGCGGCGAACAGGTTGCCCTTGTCCTCGGCGTCGTAGCCGGTGTCCTTCACGACGTCGACGACCGGCGACAGCGGCGGGATGTACCAGACCATCGGCATGGTGCGGTACTCCGGGTGCAGCGGCAGCGCCACCTTGAACGTGTTGATCAGCGCGTAGATCGGCGAGCGCTGCGCGGCGTCGATCCAGTCGCGCGGGATGCCCTCCTTCTCCGCCGCCGCGATCACCGCGGGGTCGAACGGGTCGAGGAAGACGTCGCGCTGGGCCTCGTAGAGCCCGTGCTCGTCGGGGGTGGAGGCCGCCTCGAGGACCTTGTCGGCGTCGTACAGCATCAGGCCGATGTAGCGCAGCCGGCCCACGCACGTCTCCGAGCACACGGTCGGCAGGCCGACCTCGATCCGCGGGAAGCAGAACGTGCACTTCTCGGCCTTGCCGGTGCGGTGGTTGAAGTAGACCTTCTTGTAGGGGCAGCCCGACACGCACATCCGCCAGCCGCGGCAGCGGTCCTGGTCGACGAGCACGATGCCGTCCTCGGAGCGCTTGTAGATCGCACCGCTCGGGCACGACGCCGCGCACGACGGGTTGAGGCAGTGCTCGCAGATCCGCGGCAGGTAGAACATGAAGGTCTGCTCGAACTCGAACTTCACCTTGTCGGCGATGTTCTTCAGCATCGGGTCGTGCTCCTGAGTGGCCTTCGAGCCACCGAGGTTGTCGTCCCAGTTCGAGGACCACTCGATCTTCATGTCCTTGCCGGACAGCAGCGACTTGGGCCGCGCGACCGGCGTGTGCTCCTGCGCGGGAGCGTCGGTGAGCGTGGCGTAGTCGTAGGTCCACGGCTCGTAGTAGTCCTTGATCGACGGCATCTTCGGGTTGGAGAAGATGTTCGCCAGCTTCTGCCAGCGCCCGCCGGCCTTGAGCTTGAGCCGGCCGCGCTTGTTGAGCGTCCAGCCGCCCTTCCACTCCTCCTGGTCCTCGTAGGTGCGCGGGTAGCCCTGACCGGGCCGCGTCTCCACGTTGTTGAACCAGACGTACTCGGTGCCGGTGCGGTTGGTCCACGCCTGCTTGCAGGTGACCGAGCACGTGTGGCAGCCGATGCACTTGTCGAGGTTCATCACCATCGCCATCTGGGCCATGACCTTCATGCGATGCCCCCCTTCCGGAGGTTTCGAGACGCTCGCTTCGCTCGCTCCTCAACCACCGAGACCATCAGTAGGTCACCTCCTGGCTGCGCTTGCGGATGATCGTGACCTCGTCTCTCTGGTTGCCGGTGGGGCCTAGGTAGTTGAACGCGAAGGCGAGCTGGGCGTAGCCGCCGATGACGTGGCTGGGCTTGACCAGGATGCGCGTCAGCGAGTTGTGGATGCCGCCTCGCTTGCCGCTGGTCTCGGCGATGGGTACGTCGATCAACCGGTCCTGCGCGTGGTGCATGTAGACCGTGCCCTCCGGCATCCGGTGGGACACGATCGCCCGGGCCACCACGACGCCGTTGCGGTTGACCGCCTCGATCCAGTCGTTGTCCTCGACGCCGACCTTCGCGGCGTCCTTGTCGCTCATCCAGATCGTCTGCCCACCGCGCGAGAGCGACAGCATGAACAGGTTGTCCTGGTACTCCGAGTGGATCGACCACTTGTTGTGCGGGGTCAGGTAGCGCACCGTGACCCCGAGCTCCCCGACGTTGCCGAGCTCGGGCTCCTGGAAGAGCATCCCCATGTTGAGCGGGGGCCGGTACACCGGCAGCTGCTCGCCGAGCTCGGTCATCCAGTCGTGGTCGAGGTAGAAGTGCTGCCGGCCGGTGAGCGTGTGCCACGGCTTGAGCCGCTCGACGTTGATCGTGAACGGCGAGTAGCGGCGGCCGCCGGTCTCCGAGCCCGACCACTCCGGCGAGGTGATCACCGGCACCGGCGCGGCCACCGTGTCGGCGAAGGTGATCTGCTTGCCCTCGTGTTCGGCGGCGAGGTCGTGCAGCTGGGTGCCTGTGCGCTTCTCCAGGGTCTTGAAGCCCTGGGTGGCGAGGTGGCCGTTGGTCGTGCCGGACAGGGCGAGGATCGCCTCGGCGGCGGCCATGTCCTTCTTCAGCGACGGCCGCCCGTCGGCCGGCCCGCCGCGCACGGTGCCGTTCTTGTGCGCCAGGTAGTCGATCGAGGCGGTCACGTCGTAGGTGATGCCCTTGGTCGTCGTACCCAGCTTGTCCAGGAGCGGGCCGAGCGCCTGCATCTGCGCGCCGATCGCGGTGTAGTCGCGCTCGACCTCGACGATCTTCGGCATCGTCACGCCCGGCACCGGCTCGCACTCACCGTGCTTCCAGTCCTTGACGACCCCGTGCGGGTTGGCCATCGCGTCGGGGGTGTCGTGCAGCAGCGGCACCGCGACGACGTCCTTGCGGGTGTCGAGGTGGCCGGCCGCGAGCTCGCTGAACTTGGTCGCGATCGTCAAGAACGCGTCCCAGTCGGTGCGGGTCTGCCAAGGCGGCGCGATCGCGGGGTTGAACGAGTGCACGAACGGGTGCATGTCGGTGGTGTTGAGGTCGTGCTTCTCGTACCAGGTCGCCGCGGGCAGGACCACGTCGGAGAAGACCGTCGTGCTGGTCTGCCGGAAGTCCAGGGTCAGCAGCAGGTCGAGCTTGCCCTCGGGGGCGGTCTCGTGCCAGTCGACCTCCTTGGGCCGCTGGCTCTCGCCTGCCTCCGTGGCGCGCAGCGAGTTGTCGGTGCCGAGCAGGTGCTTGAGGAAGTACTCGTTGCCCTTGCCCGAGGAGCCGATCAGGTTGGCGCGCCAGATCGCGAGCACCCGCGGGAAGTTCTCGGGCGAGTCGGGGTCCTCCGCGGCGAACCGCAGCGCCCCGGACTTCAGCTGGTCGACGACGTACTCCGCGGCCGGCTTGCCCTCCGCCGCGGCCTCGTCGGCGACGTCGAGCGGGTTGCGGTTGAACGTCGGGTACGACGGCATCCAGCCCATCCGCGCGCTCTTGGCGATCACGTCGGCGGTGCTCATCCCGTCGAACGCGCCCTTGCCGGTCTTCGCGGCGAGCACGTCGGCGGAGAACCCGTCGTAGCGGAACTGGTTGGTGTGCAGGTACCAGTACGCGGTGTGGATCATCTGCCGCGGCGGCCGCTTCCAGTCCAGGCCGAACGCGAGGTTGGCCCATCCGGTGATCGGGCGGCACTTCTCCTGGCCGACGTAGTGCGCCCACCCGCCGCCGTTGACGCCCTGGCAGCCGGTGAGCGTGGTCAGCGCCAGGAAGCCGCGGTAGATCGTGTCGGAGTGGAACCAGTGGTTGGTGCCCGCGCCCATCAGGATCATCGAGCGGCCCTGGGACTCCTCGGCGTTCTGCGCGAACTCCCGGCCGATCCGTGCAGCGGCCTGTGCGGGCACGCCGGTGATGGCTTCCTGCCAGGCCGGGGTGTACGGCGCGCTCGCGTCGTCGTACCCGGTCGGCCACTCGCCGGGCAGGCCGTCGCGACCCACGCCGTACTGCGCGAGCATCAGGTCGAACACCGTGGTGACCAGCTGGTCGCCGACCCGGCGCACCGGGACGCCGCGGGGCAGCGAGTCGGGCGCACCGTCGAGGTTGTCGAAGCGAGGCAGCTCGACGAGCACGCTCTCGGCGCTGGTGTCGAGCAGCGACAGCTTCGGGTCGACCTCACCCAGGTCGAGGTTCCACTTGCCCGCTCCGCTGTCGCCGAAGCGGTGACCCAGTGAGCCGTTGGGCACGACCGGCTCGTCGGTGCGCGCGTCCATCAGCACGGTCTTGAACTCGGCGTTCTCCTCGCCCTCGCGACCGGGCAGGTCCGCGGCGGTGAGGAACTTCCCGGGCCGGTACAGGCCGTCCTCGGCCTGCTCCAGCGCGACGAGGTAGGGCAGGTCGGTGTACTTCTTGGTGTACTCGGCGAAGTACGGCGTCTGCCGGTCGACGAAGAACTCCTTGAGCACCACGTGGCCCATCGACATCGCCAGCGCGCCGTCGGTGCCCGGCGCCACGGCCAGCCACTCGTCGGCGAACTTCACGTTGTCGGCGTAGTCGGGCGAGACCACGACGACCTTCTGGCCGCGGTAACGGGCCTCGGTCATCCAGTGCGCGTCGGGGGTGCGAGTGACCGGGACGTTGGAGCCCCACATCACCAGGTAGCCGGCGTCCCACCAGTCGCCGGACTCGGGCACGTCGGTCTGGTCGCCGAACACCTGGGGCGAGGCGACCGGGAGGTCGGCGTACCAGTCGTAGAAAGAGAGCATCGAGCCGCCGAGCATCGAGGTGAACCGGGCGCCCGAGGCGTGCGAGACCATCGACATCGCCGGGATCGGCGAGAAGCCCGCGACCCGGTCCGGGCCCCACTTCTTGATCGTGTGCACGTAGGCGGCGGCGACCATCTCGGTGGCCTCCTCCCACGACGCGCGGACCATGCCGCCCTTGCCGCGGGCGGACTTGTAGGCCTTGGCGCGCTGCGGGTTGTCGACGATGTGCGCCCACGCGAGGACCGGGTCGCCGTGCTGGGACTTGGCCTCGCGGTACATCTGCAGCAGCTTCCCGCGGATGTAGGGGTAGCGCACGCGCGTCGGCGAGTAGGTGTACCAGGAGAAGGCCGCGCCGCGGGGGCAGCCGCGGGGTTCGTACTCCGGCTTGTCCGGACCGACCGAGGGGTAGTCGGTCTGCTGGGTCTCCCAGGTGATGATGCCGTCCTTGACGTACACCTTCCACGAGCACGACCCGGTGCAGTTCACCCCGTGGGTCGAGCGCACCACCTTGTCGTGGCTCCAGCGGTCACGGTAGAAGGAGTCCGCGCCCCGGCCGCCCTTGCGGTGCAGGCTCCGCAGGTCCTCGGAGACCTCCGCCTTGGTGAAGAACCGACGGGAGCGCACGAGCGCGTCGCTCAGCCCTCCGTCCATCCCCACTTCGTGATCGTGCTTTCCCTCGGGCTGAACGTCGGTGCTCACATCGCCTCGCAGTCGCCGGTCGCTGTCGTGCCAGATCAGACCAGGGTCGCATCGGCCCCGGTCAGGGACTTATGACCCGTTTTTATTCGGTCATGCGTCTCATGGTCGGTGGGCTCACCTCTCTCGTCGAGACCCACCCAACCAGACCGGACCCCCGATGTCAGCCACCCCTCCCCGCGCTTCGCCGAGGCGGAGGCGGATCGGTTTCGGGCAAGGACGCGCCCCGGTCGGTCCCCGCTACTAGGGTGTGCACCACTGAGCGGCGCGAGGCTGTCGAGGTGGTGCCCGTGGCACGGACGGAGCAGGTCGATGAGCCGCTGGCGCTCGTCCGCGGCCTCGCCGACCTGGATCGGCTCGAGGCGCTGGACTCCTACGCCGGCGAGATGACGCGCGCCACCGCGCGGCTGCTCGGCGACGACGTCGACGCGCTCGAGGTCACGCAGGCAGTCGCCCACGTCAACGACGCGCTCACCAGCCGCCTGCTCGAGCTCGCGGAGGAGCGCCTCGGCCCCCCGCCGCAGGCCTACGCCTGGCTCGCACTCGGCTCCCACGGGCGCGGCGAGCAGGTGCTGTCCAGCGACCAGGACAACGCGCTCGTGTACGGCGGCCCGCCGCTCGTCCCGGGCGACCCGGAGGAGTACTTCGCCGCACTGGCCGAGCTCGTCGTGGCCGGCCTCGAGCGAGCCGGGATCCCGCGCTGCAGCGGCGGCTACATGGCCACCGCCTGGCGACACCCGGTGGCGACCTACACCGACTTCTTCCAGCACTGGGTCCACGACCCGCAGCCGTCGGCGCTGTTGAAGACCGAGCTCTTCCTCGACGTCCGTCCCGTCTGGGGAGGGCTCGACGTCGACGGCTTCGGCGACGCACTGCTCGAGGGCGGCCGGCGCGGCGGCTTCCTGCTGGCGATGGCGCGGGCGACGGTGACGTTCAAGCCGCCGCTGATGGTGTTCGGCCACGTCCAGACCGACCACGGCTACCTCGACGTCAAGCGCAGCGGCACGGCCGCCATCGTGCTGCTCGCCCGCCTCTACGCGCTCGCCGCCGGGTCCCGTGCCCGCACGACCCTGTCCCGGCTGGAGGCGGCCGGTGAGGCCGGGCTGCTCAGCCCCGCGGGTGTCGAGCAGCTCGCCGAGGGCTACCGGCTGCTCACCGGCCTGCGGCTGCGTCACCAGCTCGAGCAGGCGCTGGCCGGCCGGCCGCTGGACAACCGGGTCCGGGTGGACTCGCTCAGCCACGCCGAGCGCCGCGGCCTGCGCGACGCCATCCGTGCGGTGCGCGTCGTGCAGGAGATCACCGCGAACCGCTACCGGACCCATACGGTGACGTGAGCGTGGAGGGACGTCGATGAACGAGGAGAGGACGAGCACCCGGCTGGTCGTGCTCGCCGTGCTCGCCTTCGCGCTGTTCAACTACCCGCTGCTGCACCTGTTCGACGTCGACGTGCTGGTGCTCGGCGTACCCCTGGTCTGGCTGTACGTCTTCGGCTCGTGGGCGCTGCTGATCGCCCTGGTCGCCCTCACCGTGAGGGACCGCTGATGGTCGCGACCTGGATCGTCGTGGCCGTGTCGGTGAGCTACCTCGGCCTGTTGTTCGCGATCGCCTACTACGGTGACCGGGCCGCCGCCCGGGGCCGCAGCGTGATCAGCAACGGCTACATCTACGCGCTGTCGATCGCCGTCTACGCCACCTCCTGGACCTACTACGGCAGCGTCGGCAGCGCGGCAGCCGGGGGGATCGCGTGGCTGCCGATCTACCTCGGCCCGATGGTCGTGGTCACGCTGTGGTGGGTCGTGCTCCGCAAGATCATCCGGATCTGCAAGCGCGACCGGATCACCTCGCTGGCCGACTTCGTCTCCTCCCGCTACGGCAAGAGCCAGGCGCTGGGCGGCCTGGTCACCGTGATCGCCGTGCTCGGCCTGGTGCCCTACATCGCCCTGCAGCTCAAGGCGATCTCGACGACGTTCACGATCCTGCGCGACGACGTGGTGCCGACCGCAGCCGGCGGCACCGGGTCGGTGCCGGTGCTGCACGACACCGCGCTGTACGCCGCGCTGCTGCTGGCCGCCTTCACGATCGTCTTCGGCACCCGGCACCTCGACGCCACCGAGCGGCACGAGGGGATGGTCGCCGCGATCGCGTTCGAGTCGCTGGTCAAGCTGGTGGCGTTCCTCGTGGTCGGCGCCTGGGTCACCTTCGGGCTCTTCGACGGCTTCCCCGACATCGTCGCCCGCGCCGCCGAGCGCCCCGAGCTGGCCGAACTGCTCACCCTGGAGTCCACCACCAGCTACGGCACCTTCTTCTGGTTCACGGTGCTGTCGATGCTCGCCTTCCTGCTGCTGCCCCGGCAGTGGCAGGTCGCGGTGGTCGAGAACGTCGACGAGCGGCACGTGCGCACGGCGATGTGGCTCTTCCCGCTCTACCTGCTGCTGATCAACCTCTTCGTGCTGCCGATCGCGCTGGGCGGCCTGCTCACGTTCGGCGACGGCGCCGACGCCGACACCTTCGTGCTCGCGCTGCCGATGCACGACCAGCAGCCGCTGCTGGCCCTGCTCGTCTTCGTCGGCGGGTTGTCCGCGGCCACCGGGATGGTGATCGTGGAGACGATCGCGCTGTCGACGATGGTGTCCAACTCCCTGGTCATGCCGCTGCTGCTGCGCAGCCGCGCCGCGTTGCGGGGCCGGCGCGACCTGGGCCGCGTCGTGCTGCTCGTGCGTCGGGTCACGATCGTCGCGCTGCTGCTGCTGGGCTTCGTGTACTTCCGGATCGCCACCGACGCACTCGGCCTGGTGCAGATCGGGTTGATCTCCTTCGCCGCGGTGGCCCAGTTCGCGCCGGCGGTGCTGGGCGGGCTGTACTGGAAGGGCGCCACGCACGCCGGCGCCGTCGCCGGCCTGCTCGCCGGGATCGGCATGTGGGGCTACACGCTCCTGCTGCCGTCGTTCTCCGACTCCGGCTGGCTCGGCACGTCGCTGCCCACCGAGGGGCCGTTCGGCGTCGAGCTGCTCGCCCCCTACGCGCTGTTCGGGCTCGACGGGCTGCACCCGGTCAGCCACGCGATGCTGTGGAGCATGCTCGCCAACGTCGGCGTGCTGGTCGTCGTGTCGCTGTTCACCGCCCGCGGCCCCGTCGAGCACGTGCAGGCCGCGGTGTTCGTCGACGCGATGCAGCGGCACTCCCGCGACACGTCGCTGTGGCGCGGCTCGGCCACCGTCGGGGCGCTCGGCGGGCTGCTCGAGCGCTTCGTCGGTCCGCAGGGCGCCCGCGACGCCCTCAGCGCGTACGCCGAGCGCACCACGGCCGACGTCGACCCCGAGGCGGTCGCCGACGCCGAGCTGATCCACCACGTCGAGACCCTCCTCGCCGGCTCGGTCGGGTCCGCGTCCGCTCGGGTGCTGGTGTCCTCGGTGGTGTCCGAGGAGCCGCTCGGCATGAGCGAGGTGATGGAGATCCTCGACGAGGCCTCCCAGGTGCGTGCCTACAGCCGTGCCCTGGAGCGCAAGTCGCTCGAGCTCGAGGAGGCGACCGCCGAGCTGCGCGAGGCCAACGTGCAGCTGAAGGAGCTCGACCGGCTCAAGGACGACTTCGTCTCGACCGTCACCCACGAGCTGCGCACGCCGCTCACGTCGATCCGGGCGTTCTCGGAGATCCTCGTGGACAACCCCGACCTGGACCTCGAGGAGCGGCAGCAGTTCCTCCGGCCGATCGTCGACGAGACCGAGCGGCTGACCCGGCTGATCAACCAGGTGCTCGACCTGGCCAAGCTGGAGTCCGGGGCCGCGGAGTGGCACGTCGGGCCGGTCGACGTACGCCAGGTGGTGGAGGCGTCCACGGCGACCACCGCCCAGCTCTTCCGGGACCACGGGGTCGCGCTCGACCTAGACTTGCCCGCGACGTTGCCGCTCGTGGCGGCCGACGCCGACCGGGTGACCCAGGTGATGGTGAACCTGCTCGGGAACGCCGTGAAGTTCGCCGACCCCGACCGGGGCCGCGTGCGGGTCGGTGTCACAGCGCGCGACGGCGAGGTGCAGGTGGACGTGGAGGACAACGGCGCCGGGATCCCCGAGGAGGACCTCGAGGTCATCTTCGACAAGTTCCGGCAGGGCGGTGACACCCACCGCGACCGCCCCTCGGGCACCGGCCTGGGA
The DNA here is from genome assembly GCA_049323155.1 of Actinomycetota bacterium. Classification (GTDB taxonomy): domain Bacteria; phylum Actinomycetota; class Actinomycetes; order Propionibacteriales; family Nocardioidaceae; genus Nocardioides_C. The sequence goes on along the minus strand of JBMOMG010000020.1, from coordinate 8,329 downwards.
CTGCCGATCAGCCGCGAGATCATCGACCACCTCGGCGGCCGGCTGTGGGCGCACCGGCACGCCGGACCGGGCGCGACCTTCTCCTTCACGCTGCCGGTGGTCAGGAGGGAGGGCTGATGGCCCGCAAGGTGCTGATCGTCGACGACGAGCCGAACATCGTCACGTCGCTGGAGTTCATCATGCGCAAGGCCGGCTACGACACCGCGGTAGCACGCGACGGCGACGAGGCGCTCGCGCAGGTCGAGGCGTTCGAGCCCGACCTGGTGCTGCTCGACACGATGATGCCGCGACGCGACGGCTACGAGGTCTGCCAGACGCTGCGCTCGTCCGGGCGCACCGGCCTGCGGATCGTGATGCTCACCGCGAAGGGCCGCGAGGCCGAGGTCGCCAAGGGCCTCGCCGTGGGCGCCGACTCCTACATCACCAAGCCCTTCTCGACCCGCGACCTGGTCGAGCACGTCGGCACGCTGCTCGCCGAGGACCGCTGATGCCGGGTCGCGGCGGGGTGTCCCGGCCGGTCGTCGCGGTCACGGCGTACGTCGTCGCGGCCGGTGCCGGACTGGTCGCCCTGCTCGCCGCGGAGGCCGACCCGGTCGCGGTTGCGGTGCTCGCGCTCGTGGCGACCGGCGGGCTGGTCATGATCCTCTCCCGCACCCTGGGCGGCACCTCCGCGACCGCGCGCCGACTGGCCGGCGACACCGCCGTCATCGTCGACGCGAACCCGGCCCACCGGCTGGACCCGACCGCCGCCGGAGAGCTGGCCGCCCTCGCCACTGCGGTGAACCGGCTGGCCGAGGACCGCGAGGCGGTCCGGCGCGAGGCTGCCGCGCAGGCGGAGGCCACCCGGCGCGACGTGGAGTCCGAACGCAACCGGCTCGCAACGCTGATGGCGCAGCTGAGCGTCGCGGTCGTCGTGTGCAACGGCGAGGGCCGGGTGCTGCTCTACAACCAGACCGCGCGGGACCTGGCCGGGGACACCGCGCCGCTCGGGCTGGGCCGGTCGGTGTTCGGCCTGGTCGACCGCGGGCTGCTCGCCCATGCGCTCGACCGGCTGCGTGCGCGCGGGGAGACCGCCTACACCGCGACCACCCTGCACGACGACAAGCTGCTCCGGGTCCGGGTGTCGCTGGTCGCCGAGCCGGGTTCGGACGCTGTTACCCGGGAGCCGGGGTTCGTGCTGGTGCTGGAGGACCTCACCCGGGAGGTGCGCGCGGGCGACGAGCGCGAGCGCCAGGTCCGGCAGCTCGCCGAGAGCGCACGGGCCTCGCTGGCGAGCATCCGGGCGGCCACCGAGAGCCTGCTCGACTTCCCCGACCTCACCGACACCGAGCGGCGGCGTTTCCTCGAGATCGTGCACGAGGAGACCGGCCGCCTCACCGACCGGGTCGACGCAGCAGCGACGGAGTCGTGGACCGCCCGCGACGACCGCCTGGTCGCGGAGATCACCGGGGACGACCTGCTGGTCCTCGTCGCCGACGAGCTGATGCACGCCCGGATCGCGAGCAGCCCGCCGCGGGCGGACGAGCACGTGTGGGTCCTCGCCGACGGTCACGCGATCGCCCGGTGCGTCGTGCACCTGGCCACGCGGCTGCGCGACGCGGCCGGTCTCGACCGCGCGACGCTGTCCCTGACGTCGGCCGGCCGGCACGCCCAGCTCGACGTGTCCTGGCGCGGAAGCGCGCCACCGACCTCGGTCGTCGAGGCCTGGCTCGACGAGCCGCTGGCCGGGGCCGGGTCGCGCACCGCCCGCCAGGTCGTCGACCGGCACGGAGCAGGCGTGTGGTGCGGCGAGTCCACCGGTGACGAGCGCGGCCCGGTCGCCTATCTGCGGATGCTGCTGCCGCTCGCCGAGGGCACCGAGCAGGCGGGCCGCGCGCCGCGGGTGACGGTGGAGAGCCGTCCGGAGTTCTACGACTTCGACCTGTTCACCGCACGGACCCAGCCGGCCGAGCTCTCCGAACGGCGCCTGAACCAGCTCGCGTTCACCGTGTTCGACACCGAGACGACCGGCCTGGACCCGACCGGTGGCGACCGGATCATCTCGATCGGCGCGGTGCGCGTGGTCAACGGCCGGGTGCTGCGGCAGGAGACCTTCGAGCGGCTGGTCCAGCCGCACCGGTCGGTGCCGGCCGCGTCGACGGCGATCCACGGGATCACCGCGGAGATGCTCGAGGGTGAGCCCCCGATCGGCGAGGTGCTCCCTGCCTTCGCACGGTTCGCCGAGGAGACCGTGCTCGTCGGCCACAACGTCGGGTTCGACCTGCAGTTCCTCAAGCTCGCCGGTGCGCCCACGAGCATCGACCTCTCCCGGCCCGCTCTGGACACGCTGCTGCTGCACGCCGCCCTGCACCCCGACAACGAGGAGCACACGCTCGAGGCGATCGCGGCCCGACTCGGGGTCAGCGTCGTCGGTCGGCACACCGCGCTGGGAGATGCGTTGGTCACCGCCGAGGTTTTCGTCGCGCTGGTCGGCATGCTGCGACAGCGGGGGATCGAGACGCTGGGCGGTGCGCTCGCGGCGTCACGAGAGACGTTCCAGGCGCGGCTCGACGAGCGGCTCTACGGCAGCTGAGCACCCCCGGCTCAGCCGCGTGTCAGGGCTGCGTGTCAGGGCTCTGTGTCAGGGCTCTGTGTCAGGGCTGGGCGGCAGGGCGGGTGCGGAGCAGGGACACCGCGGCGGTGGCGGCGAGGACGCCGGCGCCGAGTGTCATCACGAGGCCGGCGCCCGGCATCCACCCGCCGAAGCCGACCTTGGAGATCAGGTGGCCCAGCTGCCACAGCGGGAGCAGGATGGCCGCGGCCGCCATCACCGCGGCGTGGCCCCCGGCGAGACGCGGCGAGCGCAGGATCGCTCCGGCGATCCCGAGAAAGGCCGCGTACATCGTCCACAGGCCGGGCCCGCGCAGGCCGGTCACGGTCCCCAGTGGCGTGTAGAGCCACGGCAGGAAGGCGCCGACCAGGACCATCAACGACGCTCCGAGCAGGCGGCGGCTCGCCGGTGCACGACGGGCCCGGGGACGTGCGGCTGCGCTCATGGTTGCCATTCCAGCACTGTAGGCGCTGTCGCACGCAGCGCAGCCCCGCGCCGGCCGCGTGCGGTGAGCGGGCGATCTGCTGCGGCGAGCGGTCGGCCGGCTGACCAGACAACCCCGGCGGCACGGCGCGACCAGGGCCGCCGATCGCAGGTATCCGACCGCCCGGCGATTCTTGTGACCCAGGTCACCGTTACCCCTTGACCCTGATCTCATGCCTCTGTTTCTCTCCGGGGCTACACGGCCCCCAACGAGGGAGACTCAATGGACGAGAATCAGCGCCAGGAGTACTGGCGCAAGAACCTCCGCCTGATGGCGGTCCTACTCGTGGTCTGGGCGCTGGTTTCCTTCGGCGCCGGGATCATCTTCGTCGAACCGCTGAACAACATCGAGATCCTGGGCTACCCGCTCGGGTTCTGGTTCGCCCAGCAGGGTTCGATCATCACCTTCGTCATCCTGATCGGCATCTACGTCTGGCGGATGGACAAGCTCGACGCCTCGTACGGCATCGACGAGTACGAGGAGGAGGTGCACCACTCATGAGCACAGTCCAGACCTGGACCCTCGTCTTCGTGGTCCTGACCTTCGGGCTCTACATCTACATCGCCTACGCCAGCCGGGTCAGCACGACGTCGGGCTTCTACGTCGCCGGTGGCGGCATCCCGGCGCCGGCCAACGGTGCGGCGATCGCGGCGGACTGGATGAGTGCGGCGTCGTTCATCTCGATGGCCGGCATCGTGTCCTTCGCCATGAACGGCTACGCCGGCTCGGTGTACCTGATGGGGTGGACCGGCGGCTACGTGCTGCTGGCACTCCTGCTCGCGCCCTACCTGCGCAAGTTCGGCAAGTACACCATCCCCGACTTCGTCGGTGACCGCTACAACGAGAGCGCCCGCATGGTCGCGGTCGTCGCCGCGATCGTCGTGTCGTTCGTGTACGTCGCCGGGCAGATGGCCGGCGTCGGCGTGGTGTTCCAGCGCTTCCTGGGTGTCGGCACCGAGATGGGCGTCGTCATCGGCATGGTGATCGTGTTCTTCTACGCCGTGCTCGGCGGCATGAAGGGCATCACCTGGACCCAGGTGGCGCAGTACACCGTGCTGATCATCGCCTACCTGATCCCGGTGGTGGCGATCTCGGCCAAGCTCACCGGGATGCCGATCCCGCAGATCGGCTTCGGTGAGATCCTCGCCGAGCTGGACACGCTGCAGCGCGACCTCGGGTTTGCGGCCTACACCGAGGCGTTCACCTCGACGAGCATGCTCAACATGGTGCTGATCACCGGCGCGCTGATGTTCGGCACCGCCGGCCTGCCGCACGTGATCGTCCGGTTCTACACCGCCAAGAGCGTACGCGCCGCCCGCTTCTCGGCGCTGTGGGCGCTGTTCTTCATCTCGCTGCTCTACACCACCGCCCCGGCGATCGGTGCGTTCAGCAAGCTGAACTTCATCAAGGACATCAACGGCGTCGCGATCGGCGACACCCCCGGCTGGTTCAACACCTGGGCCGACGTCGGTCTGATCACCGTCGACGACCTCAACGGCAACGGTGTCATCGACTACACCGGTCAGGCCAGCGACGTGATCGTCAACAACGACATCATCGTGCTCGCGGCTCCGGAGATCGGCGGCCTGCCGGCCCCGGTCGTCGGCCTGGTCGCTGCGGGTGCCCTCGCGGCCGCACTGTCCACGGCGTCGGGCCTGCTGCTGGTGATCTCCTCGGCGGTCGCCAACGACGTCTACTACAAGAAGATCAACCCGGCCGCGACCGAGGCCCGCCAGCTGCTGGTCGGCCGGATCGCGATGGGCGGGGCGATCCTGGTCGCCGGCTACCTGGGCATCAACCCGCCCGGATTCGTGGCGCAGGTGGTCGCCTTGGCCTTCGGTCTGGCCTGTGCGAGCTTCTTCCCGATCCTGGTGCTCGGCATCTTCTGGAAGAAGACCACAGCGGCCGGAGCGACGGCCGGTATGGCCGTCGGTCTCGCGGTGACGATCGCCTACATGCTGTGGACGATCGACATCTACGGCAACAGCGCGGGCATCTTCGAGATCCCCGAGACCGGCTTCGGCACGATCGGCATGCTGATCAACTTCGCGGTGACGATGATCGTGTCGACGTTCACCAAGAAGCCGTCGGCAGCCATGCAGGAGCTGGTGGAGGAGATCCGCTACCCCGGCAAGACCAAGCTGGTCGCCGCGCACGCGGAGGGCCACCTCGAGGACGTGTTCCCCGAGGAGGGCGGCTCGCCGTCCGGCGGTGCACCCCGGCACTAGCCCCGCAGGCCCAGGGCCCGCTCACCGCGCTCGACGCGGTGGGCGGGCCCTGTCGCTGCGTGTCGGGTCCGTGTTGCAGAAGGTCAGGCGGCCGTTGCCGCGACCTCCGCGTCGTGGCGCTGCTCGGTGCGTCGTACGACGGTCAGCGTCATCACCAGGGTGAGGGCGGCGGTGACCGACAGCAGGACCAGGCCGATCGCGTAGGAGTCGGTGCGGCCGTAGACGTAACCCATGATCAGCGGGGGCACGAAGCCACCCAGGCCCCCGGCGGCGCCGACCAGGCCGGTGACACCGCCGACGCGCGCGGGCTCCGTGACCTTCGCGATCAGCGCGAACGTCGCGCCGCTGCCGGAGCCGAGCGCGGCGGCCATCGCAAGGAAGGCGACGGTGCCGATGTGCTCGAGCAGCGGCGTGGTGGCGGCGACGGCTGCTCCGGCGACGACCACGGCGTAGCCGCCGACCAGCACCGGGACCGGGCCGAACTTGTCGGAGAGCCAGCCGCCCACCGGGCGCATGAGCACGGCGACGACGACGAACCCGGCCATCCGGTTCGCGGCGTCCGCGGGTGTCAGCTCGTAGGCGACCTTGAGGTAGGAGGGCAGGTAGACCGAGAACGCGACGTAGCCACCGAAGGCGACCGCGTAGAGGATGCAGGCCTGCCAGGTGATCGGCAGCCGGGCGTTCGCGGCGAGGCGCTGCATCAGCGTCGTGGTCGGCGCCGTGCGGCCCGGGGCGTCGCGCATGATGATCCAGGCCAGCACCGCGTAGACGGCCAGTGCGGCCGCGGTGATCAGGAACGGCGACCGGGCGCCGAGACCGTCGTAGAGCTTCACGGTGGTGAGCGCGCTGATCGCGGTGCCGCCCATGCCGGCGCCGAAGATGCCGACGGCGAGACCACGCCGCTCGGGCGGGTACCACGCGTTGACGAACGGGACCCCGACCGCGAACGCGGTGCCGGCGATGCCCAGGAAGAAGCCGCCGACGAGCAGCAGCGTGTAGGACTCGAGCGCGACGAAGGCGATGAACAGGATCGGCAGGATCGTGATCGCCGAGATCACCGGGAACATCACCCGGCCGCCGTACTTGTCGGTCAGCGCACCCACGATGATCCGACCCAGGGAGCCGACGATCACCGGCACGGCGACCATGAGGGCAACGTCGCCCTCCGAGAGCTCGCCGAGCGTGCCCTCCTGACGGAACAGCGGTCCGAGCGGACTGATCAGCGCCCAGGCCCAGAAGTTCAGGGCGAACCCGATGGTGGCCATCGCCAGCATCAGGCCGGGACTGCGTTGTGCCGTCTCGTCTCCGGTGGTCACACTGCTCATCGGCTCTCCCAGGGGGTCGTCACGGTCGGGGCTGACCTCGCTCTTGTCTATCGCACGTACCCTTCCGTGACCACGACCCTGCGCGCCCGGGTCGAAGGTCCCGGGCCGCAGCGCCGTTTGTCCCGGAGGGACTCCGTGGAAATCCGGTCGTGGCGACGATCAGGGCTTGAAGACCACCTTGATCATGTCGTCTTCCTTCTTCTGGAAGGTCTCGTAGGCCTGCGGCGCCTCCGACAGCGGCAGCCGGTGGGTGGCGAACTGCTCCACCCCGAGCGGGTCGTCGTCGGTGAGCAGCGGCATCAGGTCTTGCGTCCACTTCTTGACGTTGGCCTGGCCCATCCGCAGCTGGATCTGCTTGTCGAACATGGTCAGCATCGGCAGCGGGTCGGTCTGGCCGCCGTACACGCCGACGACCGAGAGCGTGCCGCCACGCCGCACCGCGTCGATCGCGGTGTAGAGCGCGGCCATCCGGTCCACGCCGGCCTTCTGCATCAGCGGCGCGGACACCGCCTTGGGCATGAAACCGACCATCCGCTGCATCAGCGAGGCCGCCGGCGATCCGTGCGCCTCCATGCCCACCGCGTCGATCACCGCGTCGGCACCCCGGCCGCCGGTCATCGAACGCACCGCGTCGCCGACGTCGTCGACCGCGTTGATGTCGATCACCTCGGCACCGCGCGCCTTGACCCGGGCGAGCCGCTCGGGGACCAGGTCGACGCCGATCACCCGGAGTCCGTGGTGCATCCCGATCCGGGCGGACATGTCGCCGATCGGGCCGAGACCGAGCACGAGCAGGGTGCCGCCCTCGGGAGTGTCGGCGTACTCCACGGCCTGCCAGGCGGTGGGCAGCACGTCGGAGAGGAACAGGAACCGCTCGTCGGCGGGACCTTCGGGGACCTTGATCGGCAGGAAGTTCGCGAACGGCACGCGCATGTACTCCGCCTGCCCGCCGGGGACCTGGCCGTAGAGCTTGCTGTAGCCGAAGAACGAGGCGCCGGTGCCGTACTCGCGGTTCTGCGTCGTCTCGCACTGGCTGTAGAGCTGCTGGTCGCACATCCAGCACGAGCCGCAGCACACGTTGAACGGCACCACGACCCGGTCTCCCACCGCGAGGTCCGTCACGCCGGAGCCGACCTCCTCGACCACCCCCATCGGCTCGTGGCCGACGATGTCGCCCGGGGTCATGAACGGGCCGAGCGTCTCGTACAGGTGCAGGTCGGAGCCGCAGAGGCCGGTCGAGGTGACCTTGATGATCGCGTCGTCCGCCTCCTGGATCTTCGGGTCCGGGACGTCCTCGACGCGCATGTCGCGTCGTCCGTGCCAGGTCACTGCCTTCATGCTCCACCTCCGAGATCGGGTACGGCGTCTGGGTATCCGTCCGGCCGCGGAGCAAACGTCAGACGCCGAGTCCCTGGACGACCTCGACCCTGGGCAGCGCGGCGAGGTCACGCCCGGCGAGCAGCAGCTTCGACCGGCGCACCCCGCTGCCGATGATCGCGACGTCGATGTCAGCGACCGCGGCGTCGACGAGCACCCGCCAGCCGTCGGGCAGCCCGACCGGGGTGATCCCGCCGTACTCCATCGACGTCTCGGCCACCGCGCGGTCGGTCGGCAGGAACGATGCCTTGCGCACGTCGAGCATCCGCTTCACGAGGTTGTTGACGTCGGCGCGGGTGTCGGCGGTGACGACGCACGCGGCGAT
>JBMOMG010000019.1:0-4425 GCA_049323155.1 Actinomycetota bacterium | reverse complement strand
GGCTGCGAACGCCCCTTCGCCTGGTGCGAGATCCACCACCCCGACCCCTGGAGCCAGGGCGGACCCACCGACCTCACCAACGCCCTGCCCCTGTGCGGCTACCACCACCAACGCGCCCACGACCCCCACTACACCCTCACCATCACCCCCACCGGCGAAGCCAGGTTCAGACGACGCCCCCGCCACTGACGGGCACCGCGACTGGCCTCTGCACAGAACCCGCGAGGCGCAGCGGTGCGCGGCCCTCGATGTCAGGACCGGTCGCCATCGTCGCGGTCGAAGGTGAGCGTGAGCGTGGAGTGGTAGGCCGAGGAGGGTCCGCCCTCCTCGCGATCACGGACCGGCTCCTGGTCAGCGGGCCAGACCTCGACGGCGCGGAACGAGAAGCCGTCCTGGTCGGCGACCTCGAAGCTGAACGTCACCCCCTCCCCCGCCCAGCATCCCGCGACCGAGCCGAACCCGCACGTGAACCCGTCGTGGCCGTGGTGCTCACCGCGCCGCCTGCCGACCGGGCGGGGTGCGAGCACCAGCTCGTCCGACGCCAGCAGGTCGCGCGGTCACGTCCGGGCCGGCGACTCCCGGACCCGGACCACGATCCTCCGGTCCGCGCGGCCGTCGGCCTGGCGGACCCAGGCCTCAGACACGTCGCCGAGGTCGACGCACTCGTGGTCCACGGTGAGCTCGCCGGCCGCGGCATGCGACAGCAGCGCGGTCAGTGCCTGTGCGCGCTGGGCGGCGGTGAGCGAGTTGTTCGTGTAACCGAGGATCGCGGCCGATCGGCTGCGCAGGGTCGCCGACCCGAACGACGCGGTCGCGCCCGCCGAGCTGCCGAGGTTGACCAGCCGGCCGCCGTCGCCGACCAGCTCCAGTGCCGCGGTCGCCGGCACCCCGCACAGCGGGTCCACGACCACGTCGAGCGGACCGTCGAAGGCCTCGCCGAGCCGCTTCGTGAGCTCGCCGACCGTGTCGTCGTCACGCAGCTCCACGACCGCGTCGGCCCCGCAGGCACGCGCGCGGCCCTGCGCCGCCTCGGACCGGCAGGCGCCGACCACGCGACGGGCGCCGAGCAGCCGGGCGGCCTGTACGGCGACCTGGCCCACCACCCCGCCGGCGCCGAGGACGAGCACCTGCTCGCCGGGTTGCAGCTGGGCTCGCCAGGTCAGTGACATCCACGCCGCCACGGCCGACAGACCGAGTGCCGCCACGAGCGTGTCCTCGACGTCGGCGTCCAGCACGACGAGGTCGTCCTCGGGCACGAGCACGGCCTCGGCCATGCTGCCGTCCCCGGGCGCCATCCCGGCGTCCGTCGGGAACCACACCCGGGTGCCGGCCGGGTGGGTCGAGGACGAGGCCACGACACCGACTCCCTGCACGCCGGGGACGTAGGGCAGAGCGGGCGAGCCGAAGTACGAGGTGCCGGTGGCGCAGAGGACGTCCAGCGGGGTGATCGGCGCGGCCGTCGTACGGACCACGGCGAAGCCGTCCACAGGCCGCGGCTCGGGCCGGTCGGCGACCACCGGCGGCTGCCCGTGTCCGGTGAGCAACGCTGCGCGCATGTCAGGTGGCGATGTCGGGGTAGGGCAGCTTGAAGTGCGCCAGCCGGACGGCGTACTCCTTCTGGAACCCGAGCGGCTCGGCGTAGTCACGCTCGAACATCGCGATGAACAGCGTCAGCGTGAGGAACGGGTGCGCGCCGAGCTCGAAGAGCTTCGGGTAGTCGTGGGTGCGCAGCGCCTCGCGCTCCTCGGGCTCGAAGCGGAGCCAGGTGCTCGACTCGCCGGTGACGCAGTTGAGGACCCGGTTGGCCTGGGTCTCCTCCCACCAGGCCACCATGCCGTCGGGGTCCTCCCGGTAGCGCTCGACGAGCTCGGGGTCGCGGTCGACGGTGAAGAGGAACTTGTCCAGCAGGTACTTGCTCACTGCGGCGCTCCATTCGGGTACCAGGTGAAGTAGGCCTCCATCGTGTGGAACAGGTCGAGGCTGTCGACGTGGTCGGCCTTGGCGTTCTCACCGGCCACGCCCATCATCAGCATGAAGTCCATGAACCCGTGCGTGGCGTTCCCCGGCGCGTGCAGGCTGTCGAGGGTCACCTCGGACAGGCAGCCCTCGAGGTCGCCGGTGGCGATCCAGTCCACCGCCTTGCGGTCGAACTCCGGGTCGGGGCCGTGCTCGCCGAACTGGCGGGGCCCGCCGAGCTCGAGCGACAGGTGGCCGGTGCCGATCACCGCGACCCGCTGGTCCGAGGGCCAGGACTCGATCGTCTCCCGGATCGTCTTGCCGAGCTCGACGAACCGCTTCGGCTGCGGCAGCGGCGGGGCGAAGATGTTGGTGTAGATCGGCACGATCGGCAGGTCCGCCTCGGGACGCAGGGTGATGATCGGGCACGTGATCGAGTGGTCGATACGCAGCTCGTTGCTGAACGCCAGGTCGAACCCGGCGTCCAGGCCTTGCCGCAGGATGTGCGCCGACAGGTCCTCCTGACCCTGGAGCAGCATCCGGGGCAGGCCGAACTCGCGCTCCTCGTTGTACCAGTTGGCGTCGTACATCGGCGCCTTGCCGACCAGGAACTGCGGCATGTTGTCCAGCCAGAGCTGGTGGAAGTGGTCGCTGCCCACCATCACCAGCACGTCCGGCCGGGCCCGGGTCAGCGTCTCGCGGAACCGCTCGATCTTGGCCACCCACTCGTCCGCGAACGGCGGCCGGTCCTCACCGGTGGCGGTGCTGGCGCGGTAGTAGAAGGGGTGGTGCGTCGACGCGATGACGGCGACGATCTCGGCCATGAGGGCTCCTTCCTCGGTTCAGGCCTGGCGGGGTGAGTCGGAGGGATCGACCTCGGGGTCGACGTACGTGGCGTTGCGGTCGACCGACAGGTAGACGTCCATCCCGATCGGGCGGCGGGTCTCCTCGGCGAGCTGGCCGAGCAACCCGGCCGCGCGGGCCAGCAGCGCGAAGCCGCGCAGCAGCTCCACGGGCAGTCCGAGATCGGCGAGTGCCGCGCCGCAGACGCCGGCACCGTTGAGCGGCAGCCGGCGGCCGAGCACCTGCTCGTGCACCCTGCCGATCGCCTCGAACAACCGCAGGTGCGGACCCTTCAGCCCCTCCTCGTCGGCGATCGTCATCAGCCGCGGCGTGCGCGGGTCGCGCTCCTTGTGCACGGGGTGGCCGAGGCCGGGCACGAACCGCTTGGCCGCCTTCGCCTCGCGTACGGCGGTCAGGGCCAGCCGGTCCCAGGCGGCATCGTCGTCGAGCTTCTCGGGAAGCTCGGCACGGTGCTCCTCGAGCACCGCCGCGAGGAACATGCCGCAGTCCTCGGTGACCCCGAGGAACCGGGACCCGCCGCCGAGCAGACCGGCCGCGAGCGCGCCCTGCAAGGAGTCCGGCGCGGACAGGTAGGTGAGCCGGGCCGCGATCGCCGTGGGGGTGAAGCCGTGGTCAGCCAGCGCCACCAGGACCGACTCGAAGACCCGCACCTGTGACGGGGTGGGGCGTCGCTGGGTGACCAGCCAGAACGCCAGCTCGCCGAAGCCCACCTCACCCATCAGGTCGGAGGCCAGGTCCTTGCCCAGCAACGAGATCGTCTCGGCGTCCGACGTGCCGAGGGAGGTGGGGTAGGGAGACTGCTGTGGCGTCAACTGTTGCTCCGGTGTCGTACGTGGTCGGGGTCGGTGTCATACGTGGTCGGGGTCGGTGTCGCGAGTGGTCCTGCGGGGCTCGGCCAGCCAGGCGCGCAGCTGCTCGCCGTGCTCGTCGAGCGCAGGTGGCGGCAGGTCGTAGCGCTGCGGGGTCCTCGAGAACGTGATCGGGTTGCGGATCGAGGGCATCGCCGCCTCCCCCTCTCCGGCCATCACGACCGGGTCGAGGCCGAGCTCCTCGGCGAAGGCGACGCCCTCGTCGACGGTGTTGATCGGACCGCAGGCGACGCCGGCCGCGAGGAGCTCGTGGAACCAGTCCATCCGGCCTCGGGTGCGGAGCCGGTCCACGAGCAGCGGCCGCAGCTGGTCGCGGTTGGCGGTCCGGTCCTGGTTGCGCGCGAACCGCGGGTCGTCGACCAGCTCGGGGACCCCGAGGACCTTGCACAGGTTGGCGAACTGCCCGTCGTTGCCCGCGGTGATGATCAGCTCGCCGTCGGCAGTGGGCAGCGGCTCGTAGGGGAACAGGCTGGGGTGTGAGTTGCCCATCCGGAACGGCACCTCGCCGCCGGCGACGTACGCACTGGCCTGGTTGACCAGACCGGAGAGCGCGGTCGAGAGCAGGTTCACCTCGACGTGCTGGCCGGCGCCGGACTCCGAGCGGTGCCGCAACGCGGCGAGGATGCCGATGGTGGCCTGCATCCCCGACATCACGTCGAACACGGAGATCCCGGCGCGGTACGGCTCTCCGTCGGGGTCGCCGGTGAGGCTCATCAGCCCCGAGATCGCCTGGACG
>JBMOMG010000018.1:0-4433 GCA_049323155.1 Actinomycetota bacterium | reverse complement strand
CCTGATGTCACTTCCGCTCGTGACAATCGCGATGATCGCCACGTCGAACCCACTGCCAGCCCTCGTCACCCTCGTCCAAGCCGCCTGGCGCCAAGGCCCCAGCGGCTAACTGCGAGATCGGGTCAGAGCCAGGTGAAGAGGCGCACGACGGTCCCGTCGGCGCCCGAGCGGACCTGCACGAGGTCGCACAGCTGGTTGGCCATCCAGATGCCCCGGCCGTTCTCCGCGAACTCGTCGAGCAGCCCGCGGCCGACCAGCGGGTCGTCGATCACGCCCGCGTCGCTGACCTCGACCACGAACGCGTCCGGCTGTCTCCAGGCACGCAGCATCCCGTGCCCCCCGCCGTGGAGGACACTGTTGGTGGCGAGCTCGTGGCCGGCGAGGACGAGGTCGTCGGCGGCGGCCCGGGAGACACCGGCCTGCGCAGCGAGCCGACGCACCGTGCTCCGCAGCCCTGCCAGGTCCTCGGCCCCGAACGGCAGGGTGTCCGCCGATGCCGGCGCGGGCGGGAGCTGGCCGCGGAAGCGAGTGCGCGCATACTCCGCCCCGGCGTACGGCGCCCGCACCGGCCCGTCCCCCACGGGGTGGATGCGCGCAGCCTCCTCCAGCACCTCGGCCGGGAGGTTCTCCACGTCGTAGGGGCACAGCAGGTGCCAGGCATGCGCGCCGTCGAAGGCCAGGTTGACCAGCGCCTCGTGGAGCACGGCCTCCTCCACCTCGACGTCGCGCCGGCCCGACCACACCGGCTCACCCACCCCGCGGACCGGGCCGCCCTCCGCGACGTCCTCGAGGAAACGCAGCCACTCGGGGATGATGCAGGCCGGGTTCGCCCCGAGCTCGCTCATGTCCACGAAGTCGACCCGCGTGGCGTCGGCCCCGAGGGCCTGCTCCACGGCGTCGAGCCGGTCCGGCGGCAGCGCGACGAGGACCGGCTCACCGCGCTCGATGCCCTCCCGGATGAACGGGAGCACCGCCTCGACCAGTCCGCCCAGGCCGCGGTAGAACACCGCCTGGTGCTCGAACCCCTCCAGCCTGCGCGACTCGGCGCAGGGTGTTGCAGTCATGACCATCTCCCCGTTACCGGCGGCGTCGGGACCGGCCGCCGGGATGCGTCACAACAGGATGCAACGTGGTCGTCCGATTCCCAAGAGTTGTTGCATCACTTTTGCGACAGAGTTGGAGCCCGGTTCAGCCCGGATTGTGCCGGGTGTGCGGGATGACCCGGGACCAATGTGCGACCGGCATGAGGATCGGGGACTAGTCTGCGGTCCATGCGAACTCGAGCACTCAAGACCATCTACGCCTCTGGCGCGCTCCTCCTGGCCACCGTGCTGGCCGGCTGCGGCGGCAACGACTCCGCCAGCACTGGTGACGGCGGCGACGACCTCGGCCTGATCTCGGCCGGCACCCTGACCGTCTGCTCGGACATCCCCTACAAGCCGTTCGAGTACGAAGAGGGTGGCCAGTACACCGGCTTCGACATGGACCTGGTGCGCGAGATCGCCGGCAACCTGGACCTCGAGATGAAGGTCCAAGACGTCGGGTTCGACGGCCTGCAGAGCGGCGCGGTGCTCGCCGCCGGGCAGTGCGACATGGCCGCCAGCGCCATGACCATCACCGAGGAGCGCGAGGAGAACCTCGACTTCAGCGAGGCCTACTACGACTCCAAGCAGTCACTGCTCGCTCCCACGGGTTCCGGTGTCACCAGCATCGACGACCTGGTCGGCAAGAAGGTCGGCGTCCAGCAGGGCACCACGGGTGCGGCCTACGCCCAGGAGAACGTCCCCGACGGCGTCGAGGTGGTCTCGTTCCCCAGTGACGCCGAGCTCTACCCGGCCATCCAGTCCGGTTCGGTCGACGCCGTGCTGCAGGACCTGCCGGTCAACCTCGACCACACCGAGGGCGGCAAGTTCGAGATCGTCCAGGAGTTCGACACCGACGAGCAGTACGGCTTCGCGGTCAAGGAGGAGGGCAAGGAGGCCCTGCTCGAGGCGATCAACGAGGAGCTGTCCGCGCTTCGTGACAGCGGGAAGTACCAGGAGCTCTACGACAAGTACTTCAAGGTCGACTGATCTCCTGACGCGTGACTGAGACTGCTGCCAGCCCGGAGGTGCCACGGTGAAGCGCTCCACCAAGAGACGCCTGAGCCGTGGCGCCCTCTACCTGTTGTTCGTCGCCGGCGTCGTGACCTTGGTGCTCATCGCGGACTGGGAGGCGATCCGTCGGACGTTCCTCAACGTCGACATCGCCAAGGACCAGTTCCCCGAGGTCATCGTCACGGCGGCGAAGAACACGATCCTCTACACCGCGATCGCCTTCGCCGGCGGCCTGTTCCTCGGCCTGCTCCTGGCGCTGATGAAGCTGTCGCCCGTTGCGCCGTACCGGTGGACGGCGACGGCCTACATCGAGTTCTTCCGCGGGCTGCCGGCGCTGCTGGTCATCTTCGCCTCCGCCTTCGCGATCCCGATCGCCTTCCAGTGGCGGCCGCCGGGGGGCAGTGCAGGCGCAGGACTGTTGGCGCTGATCGTGGTCTCGGCGGCCTACATCGCCGAGACGTTCCGGGCAGGGATCCAGGCTGTCCCGAAGGGCCAGCTCGAGGCGGCGAGGTCCCTCGGGATGCCGGGATCCTGGACGATGGTCTCCGTCGTGCTCCCCCAGGCCGTGCGGATCGTCATCCCCCCGTTGACCAACGAGCTGGTCATCTTGATCAAGGACACCTCGCTGCTCTTCATCGCCGGCATGGCCCTGCAGGATCGGGAGCTCACCACCTTCGCCCGGGACTCGGTCTCCGCGACCACGAACTCCACGCCGCTGACCATCGCCGCGCTGATGTATCTCGCGGTCACCCTTCCGTTGACCCGGCTCGTCGCCCGGCTCGAGCGTCGTACCCAGAAGGCCAGGTGAGCACGGTGACAGCGGCGATCGACGTACAGGACCTGCACAAGTACTTCGGTGACAACGAGGTGCTCAAGGGCATCGACTTCCACGTCGACCACGGCGAGGTGGTCTGCGTGATCGGCCCGTCCGGCTCCGGGAAGTCCACCCTGCTGCGGTGCGTGAACCTGCTGGAGGCACCGACATCGGGACGCATCGTGGTCGAGGGCATCGACATCACCGACCCCGAGGTCAACATCGACGAGGTGCGGTCCCGGATCGGCATGGTGTTCCAGTCGTTCAACCTGTTCCCGCACCTCGACGTCCTGCGCAACCTCACCCTCGCGCAGCGACGGGTCCGCAAGCGCAGCAAGGACGAGGCCGTCGAGATCGCCCGCAAGAACCTGGAGAAGGTGGGACTCCTCGAGAAGGAGCACGCCTTCCCCGCGCACCTGTCCGGTGGCCAGCAGCAGCGGGTGGCGATCGCCCGGGCGCTGTCGATGGACCCCGACATGATGCTGTTCGACGAGCCCACCAGCGCGCTCGACCCCGAGCTCGTCGGCGACGTGCTCGCCGTGATGAAGGACCTCGCCCACGAGGGGATGACGATGATGGTCGTCACCCACGAGATGGGCTTCGCCCGCGAGGTCGGCGACAAGCTGGTGTTCATGGACGACGGGGTGATCGTCGAGGAGGGCGACCCGGCCGAGGTGCTCGCGAACCCCCGCCACGAGCGCACGCAGGGCTTCCTGTCCAAGGTGCTCTGAGCGGCGGGGTCGTGGCCAAGCCGTTCCTGCTGCTGTCCTCGCGCGCCGACGACGTCGCGGCCGACGAGGAGTACGCCGCGTTCCTGCGCGAGATGCGGTTGCCCCCCGAGCGGTTGCACCGGATCCGGATGGAGGCCGGCCCACTCCCCCACATCGACCTCGACGACTACGCGGGCGTCCTGCTCGGCGGTGGACCGTTCAACTCCAGCGACCCGGAAGACGCGAAGTCCGACGTGCAGCACCGGGTCGAGCGGGAGGTCGGCCGGCTGCTCGACGAGGTCGTCGCGCGCGACTTCCCGTTCCTGGGCGCCTGCTACGGCGTCGGCACGCTCGGCGTACACCAGGGCGGGTTGATCGACCGGACGTACGCCGAACCGATCGGCGCGGTCGTCGTGACCCTGACCGACGAGGGCCGCGCCGACCCGCTGCTCGAGGGCATGCCGGCGCAGTTCGACGCCTATGTCGGGCACAAGGAGGCCTGCCGCGTCCTCCCGGCCAGCGCGACCCTGCTCGCCGGCTCCGCGACCTGCCCGGTCCAGATGTTCCGGGTCCGGGAGAACCTCTACGCGACGCAGTTCCACCCCGAGCTCGACAAGGCCGGGATCATCACGCGGGTCCACGTCTACCAGGACGCCGGCTACTTCCCACCGCACGAGCTCGACCTGCTGGTGGCCCGACTCGAGCGCACCCACGTCACCGCTCCCCCGCGGATCCTGGCCAACTTCGTCAAGCGCTACGGCTAACCCCAAGTAACGCGGGGTTATGGACGCTGACCACGCGGCACAACGCGTG
>JBMOMG010000017.1:0-4439 GCA_049323155.1 Actinomycetota bacterium | reverse complement strand
CGGGGGCCCGGCCGTGTGCGTAGGGTGTGACCGTGCCCGCCACCTGCGACCTTTGCGGCACCACCGTGCCACAGGACCACCCGCCGCTGACCTGGACCAGTGCGCTCGAGCACGGTCGCTGGAAGTACTTCTGCGAGTCCTGCTCGCGGGAGAACCTGCGCGCGATCGAGGGCAAGCTCGACAGCGAGTGGTGGTAGCCGGCCTCCGGGCTCAGGCCGGTTCGGCGAAGCCGGGCAGGGACTCCTCGAGCAGCCGCCGGAACGGCGCCTCGGCCTCGAGCTGGCACATCACGCCCACCCCGCCGAGCCACACCCGGTGGATGAGCAGGTACGACGGCGGCAGGTTCAGCTTCAGGCTGAGCGTGTAGCCGGGTTCACGGGGGTTGTTCAGCCGGGTGAACTGCTCACGCATCCACTCCCGGGAGAACCGGAACGTCTCGTGGCGCGCCGGCTCGATGAACGGGGCGAGGAAGTCGCGGAGCTCGTCGGGGTCGACGATGATCCTGGGCTTGATGAAACCCTCCTCGCGCAGCTGCTCCACGACGCGCGCGTAGTCGTCCTGCAGCGCGATCCGCATCAGGGTGCCGATCGCCAGGGGCAAGCCCTTCTCGGGGAGCCGGGCGACCGCGCCGAAGTCGAGGACGCCCAGTCGGCCGAGGCCACCGTCCTCGGCTGGAAGGACCCGGAAGTTGCCGGGGTGCGGGTCGGCGTGCAGCATCCCGGTGCGTGCCGGGCCGGAGAACAGGAACCGGACGTACAGCTCGCCGTAGTGGTCGCGCTCCTCCTGCGTGCCCTCGGCGACCATCCTGGCCAGCGAGGCCGGGCTCTCCAGCCACTCGCTGACCAGCACCCGGCTGCTCCCGGCGACGACGTCGGGGATGAAGAAGTGCGGGTCGCCGGCGAACTCCACGGCGAACCGGTGCTGGGCGTCGGCCTCGAGCTCGTAGTCGAGCTCCTCGGCGACCCGGGACTGCAGCTCCTCGACCAGCGGCCTGATGTCGATCCCGGGGACCACCGACCCGAACGTCCGGGCCAGTCGGCCGAGCTGCCGGAGGTCGGAGGTCAGCGCCTCCTCGGCGCCCGGGTACTGCACCTTCACGGCGACCTCGCGGCCGTCGTGCCACCGGCCGCGGTGCACCTGCCCGATGGAGGCGGCGGCGGCCGGGTTGTCGTCGAACTCGACGAGCTTCTTGCGCCAGGACGCCCCGAGCTCCTTGGCGAGCACCTGGTGCACGGTGGCGGCGGCCATCGGCGGCGCGGAGTCCTGCAGCCGGGTGAGGTGGGCGCGGTACGGCGCGGCGAGGTCCTCGGGGAGCGCGGACTCGAGGATGGACAGGGCCTGGCCGACCTTCATCGCCCCGCCCTTGAGGTCGCCGAGCGTGCGGAACAGCTGCTCGGCGGTGCGCTGCTGGACGTCGCTCATCACGGCCTCGGCGGGTGCGCCGCCCAGCCGCTTGCCGACCCCCATCGCGGTGCGGCCGGCGAACCCGAGCGGCAGTGCGGCCAGACGGGCCGTGCGCGCGGCGGCCTTGCGGGGGAGCTCGGTCATGTCCCCATTGTCGCGTACGACGCCAAGCCCGCGTCGCGCCGCTCAGGCCCACCCGCAGCCGCAGGCGGGATGCCGCGGCCAGCAGTCGGTCTCCAGGCAGGTGAGGTGGGGGTCGAGGCGCACGGTCGTCGAGGACGTCGCCGGGGTCCGGCCCTCGGCGTGGGAGACCAGCTCCCGGGCCGCCCAGGCCGCCGCGAGGGTGGCCAGGGCGGGATCCGCCGGCTCGGGGAGCGTGTCGTCGCGCGGCCGGACGACCGCGGCGGCGTACTGCTTCACCAGCAGCGGCCAGGCGGGGTCGGTGTCGGTGTGGTGCGCGTCGATGCAGCGCAGGCACGCCGTGGTGCCGGGCGCGACGAACGGTCCGACCACGGCGTGGCCCTCGACGAGCCGCAGCAGCAGGTGCGGGGTGCCTGCCCGCAGCCACGGGTCCAGCTGGTCCCGGTCGGGTTCGCCGACCGCGACCAGCAGGCCGACCGTGTCGTCGGCGACGACCTCCCGATCCTCGTTGCCGCGACCGGGGCCGGCGGCTCGCATGTCGTACGGCACGCCGGCCAGGCGCAGCAGCTCGGTCACCGACTCGCCGACGGTCCCGACCTCGCAACCGCCGGAGAGCATGACCTGGACCCGGCAGGCCGCCCGCCGGGCCAGCAGCGTGGCCGTCTCGTCGCCGGCCTCGGCGGCCACAGCGGCGACACCGGTGCGCGACGGCGCCCCGGACCCGGCCGCGTCGCGGAGGGGCATCAGCGGGAGCAGCCGGTCGGTGTCGACGAGCAGCCCGCTGCGTGAGAGCAGGTCGAGGGTGCCGGGGTCGGACGACCTCGGGTCGGCCGTCGGGGCCGGGCTGCGCAGCGCGTCGAGCAGCTCCCGGGTCGCCGGGGTGTCGGGGAGGACCACGGCTCGTGCGGGGTCGAGGCCGACCTGCAGGGAGGTGGCGTCACGGCGCAGCACGTGCACGCCGGGGCGGAACGTGAGGTGGCCGGTCGTCACGGCGCCGGCGGCAGGACGGGGGGAGTGGGTAGGCACCCCACCGAGGGTGCCGCAGACCGGGCGGGGACGTCGGCGGCCGTCCACAGCCCCCGGCGTGCGCAACGGTCAGGGACCGCAGACGCAGCGACGGCGGGCCCGTGCGGGTCCCGCCGTCGACGTCGGTCGAGTGGGCTCGGCTCAGGCCTTGCCGAGGATGCGGTTGAGGTTCGTGCCGCAGACCGGGCAGACGGCCTTGGCCATCCGCGTGCCCTTGTCGTTGACCTTGACCTCGCCCTCGGCCTCGCGCTTCTCCTTGCACTTCACGCAGTAGAACTCGCCGCTCCAGGTCTCCGCCATGACGGCCTCCTTGCTGTGGTCGATCTGGTCGTCGCGGCGGTGGCTCGCGCGGACCCGCCGGGGCGCCGATTCGTCGGCAACCGTCTCGCACCCTACGACAGCGCGGGGCGCGATGTATGCAGGAGAGCCCGTGGTTGCGCGTGTCCGCGGCGAAGGGATGCCGGAAATGCCCGCTTTGCATGTTTTCGGACGCTGCGTGCCGCGAGCGGCGGGCCGCGGTGTCGGCGTCGGTCGCGTCGGCGGGTCTCGCCGGACGGGTACGCCGGGCCGCAGGTGCCGGCTTGGGTAGTCTGCGCCGCATGCCGAACACCCCCCACCTGCGCGTCGAACGACCCTCCGACGGCGTCGTCCTGCTCACCCTCGACAACCCCGACCAGCGCAACGCGATGTCGGACGAGATGACCGCCTCCTGGGCTGCGACGGTCGAGGACCTGGCCGGGGACCGGTCGGTGCGCGCGGTGGTGGTCACCGGCGCCGGGTCGGCGTTCTGCTCCGGCGGCAACACGAGCTGGATCGCGAGTGAGCCCGACGCCACGGTGGACCAGCTGCGCACCCGGATGATCGCGTTCTACCGCGCGTGGCTGTCGATCCGCCGGCTCGAGGTGCCGACGATCGCCGCGGTCAACGGCCCGGCGATCGGCGCGGGGCTGTGCGTGGCGCTGGCCTGCGACATCCGCTACGCCGGAGCCCGGGCGAAGCTGGGTGCGCCGTTCGTGAAGCTGGGCATGCACCCGGGGATGGCTGCGACCTACCTGCTGCCCAACGTCGTCGGGGACGCCGCGGCCCGCGACCTGCTGCTGACCGGCCGGGTCGTCGACGCGGAGGAGTCGCTCCGGCTGGGGATGGTGTCGCGGGTGCTGCCCGACGACACCTTGCTCGCGGAGACGCTCGAGGTCGCGGCCGGCATCGCGGCCAGCGCCCCGATCCCGAGCCGCTACACCACGCTGGCCCTGCGCGGCGGCGGCCACGCCGACTTCGAGACCGCGCTGCAGTGGGAGGCGCTGGCCCAGCCGATCACGCTGGCCACCGCCGACCTGCAGGAGGGGATCCGGGCGGCGCAGGAGAAGCGCCCGCCCCGGTTCACCGGCGCCTGAGCTCGCCGCGGGTCCCGGTCAGCGTGGACCTGCCGACGGCTCCCCGACCGACGCGGTGCCCGTCCGGTCAGGGCCCCGAGAGCGTCAGGTCGACGGCTGCGACCCTGCCTGAACCGTCGAGCGACAGCGCGACCGCGAAGTCGGAGAAGCAGTCGCGGTGCGTCTCGTCGGGTCGGATCCAGATCGTCTCCGCGGACCTCGCGGCCGCGTCCTGGTAGCGGCTGCACCCGACGATGCGAGGCGGCTCGGAGTCGAAGGTGACCTCGCCGCCGTCTCGGACCAGGAGCCTGATCGTCCGGAGCGGCGAGACCGGGCAGTCGCGGCCTTCGTAGGTCGACGAGGCTCTGGGGCAGCCGTCCCAGGTGCTCCGGCGGTCGGCGAGGTCGGCCGCGAACCGGGCCACCTGCTCGCCGGCAATCCGATAGCTGACCTCGCGGGCCCAGCGCACCTCGGTAGCAGTCCCCTCGGCATACG
>JBMOMG010000016.1:0-4473 GCA_049323155.1 Actinomycetota bacterium | reverse complement strand
TGCCGTGGCCGCGGCCCTTGTCGGCGACCAGCACGATGCGCCTGAAGCGCTGCGGCGCCTGGGTGACCAGGGCGGCACCCTTCACGCGGGTGAGGCTGAAGGTGTTGCGGAAGTGGCCCTTCTGGGTCTTCTGCGCCCACTTCTTGACCCGCAGGAGCTGCTTGTCGTCGAAGGGCACGTGGAAGACGCGGCGGGCGGCGCTCAGGTCGCGGGTGCCGTTCGCGGTCGCCTCGACCTGGAAGGTGTGCGTACCCTTGCCGGGACGCCGCACGGTGAACGCGCCGTTGTCGCACGCCGTGCCCTGCATCCGCCCGTTGAAGGTGCAGTCGAACTGGCTGCCCTCGACGGTGCTGCGGAACCTGTACGTCACCTGCGGGCCGAGTGCCCAGGCGCCCGACCGGGGACCGGCGGTGATCACCGTGTCGGGCACCTGCGGCGGCACCGAGATCCGGAAGCTCTGGGTGGCCGGGGTCTCGTCCACCGCGGCCGCGTCACCGCTGCCCTTGACCGCGCGTACGGCGAACACGTAGTCGCCGTTCGCCAGCTTCTTGCCGACACCCGGGTAGCTCGCCGAGCCGCTCGTGCCGCATGCCTGCCAGTCGTGTCCCTGGTCGGCGCCCTGCGGCGCCGTGCCGCGGAAGGTGACCTTCAGGGCGCACTCGAAGCTGATGTCGTCGCCGGCCGGTTTGGCGGCGAACCGGAAGGTGTGCGAGGTGGCCCGGGGGCCCGGGGCGGCGCTGGTGATCGTGGTGTCGGGCGCGTCCGCCCCACCGCCCATGCCGGGCAGGAAGCCGACGATCGGGGCCAGCGGGGTGTCCCCGAGCAGGTCGTCGACGGGCAGGGTGCACAGCGCGCCGATGGCGTCCGGGCAGGTCGCGGGGTCCCACTCCGGGATGCTGCCTGAGCCGGGCGCGGGCACCGCGGTGAGCACCAGCGAGGCGACGCCGGCGAGCGGGCCGAGCTGGTCGAGCGGGAGCGCGTCGCACACGGCTCCGGCGCCGGTGGAGGAACACACGGTCGCCCCGAGAAACTCGATGCTTCCGGCCCCTCCGGGTGCGATCTGCGGCACCGGCGCCTGCAGGATCTGCTCCGTGACCGGGTCCAGGATGCCGAGGATGTCACCGGTCGGGCCGGTGAGCAGACCGGTCACCGGGTCGAGCGTGGCGACGAGGTCACCCCCCGGGCCGTCGGTGATCACGCCGGTGACGGGGTCGAGGATCGGGTCGGTGACCGGCTCGAGGACCTCGGTGAACGGGTCGAGCAGGTCGACGATCGGCGTGGTGACCGGGCTCAGCGGGGTTTCACCGAGCGGGTCGTCGAGTAGCCCCGCCTGCGCGGGGGCGACGGTCAGGCCGGACACGGCCAGAGCCAGTCCGAGCGTGGTGGTCAGGCCGGCGGCCAGGCGCCTGCGCATCCGACCGCGGAGCGCTGTGCGGGCGTGCGTGGGTGCACTGATACCCATGTGTGTCCCTCCCCAGAGATGTGTGAGAGATCACGCTAAGCGACTTTACCTTCCAGTCCCCCGAAATCTGGACAAATCGGGCCATCAAGCTAGCCCGTTCGGTCTAGCCGGAGGGCGGGACGTTGGTCCCGAGTCCGACACGGGCGACCCGGAACAGCAGGTAGACCAGGTAGACGTTGGCCAGCACCGTGAGCACGGCCAGTGGCACGAGCAGCACGTCGACCCCACCGCCGTACAGCAGCACCGGGCCGACCGCGGCGACGCCGAACGTCCAGGCGAGCACCCCGAACCGGCGCGCCAGCCGGGGGACCGCACGGCCCAGCTCGACGCTGAGCAGCAGCGAGAAGGCGAACTGCGGCAGGCTCAGCAGCCAGCCGGTGCTCTCGGGGAGGTCCTCGATCAGGTCGGGCCGCAGCGTCGTCAAGGAGGCCATCCCCGCGAGCACGGCCAGGCCCACGAGCGTGGTGGTGGCCAGGACGTCGCGCAGCCGGAGCAGCGCCGGCACGACCATCACCCAGCCCAGCACGTCGGGCACGGCGTCGTACCCGCCGATGTCGGCGTCGACGAGGGTGAGCACGAGGCCCATCGCCACCCACTGCAGCGGGGTCATCGAGCGCACGGGACGGGTGCGAGGGCGGGCATGGGCGGCACTGTAGCCAGTCAGCGCCGCGCCGGGACCCCGGTGGTCATCCAGGCGGTGCCCCGGGCGCGGTGCAGCAGTACGACGGCCCGGGTGCCCATGAACAGGGCACCGAACACCACCCACAGGGCGACCAGGCCGGCCGACCCGTCCAGCACGGTGGAGAGCAGTGCGGCCGGCGCGAAGAGGGCGAGGACGACCACGCCGCCCCAGGCGAGGTACCGGCCGTCGCCGGCGCCGATCAGCACGCCGTCGAGGACGAACACCACGCCCGCCACGGGCTGGAACGCCGCGGCGACGAGCAGCACCGGCCACAGCATCCGGTGCACGGCCTCGTCGGCGGTGAACAGCGGGCCGAGCAGCGGCGCCGCCAGTGCCAGCGCCAACCCGGTGACCACTCCCGAGGCGAGACCCCACTGGACCATCCGCCGGGCGGCCGCCCTGGTGGCCGCCCGGTCACCGGTGCCGAGCGTGTGCCCGGTGATCGCCTGGGCGGCGATCGCGATGGCGTCGAGCGCGAACGCGAGGAACGTCCACAGCGTCATCGCGAGCTGCTGGGTCGCGGTGGCCACGGCGCCCAGCGTGGCCGCGGAGTAGGTCATCACCAGCAGCGACGCGCGCAGGGTGAGGGTGCGCACCACGAGCGCGACCCCGGCGCGGGGGGGGGCCCGGCCGCCGGGGAGGTCGGGGCTCAGCGAGGAGCCGTGGGCGCGCGCGCCGCGCACGACGACGACCAGCAGGGCGACGGCCATCGCGGTCTGGGCGAGGACGGTGCCGATGGCAGCCCCGGCGATGCCCAGCTCCAGGCCGTAGACCAGGAGCACGTTCAAGACGATGTTGAGCAGGTTGCCGCCGACTGCGACGTAGAGCGGGGTGCGCGTGTCCTGCAGCCCGCGGAGCACACCGGTCGCGGCGAGTACGACGAGCAACGGGGTCACCCCCAGCCACGCCCAGCCGAGATAGCTGACCGCGTGCTCGGTCGGACCCGGATCCATGTCGAACGCACCCACCAGGGGCCGGGTGAGGGGCAGGCCGAGCGCCGTGGTGAGGACGCCGATCAGCACGGCCAGCCAGACCCCGTCGATGCCCTGGGCGAGGGCACCGCGTAGGTCGCCCGCACCCACGCGGCGTGCCACGGAGGCGGTGGTGCCGTAGGCCAGGAAGATGCACAGGCCGACCGCGGTCTGGACGACGGCGCCGGCGATGCCGAGCCCGGCGAGCTGATCGGTGCCCAGGTGACCGACGATCGCCGCGTCGGCGAGCAGGAACAGCGGCTCGGAGACCAGGGCGAGGAACGCCGGCCCGGCAAGGCGGAGGATCTGGCGGTCATGGTCCCTGTGGACGGCGCGGCGGGTCGTGGAGGGCATCCGCACCAGGATATCGACGTAACCAGTGCCACGTTACCTGGCCATTACAGGACTACGTCCGGACTAGCTGTGTGTAACTAGCCCTTCCCTGTGGGAATCCAACTTGCGCGTCCAATTGTCGACAAGAAGACGAGGCGCCGTTTCGGTGACTTCCGGGTGAACCAGAAGATTGCGAGGTTTCTTCCACCCACAGGTGGTGGAGCACGTTTCCGCAGGTCAGAGGCCATGTGGCCGCTCACATCCCGGCGGTATCCACAGCCTGTTCAACAAACTGTGCACACGATCGTCGGCGCGTTCCACACAGAACCTCCGGTTATCCCCAAGACCTGTGGACAACCGAGTGTCATCGGGGTGGCCGAGCAGCGTACCGTCAGGCGTCGCGCGGGCGTGGAGCCAGCGGTCGTCCCGCCCTCGCGGTGTCGTCCGACCTGGCTTTGGGGGGTGCTCCCTCGTACGGTCGCGGTGGGGTCGATGGACGACGGTTCGAGGAGAGGCACCGGTGAGCATTGCAGAGTTCCCGAGCGGTCCGGGACAGGCGATCGACGGTGGGTGGACCATCCCGTCCGACGTCGGTGACTACGGGGGCGGCGGTGGTGGCGGCGATCGGACGCCTCCCCAGGACAACGCCGCCGAGCAGAGCGTGCTCGGGTCGATGCTGCTGTCGAAGGACGCCATCGCCGACGTGATCGAGTCGGTGCGCGGCACCGACTTCTACCGCCCGGCGCACGAGACCATCTACGACGCCATCGTCGACCTCTACGGCCGCGGTGAACCCGCCGACCCGGTCACCGTGGCCGCCGAGCTCCAGCGTCGTGGTGAGCTCGGCCGGATCGGCGGGGCGCCGTACCTCCACACCCTGTCGGCGAGCGTGCCGATCGCGGCCAACGCGGGCTACTACGCCGAGATCGTTCGGGAGAAGGCGATCCTGCGCCGGCTGGTCGACGCCGGCACGCGCATCGTGCAGTGGGGCTACGCCGGCGAGGGCGAGGTCGACGACGTCGTCG
>JBMOMG010000015.1:0-4583 GCA_049323155.1 Actinomycetota bacterium | reverse complement strand
CGGAGGATCGAGGGTTCCTACGTACGGCGGTCAGCCCGCTGCTGCAGCCGGGAACCGCTCCCATGCCCGGTGGCTGCCGAGCAGCTCGACCACCGACGACGCGAGGTCGGCTGCCGTGTCGACGGTGACCACGCCGGCGTCGGCGGCGGAGAGCCCCGCGGCCTCCAGGGCGGCCACCCCGGGTCCGGTGGCGGCGATCGCCTTGGCGTGCCGGAAGGACTCGTCGAGGAGCAGCCGGACACGAGGGTCGATGCCGCCGCTCTCCGCGCCTGCCTTGGCGTCCCGGGACGGGACCGCGTCCGGCTGGGGGGCCATCGCACCGGTGAGCACGACCGCGTCGAACTCCACGGACCGGGCGGTGACCAACGTGCGCTGCACCGGCGTGCCGTCGGCCAGAGTGCCGCCCTTCGGCGCGAGCACCAGCGGCAGCAGCCCCGCCCCCACGAGCGCGTCACGGACCGCGGAGACCTGGTCGAGGTCGCTGGTGTCGTCGACGGCCACGGCGACCATCCGTCCGTCTGTCGGCCAGGTGTGGCCGAGCTGGGACAGTGCGGGGCTCGGCTCGGGCTCGGCCGGAGAGAGCGTCGGCTCGGGGGCCGGCAGGCCGAGACCCTCGGCGACCGCGCTGCACAGCTGCGCGTCCACGTTCGCCAGGCACTGCAGCTGCCGCTCCTTGACCGCCTGCTCGTAGCACTTGCCGAGCTCGAAGGTGTAGGCCCGGATCACGTGGTCCTGCTCGACCGGCGTGAGGCTCTTCCAGAACAGCCGGACCTGGCTGAAGTGGTCGTCGAAGGAAGCCGGTGCCCGCCGTACCTTCGGACCGGCCTCGACCGTCCGGGGCACCTCGACGTAGGCACCGGTCGCCTCGTCGGCGGCGAACGGATTGCCGCCGTCGAGGCTGTTCGGCTTGTAGGGCGCCGCTCCGCCGTGCACGGCGTGCTGGTGGAAGCCGTCGCGGTGCATGTCGTTGACCGGGACGTGCGGCCGGTTGATCGGGATCTGGGCGAAGTTGGGACCACCGAGCCGCGTCAGCTGCGTGTCCAGGTAGGAGAACAGCCGCGCGTGCAGCAGCGGGTCGTCGGTGACGTCGATGCCCGGGACGAGGTGGCCGACGTGGAACGCGACCTGTTCGGTCTCGGCGAAGAAGTTCGTGGTGTTGGCGTTGAGGGTCATCTTCCCGATCGGCTGCACCGGTGCGAGCTCCTCGGGGACGATCTTGGTCGGGTCGAGCAGGTCGATCCCCTCGAACATCTGCTCAGGGGTGTCGGGGAAGACCTGGATGCCGAGCTCCCACTCGGGGTACGCGCCGGCCTCGATCGCGTCGAAGAGGTCACGGCGGTGGAAGTCCGGGTCGATCCCGCCGATCATCTGCGCCTCCTCCCAGGTCAGGGAGTGCACGCCGAGCTTGGGCTTCCAGTGGAACTTGACCAGCGAGGTCTCCCCCTCGGCGTTCACCAGCCGGAAGGTGTGGACGCCGAAGCCCTCCATCATCCGGTAGGAGCGCGGGATGCCACGGTCGGACATGTTCCAGATCGTGTGGTGCTGCGCCTCGGTGTGCAGCGAGACGAAGTCCCAGAAGGTGTCGTGCGCGCTCTGCGCCTGCGGGATCTCCCGGTCCGGGTGCGGCTTCCCGGCGTGGATGATGTCGGGGAACTTGATCCCGTCCTGGATGAAGAACACCGGCATGTTGTTGCCGACGAGGTCGAAGTTGCCCTCGCTGGTGTAGAACTTCGTCGCGAAACCGCGGGTGTCGCGCACCGTGTCCGCCGAACCACGAGAACCGAGGACCGTGGAGAACCGCACGAAGACCGGCGTCTCCACGTCCTTGCCGAGGAAGGCCGCCTTGGTGACGTTCGCTGCGTTGCCGTAGCCGACGAAGACGCCGTGCGCCCCGGCGCCGCGGGCGTGGACCACCCGCTCGGGGATCCGCTCGTGGTCGAAGTGCATGACCTTCTCGCGCAGGTGGTGGTCCTGCAGCAGCGTCGGACCGCGTTCGCCGGCCTTCAGCGAGTGGTCGGTGTCGTGGACGCGCACCCCCTGGGCGGTCGTCTGGTAGGCACCCTGCTGCGCCTTGGCGGTCCTGGGGGCGCCGGTCTCGGCGCCGGTCGGGGTGACCGTCGCCGGCCCGGTCTGGTCGGGCTTGGGCGGCAGGGGGTCGCGCGGGTCGGTGGGCTCCCGGAGCGAAGACGGTTCGCTGCCCGGGACCCCCGGGACCTTCGGCTCGAGCATCTCGGAGAGCTTCTGGGCGGCCTTGCCGGCTGCCTTCTTGATGGACTCGGTGGGCTTGTCGGGGCTCATGTCGGCCTCCCTGGGAGAGTGTGCGTCGGCCTGTTCCGCCCGGTTACCCGCAGCCCCCGGCGCTACACCGACCCCGGCGGTGGAAATCTCGGGGGCTGTCCGGTGCCGGCCGGATGTCGCCCGGGGCGGGGACAGCGCGGCGACCGAGCGTGACCGTGTGAGCCCCATCACGGTTGAACTGCGCAGAGCCGGGCAGGATGGCACCCGGTTCAGTCCGCGACCGCCCAGGAGATCTCGGTGTCCTACTCCCCCCGTCATGCAGCACCCCGTCATGCAGCTCCCCGCCGCCCTCCGGCCGCGCTGCGCGCCTTCACCGCGCTGCCGTCACCCCAGGTACGCCGGGGCTCGGCGGGACTCGCCGTGACGGCGGTGATCGCGGGCGGGGTCGCCTTCGCGGGAATCGGCGGCGACGGTGACGCGGAGGCCACTCCCGAGCACGGTGCGCAGACGGCGACCGGACCGACCGGGACGGCGGTGTCACAGCCCCAGCCTTCCCCGACGCGGCTCGCCCTGCTCTCCGCGAACAGCGACGCGGCGCGTCCGGCGCCGGGTCCCTCCACCGACTACCAGCCCCGGCACCGCGCCGACGTCCCCACCGACAGCAGCTCGACCGCCACCTCGGGCACCAGCGCCGGCTCGGCGGCCGCACCCACGGGCGAGGCGACCTCCGGTGGCGACGGGACCTCCTCGTCGAGCCCGTCCCCCAGCACGAGCGGCTCGTCGGGTGGGTCCTCGAGCACGCCCCAGGGTTCGGGACAGCAGGACGAGCAGCAGCCGGCGCCGTCGGAGGAGCCGACGCCCAGCGGCGGCGAGACGCCGGACGACGAGTCGTCCGGCGGTCTGCTCGAGGAGGTCACCGGGCTCGTGCCGGGTCTCGACGCGCTGCCGAGCGCTCTCCCCAGCGTTCTTCCCACGGAGCTGCCCGGGACGTCGGGCGGCGGCCTGCTGCCCTGAGCCCGACCCCGGTCCGGGTGCAGGCGGAGGCCGCCTCTGCGGCTAGCCGACCACCCTGCCCCGGAGCACGATCCGTGCCGGTTCCTTGAGCACCCCGAGGTCCTCCAGGGGACTGCGCGCGAAGACCACGAAGTCGGCCGCCGTACCCTCTGCCAGCGTGCCGTCGAGACCGAGCCACTCACGGGCCCGCCAGCACGCGGCACCGAGGGCCTCGGCGTTGGACAGCCCGTAGGTCGCGAGCTCGATCACCTCGTCGCCGATCAGACCGTGCGGCAGCACACCGCCGGCGTCGGTGCCGGCGTAGATCGCCACACCGGCCTCGTGGGCGGCGCCGATCGTCTCCCGCCGACGGGCGTACAGGGAGCGCATGTGCTCGGCGTACTTCGGGAACTTCTCCTCCCCCGCCGAGGCGTAGTTGGGGAAGTTGTCCAGCTGCTTGACCGTCGGGACCAGCGCGACGCCGTTCGCGACCATCTGGTCGATCAGGCCGGTGTCGAGGCCGGTGCCGTGCTCGATGCAGTCGATGCCGGACTCGATCAGGTCGGGAAGCGCGTGCTCGCCGAAGACGTGGGCGGTGACCCGTGCCCCGTGGTCGTGGGCGACCTTGATCGCCTGCTCCACGGCATCCCGCGGCCACGACGGGGTCAGGTCGCCGGCCTCGCGCTCGATCCAGTCCCCGACCAGCTTGACCCAGCCGTCACCGCGCTGGGCCTCCTGCGCGACGTAGTCGGGCAGCTGCTCGGGCTCGATCTCGTGCGCGAAGTTGCGGATGTAGCGCTTGGTGCGTGCCAGGTGCCGGCCGGCGCGGATCAGCCGCGGCAGGTCGTCGCGGTCGTGGATCCACGAGGTGTCCGCCGCGGAGCCGCAGTCGCGGATCAGCAGCGTGCCGGCGGTGCGGTCGGCCAGGATCTGCTCCTCCTGCACGTCCTCGGGCACGGCGCCGTGCGCGTCGAGCCCGACGTGGCAGTGCGCGTCGACGAGGCCCGGCACGATCCAACCCTCGGCGACGAGCTCGGCCGAGGCCTGCTTCTCGTAGGTGACCCGGCCGTCGACGACGTACAGGTCACGGGGCTCGCCGTCGGGCAGGACCGGTCCGCGGAACATCAGTGCGCTCATGGCGCCCGACGCTACCGGCTCTCCCACAGCGCTGTGGACACATCCCCGGCGGTGTGCCGCGTGTGGAGCGTCCGTAACCCCGCGTTACAGCACGGGAGGGGTCACTGCTTGGGGAGGTACTTCTCGAAGTCCGAGGGCAGCTGGAAGTCGTCGGGGTTCAGCTCCGGCGCGCCGTTGGGCAGGCCGAACGGGTTGGCGCCCGCGGCCGGTGCCTT
>JBMOMG010000014.1:0-4650 GCA_049323155.1 Actinomycetota bacterium | reverse complement strand
GGCGATCTGGTCGGCGGTGGCCTGGGCGGCCGCGGCGGCCTGCTCGGCCTGCCGCTTGGCCTGCTCGGCCTCGGCCGCGAGCTTCTCGGCCTTGGTCTCGGCCTCCTCGGTGCGCTCCTCGAAGACGCGCGCGAGGGACTCCGAGGCGGCGAACCGGTCGTAGTCGGCCTGCAGCGAGCCCGACGCCGACTGGAACGTCACGTAGTGGTCGAGCACGCCCTCCGGGCCGTCCGCTCCGAGGAGTGCGTTGAGCGCGGTCAGGTCGCCGCCCTGCTGGTACGACGCCGCGACGAGCGCGCCGATCGCGCGACGCTGCTCCTCGACGGTACGGCGCGCAGCGGCTGCCTCGCGCCTCGCATCGGCGAGCTCCTGTCGTGCCGTCTCGAGCCGCCACATCGCGCCGTTGTAGGCCTCCGAGGCGATCTCGGCCTCGACGGCAGCCTGCTCGTGCCGGTTGTTGGCCAGCAGCAGCTCGGCCTTGATGGCACCGACGCTCTGCGCGGTCGCGGCAACCCGCTCCTCGGCGGCAGCGACCTCGTCTCGGCTCGGGAAGGCCCGGTCGGACTTGTCGGCCACGGCGGCCGGGACGGTGACTGCGACCAGCGTGCCCACGAGAAGACCGGAGAGGGTCAGGCGCAGGGCGGGCCGCTTCGCGAGACGGCTGCGCCCGGAGCGCACTGCGGGACGCGACTCGGCGTCCTGCTCGTTGCGCTGCGCCCGGGCGGCGGTCATCTCGTTCCCTCACGGTTGGTCGGTGTCTGGAGCCGGTGGGCCCGCGAGCCCCATCCCCGTGGGCTCGCGGACCGCTTGTCCGGCAGTGATTTCCCGACCGGCGCTGACCCTCCCAAGTCAGCTGCCGGCGAGCATCGGAGCCGCCCGATCAGCGCCGACGGGAGCACGTTAGTGCTCACCAGTCACAGGGGGAACACCTTTCCCAAAAGAAACTCTAGTCACACGGCGTGTCGGCTTGACGAACTACATGGTTGTAACTTCAGCGGTGTTTGCTTCGGTGTCCCGCGCATCTCCGCG
The DNA here is from genome assembly GCA_049323155.1 of Actinomycetota bacterium. Taxonomy (GTDB): domain Bacteria; phylum Actinomycetota; class Actinomycetes; order Propionibacteriales; family Nocardioidaceae; genus Nocardioides_C. Next base: position 3,621 of record JBMOMG010000014.1, on the reverse strand, counting down.
TGAAACCCGCGCAGACTCGGGCAACTCGGGCACCTGATTAGTTCGGGCTCGTCCTCGCGCGGGCAGCGATATCGCCGCGGAAGCAGGCCGGAAGGGCCCCTCGAAGTGGTCTAGATCACCAGGAAACCCGGGCGGCCCTGTCCCCGGCTCCCCGCGCCAGTGCCCCGGCGTGCCGGGCGCACTTGCAACGTTCTGCACCGGTTTTCGCGCTCAGATGGTGCAGAACGTTGCGAGTGGCGATCGCGGGCGCGAACCGGGGCCCCCAGGCAGTTGTGCTGACCGGCGTAGAGCCACGCGCGAAGGTCCCAGGCCACCAGCGGGGCCCTGTGGACAACGACGAGCAGGGACCGGCCGGATTGGCCATCCTCGGGCGATGCGCGACTTCTCCGAGTGGAAACCCCGTTGCATACCTCCCCGGAACCTGGTGCAGCCGGTCAGATGCGACCCGTCGGGTCGGACCGGACCGACCCGTGGCCAGGCCCGCAGCAAGAAGTGGCGGCGATCCAGCCAGGGCTTCTACGTGCCGTCCGAGGTGGATGCGACGGTGCCGGAGCAGCGGATCCTGGAGATGGCCGCCCACCTCCCGGCCGACGGGGCGATCACGGGCTGGGCGGCGTGCCGCTGGGCCGGCGCCGGCTACTTCGACGGTCTCGCAGCCGACAGCCGCACCCCGCTGCCGGTGGCACTGGCCATCGGCCCGGACCGTGACCTGCGCGACCGACCCGGAGTCCGACTGAGCCGGGACCGGCTCCCCGCCGACGACGTCGTGGTGCGCAGCGGGCTGCGGTGCACGTCGGTCGAACGGGCAGTCTTCGACGAGATGCGCTGGGCCTCCGACCTCAGGGAGGCCGTCGTCGCGATGGACATGGTCGCCGCCGCAGAGCTCACCTCGATCCAGCGCCTTCGGCGTCACCTGCAGGGCAAGCAGGGCTGGAACGGTCGCCCCCAGGTCGAGCAGGCCCTCGACCTGGCCGACGAGCGAAGCATGTCTCCGAACGAGACGCGGATGCGTCTGGTCTGGGTGCTCGATGCCGGACTGCCGCCTCCGCTCACGAACCAACCGGTCTTCGACCATCGAGGCATCCTGCTCGGCGTCGCTGATCTCCTCGATCCGGTCGCGGGCGTTGTCGGCGAGTACGACGGAGCCGCCCACCGCACCGCCAGACGACACCAACGAGACATCGGCCGGGAAGACCGGTTCCGTCGCGCGGGGCTGGAGTACTTCACGGTCGTGGGGCTGGACCTGGCCGACGTGGGTCTTGTGGTCGACCGGATGGTCGCGGCACGCCGGCGCGCCGGGTTCGCTGCGCCGGGGGATCGTCGGTGGACCCTCACGGCGCCACCCGGCTGGTCCGACGACCCGTTGGACGCCATGACGCTGGACCAGCTACTGGACCACCAGGACTGGCTGCGCAGTCTCGACGACTCCCACGAGCTCCCAGCCGGCTGACTTGCAACGTTCTGCACCATTTCCACGACGAAACTGGTGCAGAACGTTGCAAGTGACGTCGGGCAGGTCTCGACGGGCTCGACCAGCCGCGGTCCGGACCCGCTCCAGCAAGCCCGGGGCTCGACGGGCTCGACCAGCGGCGGTCCGGGCCCGCTCCAGCAAGCCCGGGCTCGACGGGCTCGACCAGCCGCGGTCCGGACCCGCTCCAGCAAGCCCGGGCTCGACGGGCTCGGCCGCCGGACGGGAAAAGGCGGACGCCGCCCCTCTGGGAGGAAAGGAGCGGCGTCCTCTCGACCCCGTCCTGCTGGGATGGAAGGACGGAGCCAAGTCTGGTGCGGCGGCTAGCGGGCGGGGCGCCTGCGGCGGCCCATGAGCGCCAGCCCTGCGGCGATCAGCCCGAAGCCGCCGGCGGTCTGGGCTGCGGTGGTCTCGGGGCCGGTGTTGGGCAGCACCCGTGCGGCGGCGCGTTGCGCGACGGGAGCGGCGGGCTCGGGAGCGGTGGCCTCGGTGCCGAGCACCTCGTCGACGATTGCGTCGTCGGCCTGGCCACCACGCTGGCTCGGCAGCTGTGCCACCGGCCGGTCTGCCTTCTCGGCCTCGGGGTGCCCACCCTGCTGCGGGATGCCCACGACACCGGACTTGCCCGGGCGACCGGTCGACTGCTCGGGCAGCACGGCCCCGGAACCGGCGGTGTCGGCCGGCTCGACGGCCGTGCCGTCCGGCGTACCGACGTAGACCTCACCCTCCGCGGACGAGCCGGCGGCAGGAGACCCGGCGGCAGGCGCCTCGGCAACGGGCGCGGCAGGAGACGCGGCGGCAGGCGCCCCGGCAACGGGCGCGGCAGCAGCCGAGTCGCCGGCGTCGACCGGGGTCTCGATCCCCTCGGCGACCGGCTCATCGGCGGCGGCCGGAGCGGCAGCCATCGCCAGGAAGGCGACCATGCCGACGGCGGCGAGGCGGGAGGCGTGGCCGGCGGCGATCCGCGCGGCGTGGTCCGCCTCCACCTGTGAAGCGTGCGTGCGTGCGCTCGTCCACTCGTGGGTGTACCTGACACCTGTGTGGATCGACATCTCGTTCAACTCCCCCCGAGCCAATGGTCCCCAGTCTTGCACGGACCCGGCCCCCCAGCCGGTTGCGGCACTTCCCCAAGTCCAGCTGTCCATTACCCACAGCGTAAGGGAGCAACCACCAGAAACGTCACAAGCAAACGGCCGGAACAAACCGGACGCAATGGTCATACGTGGATAGTCCGATCGGACTACCTCGCAGATCAGCTTGCGGACGGCTCCTCGACGGGCACCTTCGAGCTGCTCGTCGTGGGATGCGAGGCCAGCCCGTGTCTGTCGAACTTCTGCCCCGTGGCGAGCCCGCCGAGGTAGACCGAGACGACCGCGATCACCGCTCCGGCGATGTCGTCGGCGATGTAGTGCCAGCCGAAGTAGATGGTGGCGACGACGGTGAGCGCGAAGAACACCCACAGGCTCCACCGGATCCACACGTGGCGCACCGTGTAGTGGGCGACCAGCGCGGCGACCAGCGCGATCGCGACGTGCAGCGAGGCGAAGCCGGCCACGCTCTGCACACCCTCGGCGCCGAACGGGTCGAAGCGCACCTCAGAACGCCCGTAGAACAAGGAGTCCTGCAGCTGGGTGACCCCGGTGTTCTCCAGGTCGGCGTACAGCCAGACGTAGTAGAAGGCCGGCCCGAGCGAGGGGATCGCGTAGTAGCTGGCGGTGCCGAGCGTCCAGCCGAGCACCTGCGCGGTGACGAACCAGTACCCGAACGACAGGTTGCGCGACCAGACCACCCAGGCGACGACCGAGACCGGGACGAGAGGCAGGTACAGCAGGTAGATGAAGGACAGGATGTGCGCGCTGATCCCCTCGCCGAGCAGCGAGTGCAGCAGGATCGCCGGGTCGTGCCCGAACATCAGCGCCTCGTCGAAGGCCTTCAGCAGCGGGTCCTGGGTGCCCTCGCGGATGAACGGCAGGTAGTTCTTCAGGTTCCGGTAGCTGACGTAGGTCAGGTAGAAGCTGGTCAGGCCGAGCACCACCAGGACGACCCGGTCGCGGCCCCAGTTCTCCCGGACGATGGCGCGCGCCTCGGAGCGGAACAGCGACAGCCGCCCCCGCGCCCGCCAGGCGGCCCGCGGCACGACGTCGGCGAGGAAC
>JBMOMG010000013.1:39149-59312 GCA_049323155.1 Actinomycetota bacterium | reverse complement strand
TCCGCCCCGTGCCAGGTTGCCGACATGGTCGTAGCGGCGGTCCGGAAAGCGCCAGAACCAAGCGCCGGTGGTGAAGTCGTGCACGTACACCGTGACCACCCGAACCTCCGCTCGCTGCATCAACCGTCGAGGTCCGACGAGTCGGCCGCGGAGGAGGTAGCGCTCTCCGTCGGTCGCACAGGGCAACAGGCTCCGGTTTACGTTCTCGACCTCGAACGACACAGGCACCGAAGCGACGGGGGGCGGCGCCGGACGTGGGGGAGCGGCAGCGGCGGGCGGCGGCAGGAGCGACGTCGCCACGCAGGAGAGCAGGGCGACGACGGTGGCGTGCACGCGGTTCGGGCGCATTGCGGACCTGTTGCAGGCCCTCCCCGCTGTTGACGATAGTGTCAATAGTGCACTCCGGCCGTGTCAAGGGAGCTATGCCCATGTCCGACCCGCACCGTCGCCGTCTCCCACGCGAGGAGCGTCGGGAGGAGGTCCTCGAGGCGGCGCTGCGGCTGTTCGCACACCGCGACGTGGAGTCGGTCGCGATGCACGAGCTGGCGAAGGAGTGCGGGGCGTCGCCGGCGCTCGTCTATCACTACTTCGGTGACAAACACCGGCTCGCGTCTGCGGCTCTCGGGCGTGCGGCGGACGAGCTGATCAGCCGGATGAGCACCGATCCCGAGGATCCGGTATCGGTTCAGCTCCTCGTCGGCCTCGACGTGTACCTGGAGTACCTGCGCGACCATCCGGTCAGCTGGAAGGCTCTTTTGACCGCGGGTGGGGCTCGCGACCCGGAACTCGCTGACATCGCCCGGAGGGTGGACGACCATGTCGTCGGACTCTGCCTGAGGGCCCTGGAGGTGTCCTCTCCGCCGCTGGCCCTCGATCTCGCGCTGCGCGGCTGGCTGGAGCTCGTCAAGAGCGTCTGCCTCCGCTGGCTGCGCACGGGGCAGCCGGATCAGGCCACGGTGCAGACCCTTCTTGCAGGCGCCTTCTTCGGCTGCGTCGAGGCCGCCGTCGCGGCCGACCCAGTGTGCACGCCGATCCTCGACCGGCTGGAAAGCGAGTAGGACGGCTCTGTGGCACGACCGGTAGAGCTCCGATCGACCGGGCACTCCGCGTCGTCGCTCGTCGGCGCTCGGGGCGCGTACGACGGCGGGTGAGAATGAAGAAGGTCAGCAGCCGTGAGGGCCGCTGACCTGGGTTGGTGCGCCATCAGGGACTCGAACCCCGAACCCGCTGATTAAGAGTCAGCTGCTCTGCCAATTGAGCTAATGGCGCGCGTGAAGCGAGTGGAACTCTAGCAACACAGGTGCCGCACCACGAAATCGGCGGCGTGTGACGGCGGGCACCGCCGGTGAGCGAGCCAATGAGGCGACTGCACGGATTCCCGACCCATCCACAAGATCGTCGCCGACGAACTACAGTCGCAGCCCAACGGTTGCGCCCATTCACCGTCTGTCCAGGAGGCGCGATGCCCGAGCCCGAGCTGAGGTTGGTGTCCCCGCGGGGCCCGGCTGACGTCGACGACCTCATGCGCCGTGCGGCGCGCGGGGACGCACAGGCCTTCGAGGAGCTGTACGACGAGCTGTCCCCGGCCGTCTACGGGCTAGCGCGGCGAGTCGTGCGGGACCCGGCTCGCGCCGAGGACGTGACGCAGGAGGTGTTCCTCGACGTGTGGCGCAAGGCGACGCGGTTCGACGTCGAGCGAGGCAAGGCGAAGACGTGGGTGATGACCATCGCCCACCGCAGGGCCGTGGACGCCGTACGTCGCAGCGAGGCGCAGAAGCGGCAGGACCACCAGGGCGCGCCCGAGGAGGTCTCGCACGACGAGCCGGCCGACGCGCTGATCACGGCCGAGGAGCACGGCGCGGTGCGCGAGTGCCTCGAGACGCTGACCGACCTGCAGCTGGAGTCGGTGCGGCTGGCGTACTTCAACGGATACACCTACGGGGAGGTGGCGACCTTGCTCGACAAGCCGCTACCGACGATCAAGACGAGAATGAGAGACGGCCTGATCCGTCTCCGCGACTGCCTGGAGGGGGCACGATGAGCACCGAGCTCCACACGCTGTCCGGCGCCTATGCCCTCAACGCGCTCAGCGCTGAGGAGGCCGAGCAGTTCCGTCGGCACCTCGACGAGTGCACCGCCTGCCGCCAGGAGGTGCGCGAGCTGCAGGCGGCTGCGGCCTCGATGGGCAGCAGCGAGGCGATCGCCCCGCCCGAGCACCTCAAGGCGCGGGTGCTCGACGCCGTCGACCGCACGCCGCAGCTGCCGCCTCGCGACAAGGGCGGCGTCGTGGTCGACGTACCCCCGCACCGTTGGGGCCGGCGGTTCCTGGTCGCCGCCGCGGCGGCTGTGATCGTGGTGGGCGCTGCCATCGGGCTCTCCCAGCTCCAGGACGACGAGCAGCAGAGCCTGCTCGCGCAGGAGGTGGTCCAGGTCTTCGAGGCCGAGGACGCCCACACCGCGACGATGGAGACCGCGAACGGCGGCAAGATCTCGGTGGCGACCTCACCGACCCGCGGTGAGATGGCCGTCGACACCGACGAGCTGCCGGCGCTCGACGAGGAGCACGTCTACCAGCTCTGGGCGATCCAGGGCGGGGCGATCTCGTCGGTCGGCATCCTGGAGCCGGAGAAGGGTGCGGCGATGGAGATGCCCGAGCCGGACGTGGAGGTCGCGATCACGGTCGAGCCGGCCGGCGGGTCGGCGCAGCCCACGACCGAGCCGATCATGCGGGTCAACCCCAGCGAGGTCTGACACCCGTCTTCCCACGCGTTGTGGACGGATCACACGCGATACACCGCGTGTGGCCCGTCCATAACCCCGCATTACTTGAGGCGGCGGAGCGTACGGCGGTCAGCCGGCGCGGTGTGCCTCGAGCACAGCCTGGGCGGCGTTGTGCCCACCGATCCCGCTGACCGCCCCGCCGCGCCGGGCGCCGGAGCCGCAGATCAGCACGTTCGCGACATCGGTGGCGACACCCCAGCGCTGCGCGGGGGTCTCGAGCCGGGACCGGTTCGGCGACCACGGCCAGGACAGGTCGCCGTGGAAGATGTGCCCGCCGGGCATCGCGAGCGCGTGGTCGATGTCCTGCGGGGCCTTGGCCTCCAGGCACGGCCGGTCGTGCGCGTCGAGTGCGAGGCAGCTCTCGATCGGCTCCTCGAGGTGCTCGTTGATCGCGTCGAGCACGCGGTGGACCGCCTCGTCGCGACGGCCGTCCACATCGCCGTCGAACAGCTGCGCGGGCATGTGCACCCCGAAGTAGGTGAGCGTGTGCTTGCCGGCACCGGCGAGGCTGCCGAGGATCGACGGGTCGGTCAGCGAGTGGCAGTACAGCTCGCCGGGTGGCAGCGTCGGGATCGTGCCGGCCGCCGCCTCGGTGTAGGCGGTCTCCAGCTGGCTGTAGTCCTCGGCGACGTGGAACGTCCCCGCGAAGGCGACCTCCGGGTCAGCGCCCGACTTCAGCCGCGGCAGCCGGTCGAGCAGCAGGTTCACCTTCAGCTGGGAGCCGACGGGCGGCTCGCCGGGCTCCTCGCCGAGCAGGATCTGCAGCACCCAGGGCGCGACGTTCGACAGCACCCAGCGGCACTCGACGTTGTGGGTCAGCTGCCCGTCGTGCCACAGGATGTTCGCGTTCTCGCCGTCGGCCTCGATCCTGCTGACCCCGGCGCCGGTGACGATCTCCGCGCCGGCCTTGCGAGCGGCGTCTGCGAGGGCGTCGGTGACCGCACCCATGCCGCCGACGGGCACCCGCCACTCACCGGTGCCGTTGCCGACCACGTGGTAGAGGAAGCACCGGTTCTGGATCAGCGAGGGGTCGTTCATCGACGCGAACGTGCCGATCAGCGCGTCGGTGGCGACCACGCCGCGGACCGTGTCGTCGCGGAAGCGCTGCTCGATCACCGCACCGAGCGGGTTGGCGACGAGTGCGTCCCACGTGTCGGGCTCGACCAGCTCGCGCATCTCCTTCTCGGTGCGCAGGGGTTCGAGCAGGGTCGGCGCGACGGCCTGGGCGAAGTCGGTGACCTCGGCGTAGAACGCGCGCCAGGCGTCGTACTCCTCGTCGGAGCCGGTCAGCGCCCGGAAGGACTCCGCGGTCAGCTCGGCCTCGGGACGCTCGACGAGCAGGCCGGTGTGCTGCCCGTCGCGCACCACGGGCGTGTAGGAGGCAGTGCGGCGGGAGCGGAGCTCGAGGTCGAGCCCGAGGTCGGTGATGATCTGCTCCGGCAGCAGGCTGACCAGGTAGGAGTAGCGCGACAGGCGGGCGTCCAGCCCGGGGAAGGCCTCGGCGCTGATGGCGGCGCCGCCGGTGTGGGGGAGCCGTTCGAGCACGAGCACGGAGAGACCGGCCTGGGCGAGGTAGGTCGCGGACACGAGCCCGTTGTGGCCCCCGCCGACGATGACGACGTCGTACCTGCTCTGCATGCTCCCTGAAGTCACGGGTGCACGCTACCCCGGACCGAACCACCTCAACCGACCCTGGCAAACTGTTGAATCTTGAACTAAACTTCCTGCATGCCAGCACTCACCGTCGACGACCTCACCGTTCTTCCGCGCATCGCGAGCCCGGGGCTGGGAGACACCGTCCGTCCCGTCGTCCAGGTCACGGAGGCCCCGCGCGGCTTCGAGGGCGAGGGGTTCCCGGTACGCCGGGCGTTCGCCGGCGTGGATCACAGCCTCCTCGACCCGTTCATCCACATGGACCAGATGGGCGAGGTGGAGTACGCCCCCGGCGAGCCCAAGGGCACGCCGTGGCACCCGCACCGCGGCTTCGAGACCGTGACCTACATGATCGACGGTCTTCTCGACCACCAGGACTCCAACGGTGGCGGGGGATCGATCACCGACGGCGACACCCAGTGGATGACCGCCGGCTCCGGGCTGCTGCACATCGAGGCGCCGCCGGAGTGGCTGGTGCAGAAGGGCGGCCTGTTCCACGGCGTCCAGCTGTGGGTGAACCTGCCTCGCGCCCAGAAGATGGCCGCCCCCCGCTACCAGGACCTCCGAGCCGGCCAGGTCGGGCTGGCCACCAGCGCCGACGCCGGTGCGCTGGTCCGGGTGATCGCCGGCGAGGTCGCCGGGCAGAAGGGCCCCGGCTCGACGCACACGCCGATGACGATGGTGCACGCCACCCTCGCCCCCACGGCGTCCCTCGACATGCCGTGGGACCCGGAGTTCAACGCGCTGGTCTACGTGCTCAACGGTGAGGGCACCGTCGGCACCGAGCACCGGCCGGTCCGTGCGGGCAACCTCGCCGTCCTCGGCCGCGGCGACTTCGTCACCCTGGCCGCGAACCGCACCCAGGAGAGCCGCAGCCCGTCGTTGGACGTGCTCGTCCTCGGCGGTCGACCGATCCGCGAGCCGCTCGCCTGGGCCGGCCCGTTCGTGATGAACACCAAGGCCGAGGTGATGCAGGCCTTCGAGGACTTCCAGGCCGGCCGGCTCGGCACGATGCCGGCCGTGCACGGTCTCTGACCGCGATCAGGACGGGGCCGTAACCCTGGTGCCGCCGCCGCGTTGAGCAGGCGACGAAGGGGGTGGTGGCCCGATGCGCCGCAGGCAGCGCACGCTCAGCGAGTTCCTCGCCCGCGCCCTGGCAGTGGCCGGCCTGGTCTACGCGGGGGTGGCGACGTACGCCGTACCCGCCACCTTGCTCTCGGCGGACACCGGCCGGACCCACGTCGTCGACCGGGGCGAGGTTCGGGGGCACGCCCCCGCCACCCGGTGGACGTCCGCTCACGCGCGACGGTTCCCGGGCTGCGGCGACATAGCGTCGTGGGAGGGGCCCACGGTGCCGGCCACCGTGGTCGTGGTGACTCGGGCCGGACGTGCACGGCAGATGCCCTTCGACGAGGCCTACGAGCGTGCCCGCAGCGCCAGCCGGGGCGACGACGTGTGGACCATCGGCGCCTGCCGATAGACGACGCTCGACGCACGAAGAAGGCCCCCGGCCGCCGGAGCGGACGGGGGGCACCGTGTCTTCGCAGGGCCGAACTCCCGCACCCGGTCGAGCCGGGATCACTTGGGCTACGGTTTCCCTGCCGGATGTCCGACGAGCAGCCGCGGGCACGACGGCAGCGCGTGGTGTGAGCACATGCAGCGAGGTGGAGGCCCGGTCCGAGCTTCCGATCCCTCCGGGGGCAGGGATACCCCGCTCCGGGCGGGTTGATGCGTCCGAGCCGCACGCGGCGAGGCGGAACCCTGCCGGAACGAGGAGGCGCCCCCCACCTTCGGGTGAGGGGCGCCTCGACGACTGGGGTGAACGACGGGACTCGAACCCGCGACATCCTGGACCACAACCAGGTGCTCTACCAACTGAGCTACGCCCACCATGACCGTGACTGTGCAGTCACGTCGGCTCCTCCTGGCGCGCCACGAGAAGCCGAGCGAGGAAGAGTGTACCTGGATTCAAGAAGCGTTCTGACCAGGGTCTTGTTCCCCGCCGACCGGGTCGGTGCCCGCGTCCTCGACGGCGACGGTCTCGGGCGAAGGGGCGGCCGCCTCGTCGCCGGCGCCGGTCAACGACCCGCCGTGCTCGGCGGCGAGCGCCTTGGCCGAGCTGGAGTCCGGGCCGGGCGACGGGACGAACACCGCGGCGCGGTAGTAGCGCAGCTCCTCGATGCTCTCCTGGATGTCGGCCAGGGCGCGGTGGTTGCCGGTCTTCGGCGGGGAGTTGAAGTAGGCCCGGGGGTACCACCGCCGGGCGAGCTCCTTGATCGAGGAGACGTCGACGATCCGGTAGTGCAGGAACCCCTCCAGCTCGGGCATGTCCCGCTGCAGGAAGGCCCGGTCGGTGGCGACGGTGTTGCCGGCAAGCGGGGGCCGGCTGCCGTCGGGGCAGTGCTGCCGGATGTAGGACAGCACCTGCTCCTCGGCCTCGCGAAGGGTGATGCCGTTGTCGAGCTCGGCGAGCAGACCGGAGACGGTGTGCATGTTGCGGACGAAGTCGTCCATCTGGTCGATCGCCTCCTGAGGAGGCTTCACCACGACGTCCACGCCCTCGCCGAGGACGTTGAGGTCGAAGTCGGTGACCAGGGCCGCCACCTCGATCAGGGCGTCCCTGCCGAGGTCGAGGCCTGTCATCTCGCAGTCGATCCACACCAAACGGTCATTCACGCTGTGCACCCTACTCAGGGTCTCCTCAGGAGGACTCCCTAGCATGGGGCGCATGGGGTGGATCGGACTTGCGTTCCGCATGCTGGTCGGCGGCGTGTGGATCGTCGCCGGGTTGCTGAAGCTTCCTGACCCAGCCGGCAGCGTGCGCGCCGTACGCGCCTATCAGCTGCTGCCCGAGGCGATCGTGCCCACGATCGGCTACGCGCTGCCGATCGTCGAGGTGCTGCTCGGGATCACCCTGGTGCTCGGTCTGCTCGTGCGCATCGGGGGCGTCCTCTCCGCGGTCCTCTTCCTCGCGTTCATCGTCGGCATCTCCGCAGCCTGGGCCCGCGGACTGCAGATCGACTGCGGCTGCTTCGGCGGGGGAGGGTACGACGCGAACGCGACCGAGAAGTACCCGTGGGAGATTGCACGGGACCTTGGTCTCCTCTTTGCCTCGGTCTGGCTGGTTTGGCGGCCGCGAACACCGTGGGCGTTGGACAATCGCCTCCTGCACCCCAGCACCATCGACCGCACCCCGACCGGAGAGCCAACCCGATGAGCAAGAAGCAGTCCAAGGCAACCCAGCAGGCCAACATGGCCGCCGCCTCCGAGCGCGCCGCCGCGATCCGCGCCGAGCAGGAACGCAAGGAGCGGCGCAGCCGGGCGCTGATGATCACCGGTGCAGTGGTCGGCGTCCTCGTCCTGGTGGTGGCCATCGTCGTCGCCGTCCAGGCCAGCCGGGACACCTCGGGCCAGGCCTCGACCCCGCCGGCCAACGTCGTCGACGAGTACACCCTCGCCATGGGTGACGACGACGCCCCGGTCGAGGTCACCGTCTTCGAGGACATGATGTGCCCCTACTGCGGGCTGTTCGAGTCCGTCAGCTCCGACAAGTTCAAGGAGTACGCCGACAGCGGCGACGTCCAGGTGCGCTACCACGTGGTGTCGTTCCTCGACCGCGCCTCGTCGACGAAGTACTCCACGCGGGCGGCCAACGCGATCGCGGTCGTGCTGGACACCGCCGGTCCCGAGGTCGCCGTGGAGTTCCACGACATGCTGTTCGCCAACCAGCCGGAGGAGGGCGGCGAGGGGCTCTCCGACGAGCAGATGATCGACATGGCAGTCGAGGCCGGCGCCGACCGCGAGGCGATCGAGGGCCCGATCGCTGACCTGAAGTTCGAGCAGTGGGTGGTCAACTCCACCAACGCCTGGTCCGAGGCCGGCCACACCGGCACCCCGACGGTCACCGTGGACGGCGAGAAGATCGAGTTCACCAGTGCCGAGGACCTGCTCAGCAACACCGAGAAGGCCATCGAGGACGCTCTCGCCGGCCAGTGAACCGGCGACCTTCGCCCGGTGAGACTTGCCTCACATCGACGGAGGACCGCCCGCCGATGGGACCGGACGAAGTTCGGATCCCGGACAGGGACTACGCGTACCTGCAGCTGATGACGCGGCTGGGGATCCGGTGAACGCGTCCGCGAGGTGGCTGGCGTCGAACGGCCGTCACGATTGAGGCCCCGCAAACTCGTACTTTGCGGGGCCTCGCTACGTCTACCCGGGGCCAGGGGCGGCAAACCGGCGGCCGTTGGTGTCTGGACCGGGCTCGGCCCGAGCGGTGTGGGACCTCTGGTCCCCGGCGCAAGGGCCGCCCGCCTCTGCCCGGCGCGGGGCCGGCTCGGGATGCTGAGACTGGGGCTCCGTCGTCCCCGGTTCTGGCTGCCGCAGGAGGTGTGATGTCCGAAGCGGTGTTTCCGATCCTGGTTCTCGTCACGTGGGTCGCGGTGGGCATCGGCGCCGTGGTGTTCCTCGGCCGGCACGGCCGCCGCAGCCCGGCGTGGTTCGTGATCGGCGCCGTCCTCGGCCCGATCCTGTTCCCGATCGCGCTGGAGCTCGCCGAGCGGCAGGGCGTGCTGCTGGCTCGGACGCGTGCCGGAGGAGGCGAGGAGATGCCGTGCCTGACCGTGCTGGCCGCGGTCGACGGCTCCCGGGAGTCCGACGACGCCCTCGCCGACGCCGCGCGGGTGCTGGCCCCGAAGGGCGCACAGTTCGTGCTTCTCACCGTGGTGAACCCCGACCTCGGTGAGAACGACCCCGATGCCGCCCGAGCCGCCGACGAGCTGCTCAGGTCTCGCGCGAGCCGGCTTCCCGAGGGCTGCCTTCCGCCGGTCCACGAGGTGGTCTCCGGCGATCCAGCCGAGGTGATCCTGGACCGGGCAGTGGTCGACGCCGTGGACCTGGTGGTGCTCGGTCGCCGCGGGCGGGGGCTCTCGGAGATGCTCCTGGGCAGTGTCGCCGACGAGGTGGTACGACGCTCGCCCCGGCCGGTCCTGCTCGGCACCGCGCCTCCACGCCGCCGCGCTCGCTGAGCCGATCCGGCTGCGACGCGCTGACCGGCCGACTGGTCGCCGCCGGCGCTCAGAGCGTCCGCGACCGCAGCCGGTGCTTGTCGACCGCGACCACCACCGAGGCGACCACGGCGACCAGGAGGATCCGCAGCCATGCGGCCCACCCGATCGGAGCGGTGCCGAAGATCCGGTTCATCACCGGCAGGTAGGTGATCGCCAGCTGGCCGAGCGCCTGGACGGTCACGCCGACCATCAGCCACTTGTTGGTCCAGAACCCGATCTGCCAGACCGGGTGGGTCAGCGAGCGGCAGCTGAAGAGGTAGAAGGCCTCGACCACCACGAAGACGTTGAGCGCCGCGGTCCGGCTGGCCTCGACCGAGGCGCCGGCGGACAGCTCGTACTCGAAGACCCACCACGACCCGATGACCAGCAGGGCGGAGACCAGCAGCGTGCGGAAGACCACCGGCCCGGTGAGCAGGGACTTCTGCGGATCCCGGGGCGGCCGGTCCATGATCCCGTGCTCCTTGGGCTCCCAGGCCAGCATCAGCCCGAGCAGGACCGCGGTGGTCATGTTGATCCACAGGATCTGGGTGGGAAGGATCGGCAGCGTCGACCCGAGCAGGATCGCCACGAGGATCACCATGCCCTCGCCCATGTTCGTGGGCAGCGTCCACACGATGAACTTGGTGAGGTTGTCGAAGACGCCGCGCCCCTCCTCGACGGCAGCCTCGATGGTGGCGAAGTCGTCGTCGGTGAGGATCATGTCGCCGGCCTCCTTGGAGACCTCCGTGCCGCCGAGCCCCATCGCGATGCCGATGTCGGCCTGCTTCAGCGCCGGTGCGTCGTTCACCCCGTCCCCGGTCATCGCCACGACGTGGTGCCTGCTCTGCAAGGCCTCCACCAGGCGCAGCTTCTGCTCGGGACTGACCCGTGCGAAGACCGCGGCCCGTTCCACCGCGTCGGGCAGGTCCTCGTCGGCGATCGAGTCGAGCTCGGCCCCGGTGAGCACCAGCCCGGCCTCGTCGTCGTCGAGCAGCCCGATCTGCCGGGCGATCGCCTGGGCGGTGACCGCGTGGTCCCCGGTGATCATCTTCACCGAGAGGCCGGCGGTGCGGCAGGTGCGCACGGCCGCGGCCGCGGTGTCCCGCGGCGGGTCGAGCATCGCCTGGAGCCCCGTGAACGTCATGCCCGCGAGAGCGTCGTGGGTGAGGGTGCCGGCGGGCTCGACCGACCGGTCGACCGCCGTGGCCAGGACCCGCATCCCGCGGGCAGCCAACCGCTCGGCGGCCCGCAGCACGGTGTCCCGGTCGAGGGGCTCGCGGGTCCCGTCCGCGGCCATCTGCGCCGAGCAGAGCTCCAGGACCCGCTCGGTGCCACCCTTCACCAGCACGGTCTCGTCGGCGGTCGGGGGGTCGGTGTGCGAGGTGGCCATGTACTGCCGTTCGGAGCTGAACGGGAGCGTGTCGACCCTCGACAGCGCATGCGGCTGGACGCCGTACCGTCGGGCCACGGTGAGCATCGCCGTCTCAGTCGGGTCGCCGACGCCGCTGCCGTCCTCGGCGAGCCGGGAGTCGTTGCAGTTGGCGCCGGCGAGCAGGCACCACCGCAGTGCCTCGTCGGCCGGCAACCCGGGCAGCTCGGAGCCGTCGGGCGGTACGTCGACCTGGCCGGCCGGCGTCCACAGGCTCTGGACCGTCATCTTGTTCTCGGTGAGGGTCCCGGTCTTGTCCGAGCAGATCACCGTCGCGCCGCCGAGGGTCTCGACCGCCGGCAGGCGCCGGATGACGGCTCGACGACGGGCCATCCGCGAGACGCCGATCGCCAGCGTGATGGTCACCGCGGCAGGGAGCCCTTCGGGGATCGCGCCGACGGCCAGGGCCACGGCGGCGGTGAACATCTGGGCCGCGGGCTCCCCGCGCACGACACCGATCGCGAAGGTGAGCGCCGCCAGGCCCAGGATCACCACGGTGAGCCAGATGCTGAACCGGGCGAGCTTGCGGGTCAGGGGGGTGGCCAGGTTCGCCGCGGACCCGACCAGGCGGTGGATCTCCCCGAGCTCGGTGTCCTCACCGGTCTCCACGACGATCCCCCGGCCCGTCCCGCCGGTGACGAAGGTCCCCGAGTACAGCATGTTGCGCCGGTCCGCGACCGGGGTCGCCGGAGGCAGTGCGACCTCGTCCTTCGCCACCGGCAGTGACTCCCCGGTCAGCGCCGACTCGTCCACCTGGAGCTCGCTCCGGTCGATCAGGCGCAGGTCCGCCGGCAGCTTGTCGCCGGCCTCCACCACGACCAGGTCTCCGGGCACGAGCTCCTCGGAGTGCACCATCCGCTGCCGGCCGTCGCGAACCACCCGGGCCTCGGTGTGCACCATGGAGCGCAGGGCGTCGAGCGCCGCCTCGGCCTTGGACTCCTGGATGAACCCCACGATCGTGTTCACGACCACCACGCCGAAGATCACCGACGAGTCGACGTACTCCTCGAGGAGGAAGGTGACCACCCCCGACACCAGGAGCACGTAGACCAGCGGGTTGTGCATCTGTCGCAGCAGCCGCACCAGCGGGTTCACGCCCGCGACAGGAGGCAGCTCGTTGCGGCCGTACTCCTCGAGACGTCGCGCGGCCTCCTGCTCCGTGAGGCCCGTGTGGCGGTCCGTCTCCAGCAGCAGGAGCACCTCGTGCACGGGCAGCTCGTGGTGGGTGCGTCCGGCGAGCGAGGGTGCGACGGTGGCCATGGTCCCAGTCCATCGTCCGGGGGACCCGCTCCCAAGGGCCGGAGGTCCCCGGTCAGACCGGCCGTCCGCGCGCAGACGCCCCGGTGAACGGTCCGTAACGTCCCGGCCGAGAACGCGTTACACCTGGCGTGACCGAGGACCTCCAGATCACCCGTCGTTCCGTGCTCGCGGGCGCAGCCGTCGCCGGGGTGGCGCTGTTCGCCGGCGGACCCGGTGCCGGTGCGGCCGCCGTACCCCTGGGGACCGCGCGTGCCCGATTCCTGCGCCCTACCGAGCTGCGGACCCTGGAGGCCGTGGTCGACCGCGTGGTGCCCGGGACGCCGGAGGACACGGTGCCCGGCGCGGTGGCTGCGGGCTGCCACGAGGCGATCGACGCGCTGCTCGGCGCGTTCGCGTCCACGCCGCCGCGGATCTACGCCGGTGGTCCGTTCTCCGACCGGGGCGGGCGCCGGCGCAACGACTTCGAACGCTTCCTGCCGCTGGACCGTTACGAGTCCCTGGCCTGGCGGCTGCGGATCGAGGGGTCCCGTGGCCGCAAGGCCCTGGAACGCAACGGCCGGGTCAAGGGATACCAGCGCACCTATCGCGACGGCCTGCGCGCGCTCGAGTCAGAGGTGCCGGGTGGCTTCGCCGCACTGCCGGGGCCCGCCCGCGACCTGGTGCTGCAGAGCAGCGACGACCCCCTCGTGCGAGAGCTGCTCGACCTGGCCGTGCCGCACACGCTGGAGCTGCTGTACGGCCCGCCCGAGTACGGCGGCAACCGCGACCTCGTGGGGTGGGAGACCACCTCCTACGACGGCGACACCCAACCGCGCGGCTACACGCGCGACGAGGTGCTGAACCCGGAGAGCGACGGGCCGCTGGACCTCGTCGGGGACCTCGCCGGCACCGGTGCGCTCCCGGCGGCCGGCACCGTGGCCCCGGCGGTCGCGCTCGGCTCGACCGAGCTGCTCCACGGGGTGCTGGCCGCATCGGGCGGGCGCTACACGGCGATGCGTGAGGAGGTCGGCCGGCTCACCGAGCCGGCGCCGGCGGTGGCCGAGCAGCTGACCAGGATCACGTCCGTTGCTGCCGACCTCCTCGCGGGCGTCACGGAGGCGGACCGGTGAGCCGCGAGGCAGTCGTGATCGGCTCCGGCGCAGCCGGCAGCGTGGTGGCCTGGGAGCTGGCCCGGCAGGGCTGGGCGGTCACCGTGCTCGAGCGAGGTCGCAACCTGCGGCCGGGGCTGGGGGAGGTGCCCAGCGGCAAGCTACGGACCGAGTACGGCAGCGACGAGGTCAAGGGGATGCGCCAGTTCGGCTTCCCCGACCCGCTGCTGGAGCCGTACACGACGCGGACCCAGGCCGAGGCCGCCCAGGGCGTGGCGCGCTCGGCGCAGGGCGCGCTCGGCCAGCTCGGTGCCGCGGTCGGTGGCACCACGCTGCACTACAACGCGAAGACGCCGAGGTTCTGGAAGCAGGACTTCACGATGCTCTCCGACCACGGGCCGATCGAGGGTGCGCAGGTCGCCGACTGGCCGATCTCCTACGACGACCTCGCACCGTTCTACGACGTCGTCGAGCGCCGGCTCGGGGTCCAGGGCGACCGGCGGCGCATGCCCGCCCGCACCCTCGAGCAGTCCCCGCGGCGGCACCAGTTCGTGATGGCGCCGAACCCGACCGGTCACGCCGCGAGCCTGATCGCCGAGGGCGCTTCCCGGCTCGGCTACCAGGCCTACCCCTACCCCGCGGCGGTGAACTCCCGGGCGTTCGACGGCCGGCCGGCCTGCAACTCCTGCGGGCTCTGCTCCGGCTTCGGCTGCGCGATCAACGCCCGCGGCGACGCGCTGGTGTCCTGGCTCAACCCGGCGATGCGCACCGGCCGGGTCCGCGTGATCGAACGGGCCTACGTGCACCGGATCGAGACCACCCGCAACGGCCGCCGCGCCCGCGCCGTGCACTGGACCGACGTTCGCGGCCGCCGGCACCGGCTGCCGGCCTCGACCGTCGTGGTCGCGGGCAGCCCGATCAACACCGCGCGGCTGCTGCTGCTCTCGGCCAACGGCGCGCACCCCGACGGGCTGGGCAACGGGTCCGGCCAGGTCGGCCGGAACATGATGTTCCACAACTTCACCTACGCCGCCGCGCTGTACGCCGAGGACATCAAACCGCTGCGGGCGCAGAGCACGACCCTGCAGATCGACGACCTCGTCGGCCCTTTCACCGGACCGGAGGTCTCCGCCCTGGGCGTGCCCTACATCGCCGGCGGGATCGTGCAGGTCGGCTCCGCGGTCCCGCTGCTGGGCGCGGCCACGATGCTCTCGGGGTACGTCGGCTACGGGATGCCGCTCAAACAGCTGATGAAGGCCGGCGTCCTGCACGCCCGCGCGGCTGCCTCCCAGCTGATCCACCAGGATTTGCCGCAGGCCGAGAACCGAGTCGATCTCGACCCGAAGGTCCGCGACTTCCTCGGCTTCCCCGCCGCCCGGATCACCTACAGCCCGCACCAGCACGAGAAGGCCGCGGCGACGTACCTCGGCGCCCGGATGCAGGCGATCCACCAGCTCGCCCCAGGCTCGCTCGGTGCGGTGACGCTGCCGATGCCGCTGCTCAACGAGGGCATCACCTACACCGCGCACCTCGCCGGCACGGCACGGATGGGACGCGACCCGCGGACATCGGTGTGCGACGACGCGGGGCGGCTGCACGAGGTCGACAACGTGTACGTCGCCGACGCCTCGCTGTTCCCGACCTTCCCCGGGTTCAACCCCACCCTGACCGTCATGGCCAACGCACTGCGCATCGCGCGCGGCATCGCCGGCGGGGACGACCGCTCGGCCCAGGAGGACTGACATGTGCGACCACGAGACCCTGCCCACCCGGCGCTCGCTCCTGCTCGGCGGCGGCCTAGCCGGAGCCGCGACCTTGGGTGCGCCGTTGATCGGCGCCGCGCCCGCGGCCGCAGCACCGCGCCGCCGGCACCGGGTGCTCGTGTACTCCCGGACGGCCGGGTTCCGGCACTCCTCGATCGAGGTGGGCGTGACCACGATCGAGCAGCTGGGGGAGGAGCACGGCTTCGCCGTCGAGGCGTCCGAGGACCCCGCGGTCTTCACCGACCGCAACCTTCGGCGCTTCACTGCCGTGGCCTTCCTCAACACCACCGGTGAGGTGATGACACCCGGCGGCCGGCAGGCGCTGCGGAGGTTCGTCCTCTCCGGCGGCGGCTGGGTCGGGGTGCACTCCGCTGCGGACACCGAGTACGACTGGCCGTTCTACGCGCGCCTGCTCGCCGGTGGGTACTTCCTGGCGCACCCCGTTCAGCAGCCGGGGGTGGTCGTCCGGGAGTCGGCCACGCACCGCTCGACCGCACACCTGCCGGAGCGCTGGACGGTGCCGTTCGAGGAGTTCTACTCGTTCAAGGCCAGCCCGCGCGGCAGGGCGGAGGTGCTGCTGAGCATCGACGAGTCCACCCACCTGCAGGACCCCAACACCAGCCACCTGCCGGGCGAGACGTTCCCCGACGGCTACGAGCCGGTCTCCGGGACGATGGGGGACCACCCGATGTGCTGGCAGCACCGAGTCGGTCGGGGCGTGTCGTGGTACACCGCGCTCGGGCACGAGACGCACATGTACCTCGACCCGTCGTACCGGACGCACCTGGCGGGTGGCCTGCTCACCGCCACCCGGCACGGTCGGCGGCATCTGCCCGCCTGACGGACACAGAAGCGCCCCCGGCAGGACTCGAACCTGCGGCCATCAGATTAGAAGTCTGCCGCTCTATCCAGCTGAGCTACGGGGGCGGGGGGTCGGAAACACCATCGGACTGATCGTCGGCTCACCGACGTGTCGTTCTGCAGTCCGGCATACCGGCCCGGGCCCAGTATGCCGGATCCCTCGGCGGTCGGACGCGGGTCCTCCCCGGAGCCGACCCGTTCCCGGGGCCGTCGGCGCACAGGGCCGGTGATCCGATTCGACGGTCGGGTGTCGCCGACGGCGGTAGCGTTGGCAGGGTCGGGCCGGTGGTCGATCGTGGGATCGTTCGCCACGCCGGGACTGGGAGGTGGGCGGTGACCGTCCCGCAGGCACGCAAGGGCAACGGCCTTCCGTTGGACCCTGATCGGGTCCGACTGCTGCTGGCCCACCTCCCCGCTGCGGTGGCGTACCTCGACGGACCGGACCACGTGTTCACGATGACCAACGGCGCCTACGAGGAGCTGGTCGGGGGACGGCGGGTGGTGGGGCTGCCCGTGCGCGAGGCGCTTCCGGAGCTCGCCGGGCAGGGCTTCTTCGAGCTGCTCGACGAGGTGCTCGACACCGGAGAGCCGTTGGTACGCCGGGAGGCGCGGGTCGAGCTGCACCGCACCGGCGGGTCGGACACGGTGTTCGTGGACTTCGTCTACCAGCCGGTGTCAGGCGCCGACGGGCGTCCGTCCGGAGTGTTGGTGCATGCCGTCGACGTCAGTGACCATGTCCGCACCCGACGTGCGGTCGAAGAGCTCGCTCACGACCTCGCGGCTGCGGAGGACCGCCACCGACGGCTGTTCGACACGCTGCCGGCCGCGGTCGTGTACCAGGACGCCTCGGGCGAGATCATCGCAGCGAACCCGGCGGCGGTGACGATCCTCGGGATCGGGTCCGAAAGCCTTCTCGGGCGGGACTCCGACGCTCCGGAGTGGGAGGCCGTGCGCGAGGACGGCACCACCTTCCCCGGCCAGGAGCATCCGGCCATGGTCGCGCTGCGCACCGGTGCTGTGGTCCGCGACGTGGTGATGGGCATCCGGCACGGTCGCACCGGGCAGCGTCGGTGGCTGAACGTGACTGCGGTGCCGGATGCCTTCGACCACTCCGGCGCGGCGCAGCGGGTCTACACGATCAGCAGCGACATCACCGAGCCGCGCCGCACCGCCGCTGCGCTGGCCGAGAGCGAGCAGCTGGTGACCCGGCTCCGGGAGTCCAACGCGCTGGCGATCGCGGTTGCCGACGAGGAGGCGGTGCGCGAGGCCAACGACCGGTTCCTCGACATGATCGGTTACAACCGCGCCGACCTCGACTGCGGCCGCATCTCCTGGCGCGAGATCACTCCGCCCGAATGGGAGGCGGCCGACGAGGAGGCACTGCACCAGTTGCGCACCAGGGGAGTGTGCGCGGCGTTCGAGAAGCAGTACGTGCACCGGGACGGACACCGCGTGCCGGTCCTGCTCGGGGCCGCGACGATCGGAACCGATCCGCTGCGCTGGGTGACGTATGCCGTCGACCTGACGGCGCAACGAACCGCAGAGGCGGCGCGTGCTGCAGCAGCTGAGCGGGAGCTCGCCGCGCAGGCCGCAGCCACCGCCGCCGAGGACCAGGTGGCGGTGTTGCTCCGGGCCGGCAGCCTGCTCGCAGCGACCCGCGACATCGCCGAGCTGCTCAGGCGCGCGGCGGACATCGTCGTGTCGGCGTTCGGCGACTGGGCGATCGTGTTGGTGCCCGAGGACGAGCAGAGACTGCGAGTGGCTGCGGCCGCACATGCCGACGCCGCCCGCAGCGGACTGACGCTCGGGTTGGTGGGCAGGACCATGCCGATCACTAGTCGCCTCGGGCCGGCCTCGGCGTTCCGCACCGGTTCCACCCGGATCGTCGATGACGTCATGGGCGAGTTCGAGGGGTACGACGACCAGACGCTCGTGCGGGCCGCAGCCCTGCTGGAGCCGGCCACACTCGTCGCCGCGCCGCTGGTGACGGCCAGCACCACGCTGGGCGTGCTGGCCGTGGGCCGGTCGGCCGGACGACCACCCTTCGGCGACCTGGATGCGGCACTGGTGACCGAGCTGGCCCGACAGCTCGCACTCGGACTGCGCAACGCGCAGGTCTCGGCGCACGAGCACTCGGTCGCCGAGACCCTGCAGCGAGCGGTGCTTCCGCCGCGGCTGCCGGCCACTGACGGACTCCGGCTGGAGGCGACGTACCTTCCTGCCACCACCGGCGTGAGCGTCGGCGGTGACTTCTACGACGCCTTCGAGCTCGACTCGGGCCGCGTCGGTCTCGTCGTCGGCGACGTCGCCGGCCACGACATCGACGCTGCGTCGGAGATGGGTCAGCTGCGCAACGGGCTACGGATGATCGCTGCGCTCAACGCCGACCCGGCCGCCGTCCTCGCAGACACGCAACGCGCGCTCGCTCGGCTTCTGCCGGACGTGCTCGCCACGGTGTTCTACGGCGTGCTCGACACCACGACCGGGGAGCTTGTGTACGCGAACGCCGGGCATCCCGCGCCACTGGTCGTCGACGGCCCTACCGGCACCTTCCTCGAGGATCCGCCAGGTCCGATGCTCGGTGCCGTGCCCGAAGCGAGGTTCCCGCTTCGCCGCCACCGTATCCCCGAGGGCGGGACGCTGATCCTCTACACCGACGGCCTCATCGAGGACCGCCGCCGTCCCATCGACGAGGGAATGCGCGAGCTGATGACGGCCGCTACCGTCGCCGACCCGGGTGGGACCGAGCCGCTTTCCCAGCGAGTGACCACCGCGCTGCTGGGTAGCCTCGCCCGCGCCGACGACATATGCGTCCTCACTGCTCGTCTTTCGTTCGGCGGACCGTAGGCCCGCCGGCGGCGATGAGTGCTCGGAGCCCAACCATCGTCGTGAGGGAGCTCGGCATTCCGGCCGCTACGGAGGGTCGGGAGTCTCGCCGCGAGAACGTTCCGGATAACGTCCCGGTGGTCAGCGAGCCCACGACACGCAGGAGCGGCGGATGAGTGAGGTGCCCTCGCGTCGGGCCACGCGACCCGGTCCCGCTGTGGCGCCCCCGCTGCGCACCCATCAACGGCTCGCACTGGAGGCCCTGGACCGGGCGTGGGGGAAGGGGCGCAGGCGCGCCTGGGTGGTGCTGCCGCCCGGCGCCGGAAAGACCCGCGTGGGGCTGGACACCATCGCGGACGCTCTTGCCGACGGCGATGCGGACCGGGCGGTGGTCCTTGCCCCGAACACTGCGATCCAGGCGCAGTGGGTCGCGGCGGCCACTACCCACGGGCTCGACGCCGGCACCGACCGGGACCTGGCCGCGCAGGTCACCTGTCTGACCTACCAGGCGTTGGCGGTGTTCGACGCCGACGCCGAGGTCGACGACGACCCGGAGCAGACCCCACCCGCGGAGTCCGAAGGCCGGCTGCTGGACCGGCTGCATCCGAACGGCAGAGCACTGGTGGACAAGATGCGAGCGCAGGACTCGCTGTTGCTGGTGCTCGACGAGTGCCACCACCTGCTCGAGGTGTGGGGGCAGCTGCTGGGCGAGCTGCTGCACACCGTCGAGGACGCCAGGGTGCTCGGGCTGACCGCGACACCTCCGGACTCGCTGACCGCGTCGGAGGCCGAGCTGGTCGCCGACCTGTTCTCCGAGGTGGTGTTCCGCGCCGCTGTGCCGGCGGTGGTGAAGGAGGGGGACCTGGCGCCGTTCGCCGAGCTGGCCTGGCTGACCACCCCGACGACCCACGAGTCCGAGTGGTTGGCCACCGAGGCCTCCCGCTGGCGGGAGCTCACCTTGTACCTGACCGACCCGACGTTCGGCAGCGTCCCGTTCCTGGAGTGGGTGCGGACCCGTTTCGTCGAGCCGGTGCCGAAGGTGCGCAGCTGGGCCGAGCTCGCGAAGGCAGAGCCGAGGCTCGCGGACGCCGCGTTGCGGCTGTGCCACGCCGAGCTGCTGGAGCTGCCCGAGGGCGCCCGGCTGCTCGAGCAGCACCGCCGGGCTCCCGATGCAGAGGACTGGGTGCTGCTGCTCGATGACTGGGCCGGCACCCACCTGCTGCGGAGCAGCGACCCCCGCGACCAGGAGGTGGTCGCCAAGGTCAAGGCGGCGCTCCCGTCGGTCGGGTACGTGCTGACCCGGCGAGGGGTACGGCGGGGCCGCTCGCCGGTGGACCGGGTGCTGGCCCGCTCCCATGCCAAAACCAGCGCCGCAGTCGAGATCATCACCGCCGAGCACGGCATCCTCGGTGACCGCACCCGGATGCTGGTGCTCTGTGACCACGAGCGCAGCT
>JBMOMG010000013.1:0-39139 GCA_049323155.1 Actinomycetota bacterium | reverse complement strand
CGGCGACCTTGCCGACCGGCTTGGTCGGGGTGCTCGACGTACAGTCCGGCTCGGCGGTCGCGACCTTGGAGGCCCTGGTCGCCGATCCCACCACCGCGGCGCTGTCGCCGCTCCTGGTCACCGGCTCGGTCGTGGCGGGCGCGCCGTTGGTGCTCGCCGAGCTCGCGGCGTGGGTCGGCGAGCACCATCCCCATCTGGCCGGGAAGCTGGAGATCGACGGCGACGGCCCGGTCGCCGAGCTCGTGGGCCCGTGGTCGTCACGGACGTGGGTCCGGCCGGTCACGTCCTTCTTCGAAGCCGGCCACTGCCGGGTGCTGGTCGGCACCCGGGGTCTGCTCGGGGAGGGCTGGGACGCCCGGCGCGTCACCGGCGTGGTGGACCTGACCACCGCAACCACCCTGACCGCGGTCGTCCAGACCCGCGGCCGCGCGTTGCGCACCGACCCGCGCTGGGATGACAAGGTCGCCGTGAACTGGACGGTGGTGTGCGTCAGCGACGCGCACCCCAAGGGCGGGAACGACTGGGCGAGGTTGGTGCGCAAGCACGAGGGGTTCCACGGTGTCGACGAGGACGGCGACGTCGTGGACGGCGTCTCGCACATCGACGGGGTCTTCTCGCCGTACGCACCGCCGCCGGTGGAGGAGTTCGCAGACATCAACGCGCGCATGCTGGCCCGCGCAGCCGACCGCGACGACATCCGGGACCGGTGGCGGGTGGGGGAGCCGTACCGGGACTCGGTCGCGGCGACGCTACGTGTCCGCACCGACGCCGCAGCGCCGCCCATTCCTGCTTCGGCGGCGGGTGTGTCCCGGCTCGAGCTGGTGCCTGCTCCCGTGGTGCTGCACGCGGACGGCGCCACGGTCCGAGACCAAGCAGTCGTGCCGCCTCGGACGACTGCGTGGACGGACACGGCAGCGGCGGTCGCGGCGGGAGGTGGCGGCCTCGTCGCGGCGTCCGCGCCGGTCGTCGGCTGGTACGCCGTGGCAGGGCTCGGCGTCGCAGCCGGGGGCGCCGCAGCGATCCGCTCCCGACGTCGTGATCGTGACGCGATACTCCGTGAGTGGGTCATCGACCACGTTCGCCGGGCGGCGGCGGTCCCCTCCCTGGGGCAGGTCGCCGCTGCGGTCGCCGACGCACTCGCCGCGTCCGGGTTGACCACCGTCGGCGCCGCAGACGTGGTGGTCGAGGTGCATCCCGGCGGGGAGCACCGGTGCCGGCTGGAGGGCACGGAGAGCGACGCCGAGGTGTTCGCCGTGGCGCTCGACGAGGCGCTCGCGCCGATCGGCACCCCGAGGTACGTGCTGTCGCGGCACACCGTGGCCGGTCTGCCTGACCCGAGCGACCTCCAGCCGCTTCGGAGCGCCGATCACGCACTCTCCGCGCTGCAGGGGTTCCGCCCGGACGCGGAGACCTGGCACCAGGTGCCTGCGGTGCTCGGGGTGAACGCCTCGCGCGCGGAGGCGTTCCGGACCGCCTGGACCCGATGGGTGGCGCCCGGGCGTCTGCTGTTCACCGGCAGTCCCGAGGGCGCCGGAGTGCTGGCTGCCCAGCAGGGGGCCGACCCGTTTGCTGCCACCACGGTGCTGCGACGCCACTGGTTGTGAGCCCGCCTCCCGTGGGTCCGGCGCGGTCTCGACGGGCTCGACATGCGGGCCAGGTCGGTGACAGCGGGGACCTTGGCCTCTGGCATGGACGATCCTCGGCGGCGGACCGTCGAGCCATGGGCAGGGCCGTCGACGTCACCGCGCTGCGGAAGCACTACGGAACCACGGTCGCGGTGGCCGACGTGTCGTTCCACGTCGAGGAGGGCGAGATCTTCGGCCTGCTCGGGCCGAACGGTTCCGGCAAGACCACCACCGTCGAGTGCCTGCAGGGACTCCGCCGTCCGGACGCCGGAACGATCACGGTGTTCGGGCACGACCCGGTGACCGAGCCGGCCCGGATCCGCCGCATCATCGGCAGCCAGCTGCAGGACTCGGCGCTTCCCGACCGACTGCGCGTAGGTGAGGCGCTGCGGCTGTTCTCCGCGATCAGTCCGGGTGGGCCGCCCTGGGAGCAGCTGCTCGACGATTGGGGGCTGGCCCACCGCCGGAACACTGCCTTCGGTGACCTCTCGGGCGGGCAGAAGCAGCGGTTGTTCGTCGCGCT
This sequence comes from Actinomycetota bacterium, assembly GCA_049323155.1. GTDB lineage: Bacteria > Actinomycetota > Actinomycetes > Propionibacteriales > Nocardioidaceae > Nocardioides_C. The sequence goes on along the minus strand of JBMOMG010000013.1, from coordinate 36,991 downwards.
CGCGCTGGTCGCCGACCCGCAGCTGGTCGTCCTCGACGAGATGACCACCGGCCTCGACCCTGCCGCACGCCGGGTCGCCTGGGACCTGGTGGCGGCGGTGCGCGACCGGGGTACGACGGTCGTGCTGGTCACGCACTTCATGGACGAGGCCGAGCGGCTCTGCGACCGGCTGTCCGTCCTCGTCGAGGGCCGGGTGGTGGCGTCGGGGACCTCGGCCGACCTCATCGAACGACACCAGCCGCTCAAGGTGGTCCGCTTCACCGCCCCACCCGCGTTCGACAGCGGCATCCTGCAGGCGGTCCCCGGAGTGAACGACGTCGAGCGCCTGGACGGCCGAGGAGTGCAGGTCACCGGTGCCGGTGCCCTCCTCGCCCGGGTCGGGCACGCTCTCGTCGCGCACGGGCTGGAGCCCGAGGACCTCCGTCCAGTGGTCCCCACCCTGGAGGACGCCTACCTGGCCCTGACCGAACCGGAGGTCCACGGGATCCGAGAGGGGGTGGTCTCGTGAAGGCGTTCCGCGCGCTGACCTGGGTGGAGATCAAGCTGTTCGGCCGCGAACCGTTGACGGTGGTGTTCGTCCTGGTGCTGCCGGTGGTGGTGCTCTACGTCCTCAACGGTGTTTTCGCCGGCCCCGCGGACCCCAGCGTCTGGGGCGGCATCCCCGCCGTCGACTTCTACACCCCCTCCTACGTGGCGCTCGTCTCCGCCACGGCCGGCGTCCTCTCCCTGCCGGTGCACCTGGCCGGTTACCGCGAGCAAGGGGTGCTCCGGCGCTTCCGAGCTTCGGCGATCCCGCCGTCGACCCTGGTCGCCGCCCACATGGCCGTCACCGTGCTGGTCGCGGCCGCCGGCGCGGTCCTGCTGACCGCCGTGTCCGTCCTCGCGTACGACGCACCGCTGCCGCACAGCTGGGGCGGTGTGCTGGCCGGGTACCTCCTGCTGAGCACCAGCTTCGCAGCCCTCGGCGCCTTCCTCGGGTTCGTGATGCCCACCGCCCGCACCGCGCAGGGCCTCGGTGTCCTGCTTTTCTTCGTGTTCATGATGCTGGGCGGTGCCGGACCTCCCAAGGAGGTGCTCCCGGATGCGCTCTCCAGGATCGGCGACGCCGTACCCGTCACCTATGCCGCGCAGCTGCTGCGGGATCCGTGGCTGGACCTCGGTTGGCACGCCACCCCGGCTCTCGTGATGGCCGGGCTCCTCGTCGTCAGCCTGTTGCTGACCGCGTGGCGGCTGCGTGCCGACGACGCGGGCTGACCCGAAACCCCGTCCACCCGCGGTTCCGCGTCTCAGGTGCTCCGTGAGATCGCGAAGGCGGCCAGAAACCCGACGGTCGCGATCAGGCCGGCGTACAGATGCGTGCTCTCGAAGGCCTCGGGGATCATGGTGTCGGCGATCATCGCGAGGATCGCGCCGGCGGCGACGGCGGTGATGACCGCGATCAGCTCGACGGAAGCGCCTTGCAGCAGCAGGGCGCCGAGCGCGCCGGCTACGCCGCTGGCGAGCGCGATGCCGCCCCACACCCCGAAGATGTACCTCGCGGTGCGGCCGCTTCGCTTCATGCCGGCCGAGCTGGACAGCCCTTCGGGCAGGTTCGACACGAAGATCGCCGCGAGGACGGCCGGACCGACCCCGCCGCCTCCCAGGAGGGTGAGTCCGAGCACCACCGACTCGGGGACCCCGTCGAGCAGAGCGCCGACCGCGATCGCGGTGCCGCTGCCTTGCTGTGCTGCCTCCGACGCCTGCTGGCCGCCCGAACGTTTGCGGTGGCGGGCCCCCCGTCTCGCCAGGGCGACGTTGGCCGCGACATAGACCACCGCTCCGGCCAGGAAACCCAGGATCGTCGGCAGCAGGCCACCGCTGCGTTCGGCGTCGTCGACCAGGTCGAAGGCCAGTGCCGAGATCAGCACGCCCGCCCCGAACGCCATCACCGAGGCGACGACCCGCTGCGGGACGCTGACGTACCAGGCGATCGCCGCGCCCAGCACCAGCGCGCTGCCTGCCAGGAGGCCCCACAGCCCCGCCTCGATCCACACAGCCACGACGTCGAACCTAACCCCCGCCTCCCATCGTCGTGACCTACGGCCGGTGGACGGGACGTTGGGCCCTGTGCCTGCGACCCCGGCCGTCTCGAAACTGGTGCTGGCTCGCGTGCGCATCCGGCCCCGCGAGCTTCCCCACATGGAGGAAGGCACCCACATGAAGGCACTCGTCTACCACGGTCCCGGCAAGAAGTCCTGGGACGAGGTACCCGACCCGAAGATCATCGAGCCCACGGACGTCATCGTCCGGATCGACACCACCACCATCTGTGGCACGGACCTGCACATCCTCAAGGGCGACGTGCCCGCGGTCACCGAGGGCCGGATCCTCGGCCACGAGGGCGTCGGCACGGTCACCGAGGTCGGTTCCGCGGTCTCGACGATCGCCGTCGGAGACCGGGTGATCATCTCCTGCATCAGCGCGTGCGGATCTTGCTCGTACTGCCACCAGGGCCTGTACGCTCACTGCCTCGCCGACGAGGGCGCCTCCGGCATCGGCTGGATCTTCGGCCACCTGATCGACGGCACCCAGGCGGAGTACGTCCGGGTGCCCTTCGGCGACAACTCGCTGTACAAGCTGCCCGAGGGCGTCGACGACGAGGCCGCCGTGATGCTGTCCGACATCCTGCCGACCGGTTTCGAGATCGGCGTCCGCTACGGCAAGGTCAAGCCCGGCGACGTGGTCGCCGTGGTCGGTGCCGGCCCGGTCGGTCTGGCCGCGATCATGACCGCGGGGCTGTACGGCGCCGCCCGGATCATCGCGATCGACCTCGACGACAACCGTCTCGAGCAGGCCAAGGCCTTCGGCGCCACCGACGCGGTCAACAACGGCGCGTCGGACTGGGAGGAGAAGGTCAAGGCGATGACCGACGGCCTCGGCGTCGACGTGGCGATCGAGGCGGTCGGTGTGCCGGCGACCTTCGAGGCCTGCACCAAGATCGTGCGCCCCGGTGGGTCGGTGGCCAACGTCGGCGTGCACGGCGCTCCGGTCGAGCTGGCGCTGCAGGACCTGTGGATCATGGACCTGTCGATCACGATGGGCCTGGTCAGCACCAACACCACGCCGATGCTGCTGAAGCTGGTCGCCCAGCACAAGCTTGCCGCGGAGAAGTTCGCGACCCATCACTTCAAGCTCGACGAGATGATGGACGCCTACGACACCTTCGGTCGGGCCGCCGAGACCAAGGCGCTCAAGGTGGTCATCACGCGCTAGCGCGCAGCTTCTCGAGCCGGGCGCTCAGCAGCGCCGCCCGGTGCGCGTTGCCGTGCAGGTCGACGTACCGCTGGCCGAAGATCGCCAGCAGCGCGTCGTCGAGCCGGCGGACCGCACCGGGCGGGTACCGGTAGGCGAGCCGGGCGTTGATCGCCTCGCTGTCCACCGAGGTGAGCAGTGCGGCGAGCTCGTCGAGGGACGTGATGCCGAGCTCGAGGAGCAGCCCGGACACCCACGCGTAGTGGTCGGGCCGTGACCAGCCGGCGTCGGCGTACTGGCTGGTGAGGAACGTGGCGAGGTCCTGCGCGCTGATCCGCGGGTCGCTCACGTCGGTGGGCGGCAGCTCCTCCGACGCCGTGGCCTGCAGCCGGTCCCGGATCAGGGAGAACTCCCGGTCGGCGAGCTCGAGCAGCCCCGCGGCGAGGGTGAACCGCCGGTCGAGGTCGGGCACGTGCTCCTCGGGGATCGTGCCCTTGTAGCGGATCGCGTGCTCGAACTCGGCCCAGGCGTGCTGCAGCACGGTCCGCACCTGGACCTGGGCCCGCCACCCGCTGAGCTCGTCGTACGACGGGGGAGCGCCCTTCGCCGGGTCGACCCGCAGCAGCAGGTGCCGGCTCGCGTAGCCGAACCTGCCCTCGCTCGCGGTCTCCTGGCCCATGTCCCGGTCGTCGAGGATGCTCAGCTGGTCGCCGAGCAGGTCCGCGACCGCGGCGACGTCGCTGTGCAGGTAGGTGATGACGCGGACCCCGATCTGGTCGGTGATGTCCTCGAGCGGATCGGCGTAGAGCGGACGGCCGGCGACGCTGCGGTCCGCCTTGGCCGCGAACGACGCCACGCTCTTGGCTCGGCCCTCGACGCTCAGGTAGTTGATGCCGGCGTCGTCGAGGAGGGTGGTGACCAGGGCGACGTACCGCTCGGTGAGGCGGCGCAGCTCGGGCTGGAGCTCGGCGTACCGACGCACCGCCTGTCGCACCGGCTCGTTGTCCGGGGGCGGCGGCGGTTCCTCGGCGGCGGGCACTCGCGGCGAGGGGGCGTGTCCCTCGGGGAGGGTGGGGGTGACGATGTAGCCCGACTCGTGGTCGCCGTACACGGTCGTCTGCTCGGGTCGTCGTGCCGACCACATCGCCACGTAGCCGCACAGCACCGCGTCAACGGGGTCCTCGGCCCGGCGCAGCTCGCTCTTGCGCTCCGCGGCGACGACCTGCGCCTTCAGTGCACGCCAGTCCTCGTGCTCGGTGACGCGCAGCGGCACCGGGGAGTCCGCGAGGCCCTCGATCAGCTCCATCAGCCGCAGCAGCTCGGCCCGCAGCTGGGGCAGCGGCCTTCCCGTCTTGTGCTTGTACTTCAGCGTCCTGCCGAGGCGGAACAGCGCGACGGTCGCAGGGTGCGGGTACACCTCGATCGCACGGCGGCGCGCCTTCGATGTCGGGTCGAGGTCGAGCCCCAGCTCGGTGGCGAGCCTGGCCCCGCGCGGGACACCCGCGAGCTCAGGCTTCCCGGTGTTGGACGGGTGCGCGCCGGCGTCGAAACGCGCGAAGTCGCGGTTGAGCGCGGCCTCGCACGGCCGGTTGCCGGTGGCGTTCTTCACGATCAGCGGCGCGTCGATGCCGACCAGGCAGTCGCCGTCGACGTACGGCGCCAGCGCGCTCAGGATCTCCGCGTCGCTGCGCTGCGCCGAGACATGGACGAGCCGCCCGTCGGCCTCCAGCACCGCGAGTCCGGTGGTCTTCTCGTTGCCCCAGGCGAGGTCCACGCCGACGAAGTGCATGACCACACCCTGCACTGTCCGGGACTCCGGTGCACCCGCGGCACGCGCAGCCGCGGCGAGACGTGAGACGAGCCGCTGCTACAGCTTGGTGAGCTTGGGGTAGGGCGAGGCGATCCGCAGCTGGTGAGCGCCGAAGTCGACGGTCACCGCGACGCCGGTCTCGCAGCCGACGACGCGACCGAGACCGTGGGCATCGTGGGTGACCCGGTCGTCGAGCGCGAAGTCCTCGACCGGCTCGACCGGTCGGTTGGCGAAGGGACTGCTGGGCAGGTGTCGCCGTTGACCGGCGGTTCGCGTCTTCATCGCCTCCAGTATGCGCCCTCGGCCGGCCGATGACGCCGGAGCGGCCAGGTGGGCTAGCGGAGAGGCCCGGTCAGCGCCGCCGGTCAGGCGCGGAGCGCGGCCATCCACTCCTCGATCTCGGTGACCCCGCGCGGCAGCGACTCCGACAGGTTGCGGGCGCCGTCGGCGGTGACCACGATGTCGTCCTCGATCCGGATCCCGATGCCGCGCAGCTCCTCGGGGACCAGCAGGTCGTCCTCCTGGAAGTACAGCCCCGGCTCGACGGTCAGCACCATCCCCTCGGCGAGATCGCCGCGGGGGTACACCTCGAGCGAGGCCTTCGCGCAGTCGTGCACGTCCATGCCGAGCATGTGGCTGGTGCCGTGCAGCGTCCACCGGGCGTAGACCTTGCTGTCGGGGGAGAGCGCCTCCTCGGCCGAGACCGGCAGCAGGCCCATGTCCTCCAGCCCGTGGGCGAGCACGCTCATCGCGGCGTTGTGGGCGCCCAGGAACGGCGCACCCGGCCGGACCGCCTCGATGCCGGCGGTCTGGGCGTCGAGCACCAACGTGTAGAGGTCGCGCTGGAGCGGGGTGAACGTGCCGTCGATCGGGAGCGTCCGGGTCACGTCGGCGGTGTAGAGCGAGGACTGCTCCACGCCCATGTCGAGCAACACCAGCTCGCCGGGGCGGATCGGACCGCTGTTGTCGATCCAGTGCAGCGTGGTGGCGTGCCGGCCGCCGCCGACGATCGAGTCGTAGCCGATGTCGTTGCCCATCGCCCGGGCGCGGCGGAAGAACGTGCCCTCGATCCAGCGCTCGCCGTACTTCAGCACGTTGTCCCACTCACGGACGCTGTCGGCGAAGCCGAGCGTCGTGATGTCGCAAGCCTCCTGCAGCTGCTCGAGCTCCCAGGCGTCCTTGACCAGGCGCATCTCGCTGAGCACCCGGGCCAGCTCCTGGTCCCGTCCCTCGTCGGCCGTGACCGTGCTGTCCACGCGGGAGTCCACGCCACGCAGCACGCGGGTCTTGCCCGACGCCTGCAACGCGGAGGGGAGGTCGTCGATGTGCCGGCACTCGATGCCCAAGGACGCCTGCATCTCGTTGAGCGACGGACGCCGGCCGGCCCACAGCTCGCCGTACTGCCGGTCCCGGAAGAACTCGTCGGTCTGCCGCGAGGAGCGCGGGCGGGCGTAGAGCACCGACTCGCCGCCCTCGATGACCAGCACCGCGTCGGTGGTCTGGTTGCCGCACAGGTAGGTGTGCGCGGTCTCCGGGCGGAACCGGTAGTCGGTGTCGTTGGCGCGCACCTTGAACGTGCCCGCGGGGATCACCAGCCGCTCGCCGGGGAACGTCTCGGCCAGCCGGGCCCGGCGCTGCTGCGCCCACTCGGTGATCGGGTGCGGCGGCAGGTCGAGCTCCCGGTCACCCCAGCCGGTGCGCATGAACGCCGCGTAGGCCTCCGGCACCGCCGGGTCGTGGCTCTCGGTCTTCAGCTGCTTGCCGTTGTCGGTGCCCTCGGGCGGGGTCGCCGCGTCCGCAGGGAGGCGCTCGTCGGTGCTGTCGGGGCGGGTGTCTTCGCTCACAGATGCACTGTACGACGGTCAGGGCGGCCGTCGCGAAGGGGAACGTTATGTCCTGATCCAGATAGGCTCACCGCATGAGCGGAGCGACGAGGCGACACCAGGGCAACGTGGTGTTCACCGTCCTCGTCACGCTGGCGATGCTGGCCGGTGCCGGGGTGATGGCGATCGTCCTGCTCGGGTCCGGTGCACCCGGTGCGCTGGTCGTCGGCACCCTCCTCGCCGCGCTCCCCGTCGGCCCGCTGGTCGCCGTGTTCCTGTGGCTGGACCGCTACGAGCCGGAGCCGCGCAGCCTGATCCTCAGCGCTCTCGGCTGGGGGGCGCTGGTCGCCACCGCCGCGGCGCTGATCCTGCAGACGCTCGAGCAGTTCGCGTTCGGCCGCCCCGAGTCGTTCACCGCCGCCGTCGTCGCGCCGATCACCGAGGAAGCGGCGAAGGGGATCTTCGTGCTCCTGCTGGTGATCGCACGTCGCCGCGTCATCGACGGGGTGCTGGACGGCATCGTCTACGCCGGCATGGTCGGGATCGGCTTCGCCTTCACCGAGAACATCCTCTACCTCGCGTCCGCCTACATGGGAGGGGAGGGGATCGGGCCCGGCGGGATCGGTGCGGCCACCGGCACGTTCATCATCCGCGGCATCTTCAGCCCGTTCGCGCATCCCTTCTTCACCGCGGCCGTCGGCGTCGGGGTCGGCTACGCCGTCGTGACCCGGAGCCGGTTCTGGCGTGTGGCGGCCCCGGCCCTGGGGTACGCCTTCGCGGTGCTGGCACATGCGTTGTGGAACGGGGCTGCCTACTTCTCCGGTGGCGAGTACTTCGTCGGCACCTACCTGTTCCTGATGGTCCCCGCGTTCGTGCTGATGGCCGGGTTCGCGATCTGGGCACGCCGCCGCGAGGGCCGGATGCTGGCACGCGCGCTCACCGACGCCGCCCAGCGCGGGTACCTGGCGCCCTACGAGGTGCCCTGGCTGGCGCGGATCGCCGGCCGCAGGGCGGCGCGCGCCCACGCCAAGCGGGTCGGTGGCGAGCCGGCGCTGAAGGTGATGCAGGAGTACCAGGAGCAGGCCATCGAGCTCGGCTTCCTCCACGACCGGTTCCTCCGTGGCACGGCACCGGCGGACGTCGTACCCCGCGGGCAGGCGATGGTCGACCGGCTGGCGGCCCTGCGCCCGTACGTCGTGTGGCCGCAGCCGCCTGGTACAACTGCCCTGATGCAACCAAGGCTGGAAGGTGGACGGTGAGCAAGCCCGCTACGCCGACTGACATGATCACGGCCCTGGTCCGGCTTCGTGAGGCCCTGCAGTCCGCGCCGCTCCCGCTCGACCTTCCCGGCGTCGAGGAGCGCCGCAAGGACCAGCGAGAGATGATCGACCAGATCGAGGACTACGTCCTGCCGCGGCTGATCCAGATCGACGCCCCGCTGCTCACCGTCGTCGGTGGCTCCACCGGTGCCGGCAAGTCCACGCTGGTGAACTCGCTGGTCGGCACCCGGGTCACCGAGCCCGGCGTGCTCCGTCCCACCACGCGATCGCCGGTGCTCGTGCACAACCCGGTCGACGCCGACTGGTTCGACAAGGACCGGATCCTCCCCGACCTGGCCCGCACCACCGGCGCCACCGGCGACCCCGGTGCCCTGCAGCTGGTCGCCTCCGAGTCCGTGCCGGCCGGACTGGCGATCCTCGACGCGCCCGACATCGACTCCGTCGAGGAGCACAACCGCACCCTCGCCGCCCAGCTGCTCGCCGCCGCCGACCTGTGGCTGTTCGTGACCTCGGCAGCCCGCTACGCCGACCAGGTGCCGTGGGACTACCTCAAGGCTGCCGCCGAGCGCAGCACCGCGGTCGCGATCGTGCTCGACCGCACCGCCCCCGAGGCGATCGGGGAGGTCAGTGGCCACCTCGCGCGGATGCTGACCACGCGTGGTCTCCGGGACTCGCCGCTGTTCACGGTTCCGGAGGGCGCCGTCGACGAGGACGGTCTGCTGCCCCCGGAGGCGGTCGCCGAGATCCGCGGCTGGCTGCACATGCTCGCCGCCGACTCCAACGCGCGCGCCGCCGTCGTCCGGCAGACGCTCGAAGGTGCCATCCGCAGCCTCTCCCACCACACCCACCAGGTCGCGGACGCCGCCGCGGACCAGGCGACGATGGTGCGCCGCCTCCGCGAGGACGTGGACCGCTCCTACGACGAGGCGCTCGCCCGGATCGACGAGGCCTCGGCCGACGGCACCCTGCTTCGCGGCGAGGTGCTCGCGCGGTGGCAGGAGTTCGTCGGCACCGGCGAGCTGCTGCGGTCCCTCGAGTCGAAGGTCGGCTGGCTGCGTGACCGCGTGGTCGGCCTGGTCAAGGGACGCCCGCAGCAGGTCGAGCAGGTCACCGTCGCCGTCGAGTCCGGCCTGGAGACCCTGATCCTCGAGCACGCCGAGAACGCCGCCGAGCGCACCGAGGCGTCCTGGCGGTCGGTGCAGGCCGGCCACCGGCTCCTCGACGAGTCCGGCCGCGACCTCGGCCGTGCCTCACGCGACTTCCGGGCCCGCGCCGAGCGGGCGGTCCGGGACTGGCAGCAGGGTGTGCTGCAGATGGTGCGCACCGAGGGCGCCGACAAGCGCTCGACCGCGAGGTTCCTCGCCTTCGGTGTCAACGGCCTGGGGGTCGCGCTGATGATCGTGGTCTTCGCCTCCACCGCCGGGGTCACCGGCGCGGAGGTCGGCATCGCGGGTGGCTCCGCCGTGATCGGACAGAAGCTGCTCGAGGCCGTGTTCGGCGACCAGGCGGTGCGCCGGCTCGCCGCCAACGCCCGCAAGGACCTGCGCCGCCAGGTCGAGGCGCTGCTGGCCACCGAGAAGCAGCGCTACCTCACCCTGCTCGACTCCCTCGGCGTGGACCAGAAGGCCGCCGAGAACCTCCGCGCCGTCTCGCGTCGCATCGACGACCTGCGCTTCGCCGCCCAGATCGCCCCCAGCCCCGCCGAGGAGAGCTCGTTGCAGCAGATCGCCCCACCGCACCCGCAGGCGGGTCAGCCGTGACCGCGCTCGTGGAGGGCGCCAAGCGCCTGCTGGGGAAGGGCTCCTCCGACGTCGCCGCACGCGTCGCCGGCCTCGAGCAGGCCGTCGAGAACGCTCGTGGCCGTCTCGACGACGAGGTGGTCGACGAAGCCGCCGGGGTCGTCGAGCGGGCCGGGGCACGGCTGCGGCTGTCCGCCGAGCACACGGTTGTCGCCCTCGCCGGCTCGACCGGGTCGGGCAAGTCCTCGACGTTCAACGCGCTCACCGGTCTCGACCTGGCCGCGGTCGGCGTCAAGCGGCCCACCACGTCCTGGACGATGGCGTGCACCTGGGGTGCCGAGGGGTCCGGCGAGCTGCTGGACTGGCTCGGCGTGCCCCGGCGGCACCAGGTGACCCGCAACAGCATGCTCGACACTCCGGTGAGCGAGGACCGTGAGCTGCACGGCCTGGTCCTGCTCGACCTGCCCGACCACGACTCGACCGAGGTGTCCCACCACGTCGAGGTCGACCGGCTGGTGAAGCTGACCGACGTACTCGTCTGGGTCCTCGACCCGCAGAAGTACGCCGACGCCGCCGTCCACGACCGCTACCTGCGCCCCCTCAGCTCCCACCGCGACGTGATGCTCGTCGTGCTCAACCACATCGACGAGGTGCCGGCCGACCGTCGCGCGTCGATGGTCGCCGACCTGGAGCGACTGCTGAAGGAGGACGGCCTCGATGGGGTGCCGGTCTTCACCACCTCCGCGCGCACCGGCGAAGGCGTTGCGGAGCTGAAGAAGGCGCTCGCCGACCGGGTGGCCGCGAAGAAGGCGATGCGCACCAGGCTGGTCGCCGACGTCAAGGACGCCGCACGGCTCCTGCAGAAGCAGAACGGGCTGGTGCGGCCCAGCGACGTCGCCCGCGGCCGCAAGGCCGAGCTCGTCGACGCGTTCGCCGACGCCGCCGGCGTCCCGACGATCGTGCACGCGGTGGACAAGGCCACGCGGGTCAGGTCGCGCCGGGCGACCGGCTGGCCGGTGACCAAGTGGGCGGCCCGACTGCGGCCCGACCCGCTCAAGCGGCTGCACCTCGACCTCGGGCCCCGTGGCAAGGAGCTCGTCGGCGACGCCCGGGCCTCGGTGCCGGAGGCGACGCAGGTGCAGCGGGCCCGGGTCGACACCGCGGTGCGTGCGGTGGCCGACGACGCCGCAGCCGACCTGACGCCGCAATGGGCCTCAGCCGTACGCCGTGCGTCGGTCTCCCGCTTCGACGACCTCGGCGACGCCCTCGACCGGGCCGTCGGGACCACCGACCTCGGCGTCGCGCGCACCCCGATCTGGTGGCAGTTGGTGCGAGGCCTGCAGTGGGCGCTGTTCCTCACCGCGCTCGCCGGCGGCCTCTGGCTCGGTGGGCTGGCGGTGATGGGCTACCTGCAGATGCCCGAGCCCGAGACCCCGGACTACCGCGGCTTCCCGGTCCCCACGCTGATGCTGCTCGGTGGTGCGCTCGCAGGGGTGTTGCTCGCGATGCTCTCGCGGGTGTTCACCGCCGTGGCCGCCCGCCGCAAGGCGCGCTCGGCCGACCGGAGGCTGCGCGCGGCGATCGGCGAGGTCACCGAGGACCTGGTCATCGAGCCGATCGAGGCCGAGATCGAGGCGTATCGCCGCACGCTCGACGGACTGGAGGCCGCCCTCCGCCGCTGAGCGGATCGGGACGGCGCTCGTCCACAGCCGCGCCGGAGGCCGGTTGCGTCCACAGGGTCGGCGACGAGGCCTCTTCTCGGTCGGCCGTGCCAGGCAGCCTTGCGTCGAACGGCAACCGACGCAAAGGAGCAACGACATGCACGAGACCTACGTGACCTTCCACGGCTGGGTGGGCAACGACGTCACCCACCGGACCGTCGAGGGCAGCAACGTGGCGAACATGCGCGTAGGCACCACCCCCCGCATCAAGCGCAAGGGTGCCTGGGTCGACGGACCGACGACGTGGTACTCGGTGTCGGCCTGGCGCACCCTGGCCGACAACGTCCGCGACTCGATCAAGAAGGGTGACGCCGTCATCGTGCACGGGCGGCTGCGCAGCGACGAGTGGGAGCGCGAGGACGGTCGGGTCTCCACGACGCTGCTCGTCGAGGCCACCTTCATCGGCCACGACCTGTGCCGGGGGACGAGCGTCTTCCTGCGGTCGCAGAAGCGGGAGCGGCCGGAGAACGACGCCAATGACGAGCTGTCGGAGATCATCCACGGCGACGTCGACATCAACGTGCGCCTGGACAGCTGGGGCAACCCCGTCGAGCCGGCAGTCGAGCCCGCACTCGGATCGGGCCGGATCTCCGAGGAGCTCCGCAGCGACGAACCGGCCGCCTGAGCGTCCTCGCCGCCACGTGCGGGTGCCGTCCTGCGGCACCTCCGGGCGGGGTGGACCGGGGCCTGGGGCGTCCACGATCGCGCACCCAGCGCAGGCGGTGCGGGGGACGGGGCCGGCCGCCGCGGCCGCGGCCGCCACGATCGTTCAGCTGAACGGTTCTGACGGCGTTCGGACGGTTTCGACCGTCAGAACCGCTCAGCTGAACCGTTCTGACGGCCGGCTCGGCGGCTTGCGGTCGTCGGTCCGAGAAGCAGACGGCGGTCGCCGGCTCGGACCGATTGGAGTGCTCGGGCCGGGGCGCCGTAGGCTGGTCGGACTATGGCTGAGTATGTGTTCACGCTGCGCAACGTGCGCAAGGCCCACGGCGAGAAGGTCGTTCTCGACAACGTCACCCTCTCGTTCCTGCACGGGGCGAAGATCGGTGTGGTCGGGCCCAACGGCGCCGGCAAGTCCTCCCTGTTGAAGATCATGGCGGGCTTGGACCAGCCCTCCAACGGCGACGCGATCCTGGATCCCGAGGCCACGGTCGGCATGCTCCAGCAGGAGCCGCCGCTGACCGAGGGCAAGACGGTCCTGGAGAACGTCGAGGAGGCGGTGCACGAGATCAAGTCCAAGCTGGACCGCTTCAACAAGATCTCCGAGGAGCTCGGCGACCCCGACGCCGACTACGACAAGCTCCTCGCCGAGATGGGTGACCTCCAGACCGATCTCGACCACGCCAACGCCTGGGACCTCGACAGCCGGCTCGAGCAGGCGATGGACGCGCTGCGCACCCCGCCGCCGGACGTGCTGGTCGACAACCTGTCCGGGGGCGAGCGCCGCCGCGTCGCGCTGTGCAAGCTGCTCCTCCAGCAGCCCGACCTGCTCCTGCTCGACGAGCCCACCAACCACCTCGACGCCGAGTCGGTGCAGTGGCTCGAGGGCCACCTGGCCACCTACCCGGGTGCGGTGCTGGCCGTGACCCACGACCGGTACTTCCTCGACAACGTCGCCTCCTGGATCCTCGAGATCGACCGCGGCCGTCTGCACCCCTACGAGGGCAACTACTCCACCTACCTGGAGACCAAGAAGGCCCGCCTCCAGATCGAGGGCCAGAAGGACGCCAAGCGGGCCAAGATGCTCGAGCGCGAGCTGGAGTGGGTGCGGTCGAACCCCAAGGCGCGTCAGGCCAAGAGCAAGTCGCGTCTCGCCCGCTACGAGGAGCTCGCCGCGGAGGCCGAGCGCAACCGCAAGGTCGACCTCGCCGAGATCAACATCCCGGCGGGTCCCCGGCTGGGTGACGTCGTGCTCGAGGCCACCGAGGTCGGGAAGTCCTTCGGTGACCGCACGCTGATGCACGACCTGTCGTTCTCGCTGCCGCGCGCGGGCATCGTCGGTGTCATCGGTCCCAACGGCGTCGGCAAGACCACGCTGTTCCGGATGATCGTGGGGGAGGAGAAGCCCGACACCGGCGACCTGAACGTCGGTCAGACGGTGAAGATCTCCTACGTCGACCAGAGCCGCGGTGGCATCGACCCCAACAAGAACGTCTGGGAGGTCGTCTCCGACGGGCTCGACCACATCAAGGTCGCCAACTTCGAGATGCCGAGCCGGGCCTACATCGCCTCCTTCGGCTTCAAGGGCCCCGACCAGCAGAAGAAGGCCGGCGTCCTGTCCGGTGGTGAGCGCAACCGGCTCAACCTCGCGCTGACCCTGAAGATGGGCGGCAACCTCCTGCTCCTCGACGAGCCGACCAACGACCTCGACGTGGAGACCCTGCAGTCCCTGGAGGATGCGCTGCTGGAGTTCCCCGGCTGTGCCGTGGTCACCTCGCACGACCGGTGGTTCCTCGACCGGGTCGCCACGCACATCCTGGCGTGGGAGGGCGATGACGAGGACCCCGCGAAGTGGTTCTGGTTCGAGGGCAACTTCGCCTCTTACGAAGCCAACAAGATCGAGCGTCTCGGCGCCGACGCGGCTCGCCCGCACCGGGTGACCCACCGCAAGCTCACCCGAGACTGAACCCTCGTCGCGTACGACGAGGCCCCCGGCGATGTGCCGGGGGCCTCGTCATGTGCGCGGGTGCTGTGCTCGTGGCTCAGCGCTTGTTGTGCCGGCGGCTCTCCTGGAACTTGGCGAACGCCTCACGAGCCTTCTGCTGGTTGGCGGGCTTGCGTGCCTCGTCGTAGATCTTCTTGGCGATGCCGAGCTTGACGACCTTGCTGATCATTCCCATGTCGCCACGGTACCCAGGCCTGCCCAGCGCCATGCCCGCCGGAGCGTCCTCAGACCGCGGTCTCGGCGATCAGGCTGTCGGAGATGATCCGGCGCTGGATCTCCGAGGTCCCCTCGAAGATGCGGGTGAGCCGGGCATCGCGCCAGTAGCGCTCAACCGCGTAGTCGGTGGTGTAGCCGTTGCCGCCGAAGACCTGCAGCGCCTGACTGGTGACCCGCTCGGCCATCTCCGAGGCGAACAGCTTGGCCTGGGAGGTCTCGGTGCCGGCGGGCTCGCCCTGGTCGACGAGCCACGCGGCGTGCAGGTAGAACTGGCGTGCGGCGGCAACCTCGGCCGACATGTCGGCGATCATGTGCCGGATCACCTGCTGGTCGCCGATCGGCGCGCCGAACTGCTCGCGCTGCCGGCAGTAGGTCAGGGCGTCCTCGAGTGCGCCGCGGGCGAGGCCGACCGCCCGCGCGGCGGTCTGGGCGCGCGCGACGTTCAGCCAGCCCAGGCTATGCTTGAACCCCTGCCCCTCGCCCTCGCCGGTGTCCTGCAGCGCATCGGCGGGGAGCCGCAGCCCGTCGATCCGCAGCTCCCACGTGGTGAGGCCGAAGTAGCCGATCTTGTCGATCGGCGTTCCGGTGATCCCCTCGGGGAAGGAGCCACGCTCCTTCTCGACCAGGAACAGCTCCAGGCCGTCGGAGGGGCCGTGGTCCTCGCGAGGCGGCCGGGTCCGGGCCAGCAGGTGGATGAAGTCCGCCGACAGGGCGTGCCCGACCCAGCGCTTGGTCCCCGAGATCACCCAGCTGTCGCCGTCGCGCTCCGCGGCGCACTGGACGTTGGCGAGGTCCGACCCTGCCTGCGGCTCGGAGAACGCGATCGCACCGATCCGCCGTCCCTGGACGCTGAGCCGTCGCAGCTCCCGACGCCGCTCGGGGTCGGCGCTGTCGCAACCGGTCCCGTTGCCGCGGGCGATGA
Organism: Actinomycetota bacterium; assembly: GCA_049323155.1. GTDB lineage: Bacteria > Actinomycetota > Actinomycetes > Propionibacteriales > Nocardioidaceae > Nocardioides_C. The sequence continues at coordinate 21,584 of JBMOMG010000013.1, read as the reverse complement.
TGCTGGCGACACTCATCCACGCCCGGGCCAGCTCCTCGGAGACCAGGCAGTACTCCAGCACCCCGAGTCCCAGGCCGCCCTCGTCCTCGGGAACGAGGATGCCGAAGTAGCCCAGCTCGCCGATCCGCTCGAGCAGCGCGGCCGGGATGTCCTCGTGGCGCGGGTCTAGCTCGTTGGCCACCGGCAGCACCTCGTCCATCGCGAAGGCGCGGCAGGTCTCCACCAGCTCGATGCGCGCGGGCGTGAGGTACGGGCTGTGGGCGGGCGCCACGGTCGTCACCGGGTCGAGGTTGTGGCGGTGCCAGGTCGTCATGGGAGATCAGATACCCAGATTCCGGTCAGTCAGTGACGGCGCCGCGGATTCGGTACGACGGGCACCTGACTCCTAGACTCGGCGGCTGACCGACGCGGGGGAGCGCCGACCGACGGACGGTCCCGCGAGGACCACCGACCGATCCGATCCTCGACCCACGACTGAGAGCAGAGATGAGCCACAGCGAGCCACACGGCACGGTCCCCGGCCTCACGGTGTGCGGGCTGTGCGCGGGCGAGACACTCGGCGAGGACGATCCACGCCCCGACGGCCAGCTCGGCCGGCTGCGCGACATCGCCGCAGACGGAGTCGCCTCCCTGCACGAGGTGGAGTGCCTCGACCAGTGCAACCAGGGCGACGTGGTCGTCGTACGCCCCTGCGCGCGGGCCCGACGCCAGGGCGGCCGGCCGGTGTGGTTCTCGGGCATCGCTGGTGACGAGCAGACCGGTGCGCTGGAAGACTGGCTGCGGCAGGGCGGGCCGGGGGCCGCGCAGCCCCCGGCGCAGATCGCGGACAAGCAGATCGACCGCAGCGCCGACTGAGACGCCCCCGGGCCTCAGCGGATGTCGGCGGAGGGGTTGCCCTCGATCAGCTTGTCGGCGACCGCGTCGAAGACCCGGCCGACGGCGGCGAAGTCGTCGTCACCGGCGAGGTCGACCAGGAACCGGCGGACTCCGGCGACGTGGGTGGGCGCCGCCTCCTCCAGCCGGGCGAAGCCCTGGTCGGTCAGCACCGCCTCGACCCCCCGACCGTCCGACGCGCAGGCGCTGCGCTGGACGAGACCGTCCTTCTCCAGGCGCGCCACGGTGTGCGTCACCCGGCTGCGGGAGTGGCTGATCGACCCGGCGAGCTCGGCCATCCGCATCCGCCGGTCGGGGGCCTCGGACAGCCGGACCAGGATCTCGTACTCCGGCATGGACAGGTCGTGCTGCTCGCGGAGGTCGCGGTCGAGGCGGTCCATGAGCAGGGTGGTGCCGACGAGGTAGGCACGCCAGGAGCGCTGCTGGTCCTCGCTGAGCCAGCGGGTCTCGGTCGCGTTCGCGGTCATGGCGAGAATGGTACTAGGCCAAAAGTTGAAGATTCAATAAAACTGCGCAGGGCCCCCGGCGCGCTGCCGGGGGCCCTGGAGGCGAGCGGGGACGGTCAGCTCATCCGCTCCAGGATGAGCGCCATGCCCTGGCCGCCGCCGACGCACATGGTGATCAGACCGGTCTGCTTGTCGTGGGTCTGCAGCGAGTTGATCATCGTCGCCTGCAGGCGGGCGCCGGTCATGCCGAACGGGTGGCCGACCGCGATCGCGCCGCCGTTGACGTTCAGCTTGTCGATGTCGATGCCCAGGTCCCGGTAGGACGGGATCACCTGCGCGGCGAACGCCTCGTTGATCTCGACGAGGTCGATGTCGTCGATGGTCATGTTCGCCCGGGCCAGCGCCTGCTTCGAGGCCTCGACCGGGCCGAGGCCCATGATCTCCGGCGACAGGCCGGTCACGCCGGTGGAGACGATCCGGGCGAGCGGGGTGAGGCCGAGCTCCTTGGCCTTGGTGTCGGACATGATCACCAGCGCCGCGGCGCCGTCGTTGAGCGCGGTGCAGTTGGCGGCGGTGACCGTGCCGTCGGGCCGGAACACCGGGTCGAGCTGCGAGACCGCCTCGAGCGTGACGCCGGCACGCGGGCCGTCGTCCTTGCTGACCACCGTGCCGTCGGGCAGGGTCACCGGGGTGATCTCGCGGGCCCAGAAGCCGTCGGCGATCGCCTTCTCGGCGAGGTTCTGGCTGCGCACGCCGAACTCGTCCATCTCCTGGCGGGTGATCCCGCGGAGCCGGGCGACGTTCTCGGCGGTCTGGCCCATCGCGATGTAGGCGTCGGGCAGCTTGCCGTCCTCGCGCGGGTCGTGCCAGTCCTGACCGCCCTTGGCCATCTCCTCGGTGCGCGCCTTGGCCTCGTCGAAGACCGGGTTCTGGGTGTCGGGGAGGTGGTCGGAGGTGCCCTTGCGGAACCGGGAGACCGTCTCCACGCCGGCGGAGATGAACACGTCGCCCTCGCCGGCCTTGATCGCGTGCATCGCCATCCGGCTGGTCTGCACGCTGGAGGAGCAGTAGCGGGTGATCGTCGCACCGGGCAGGTGGTCGTAGCCGAGCAGCACCGAGACGATGCGGCCCATGTTGTTGCCCATCTCGCCGCCGGGCAGGCCACAGCCGAGGTAGAGGTCGTCGATGTCCTTCGGGTCGAGCGCGGGGATCTTGTCCAGCGCCGCGCGGACCATCGCCACGGTCAGGTCGTCGGGACGCATGTCCTTGAGTGAGCCCTTGTTCGCGCGGCCGATGGGGGAGCGGGCCGCGGAAACGATCACTGCCTCGGGCATGGAGGAACTCCGATCTTCTCGAGTGTCAGGGGCCGGTCGCCGCGGTCGCGGCACCAGGCACGCCGACAGCCTAGAACGGATACCATGTCCGGGGGATGTGCGGGGCGCCACATCCGGGCGCCGGGCACGACGGTCGCATGACCGTCGTACCGGACCGCTCTGGCAGGATCGGCACGTGCGTCACGTCTACTACTGCCCGCTGCGCTGGGCCGACATGGACTCCCTCGGGCACGTGAACAACGTGACCTACGTGGACTACCTGCAGGAGGCCCGGGTCGACATGTTCGCCGTGCACGCGCCGGCGCGCGGTGGCGAGGAGCTGGCCGAGGGCGTGGTCGTGGTCCGCCACGAGGTGGAGTTCGCGGCACCGCTGGTGTTCCGGATGGAACCTGTGCGGATCGAGACCTGGATCACCGACATCAAGCACGCGACGTTCACGATGGCCTACGAGATCCTCGACGAGCTGCCCGACGGCTCCCGGAAGGTGTACGCCCGGGCGAACTCGGTGCTGACGCCCTACGTGTTCAGCGAGGAGCGGCCGCGGCGGCTCCGGTCGGAGGAGCGGTCGGTGCTCGAACGGTTCCTCGAGCCCGCGACCCTCGGGGAGCGCCGATGAGCCGCCACGTCTACCAGTGCCGCGTCCGGTTCTCCGACGTCGACGTCTACGGGCACGTCAACAACGTCAAGTACTTCGAGTACTTCCAGGAGGCGCGCCTGGCGTTCTTCATGGGCCTCGGTCGCGGCGAGGATGAGGACCACGGTTTCGCCGTGGTCGTCGCTCGCGTCGACGTGGACTACAAGCGGCCGATCCTGTTCCGCAGCGAGCCCTATCCGATCGAGTCGTGGATCAGCCGGGTCGGCAACTCGTCGTTCGTGATCAGCGCGGAGATCAAGGACGGCGACACCGTCCTGTCGCGCGCCGACGCCACCCTGGTCACCTTCGACGTGAAGACCCAGCGGGCGCGGCCGATGGGCGAGGCGGAGCGCGAGCGGCTGCTGGCGGTGCTGGAGGGCTGACCTGCGTCGGCCGGGTCAGGTCGCTCTCGCCAGCGACAGCGCGAAGCGGCCCGCCTGGTCGGTCCACCACCGGTCGAGCACGAACCCCGCCGCCGTGAGCTCCCGCTCCACACCCTCGCGCCGGAACTTCGCGGAGACCTCGGTGCGGATCTCCTCGCCCTCGTCGAGGTGTACGTCGATCTCCACGGCCGGGATCTCCACCCGCATCGCGCGGGTCGCGCGCAACCGCATCTCGATCCACTCGTGGTCGGCGTCCCACAGCGCGACGTGCTCGAACGCGGCCACGTCGAAGCCGGCTCCGAGCTCACGGTTGAGCACCGTGAGCACGTTGAGGTTGAACGCCGCGGTCACCCCGGCGGCGTCGTCGTAGGCACGGACCAGGGTGGCCGGGTCCTTGACCAGGTCGGTGCCCAGCAGCAGCCACTCACCCGTGTCGAGCATGCTCCGCACGCTGCTCAGGAAGCCGTGCCGCTCCTCGGGCAGCAGGTTGCCGATCGTGCCGCCGAGGAAGGCCACCAGCCGGGGCGAGGTTCCGGGCACCCCGTCGAGCGGCTCGGTGAAGTCGGCGACCACGCCGTGCACGTGCAGACCGGGGTAGTCGGCGACGATCGCGGCGACGGCCGCCCGGAGTGCCGACTCGGAGACGTCCAGCGGGACGAAGCCCGTCAGGGTCCCGTGGTCGCGGAGGCCGGAGAGCAGCAGGCGCGTCTTCTCCGACGAGCCCGAGCCGAGCTCGACCAGGCTCCGGGCGTCCGTGCGCCGCGCGATCACGCCGGCTTGCGCCTCGAGGATCTCCCGCTCGGCGCGGGTCGGGTAGTACTCCGGCAGCCTGGTGATCTCCTCGAACAGCTCGCTGCCACGCGCGTCGTAGAACCACTTCGGGGGCAGCCACTTCGGCTCCGACCGCAGTCCGGTGAGCACGTCGCGGCGCAGCGCCCGCGCGGCGTGGCCAGGGGTCAGCCGCAGGTCGAGGGTCGGTGTCGTCGTGGTCATCGGATCTGCCCTTTCGCGATGGCGTCGTGGTCGGCGCGGAGCGGGGGAGGCCCCTCCAACGGACGGGTCTTCGCCTCGGTGCCGGTGAGGACGACCAGGCTCTGGTCGGGCACCGGCTGCCAGCCGGCGGTGGTGGCGTCCCCGAACGGCTCGGAGCTGACCAGCACGTGGTCGGCTGTCTCGCGCACCGCGAGGCTGTGCCCCCAGGCCGAGGCGGCGACGGTCTCGCCGTCTGACAGCAGCAGGTTCAGCCGGGACCCGGGTGCGGCCCGCCCGACCTCGGTGGCGACCTGCTCCACGGCCTGCTCGACGCCGGCTCCGTCGAGCAGCCGGCGCAGCACCAGTGCCCACAGCAGCGCGCTGTCGGTGGCCGCCTCGAGCCGCATCAGGTCGATGGCCGGCAGCGCCTCTGCGAGCGGCTCGACCGATCCGGGCCAGCCGGCGACCACCCCGTTGTGGCTGAACAGCCAGCGGCCGTGCCGGAACGGCGCGCACGCGGTCTCGGTGACGGGCATGCCGGTCGTCCCGTTGCGCACGGCGGCCACCGCGGCCGTCGTACGGATCGAGCGGGCCAGGTCCGGCAGGGAGCCGTCGGCCCACATCGGCACCGCCCGCCGGTAGCGCAGAGCGTCCCCGGCATCGTCGTACCAGCCGATCCCGAACCCGTCGGCGTTGACCACCCCGCTGCCGCGCATGTCCGCCGGCGCCCAGGCCTGCTCGAGCAGCGAGTGCCGCGGGGACAGCACGAGGTCGGCCAGGCTCGTCGGTGCGCCGAGGTAGGCCAGGTGCCGGCACATCAGCCGAGCTCCGCCGGCAGCGGGTCGCGCGCGCACCGGAAGCCGGCGAAGATCTGCCGGCGGATCGGGAAGTCCCAGTTGCGGAAGGTGCCACGGCAGGCGACCGGGTCGGTGCCGAACGACCCGCCGCGCAGCACCTTGTAGTCGGAGCCGAAGAAGACCGCGGAGTACTCCGCGTAGGGGAAGACCTGGAACCCCGGGTAGGGGGTGAAGTCGCCGGCGGTCCACTCCCACACGTCCCCGATCAGCTGGTGCACGCCGAGCGGCGAGGCGCCCGCGGGGTAGGCGCCGACCGGAGCCGCACGCAGGTGCCGCTGGCCGAGGTTCGAGTGCTGGGGTCCGGGGTCCTCGTCGCCCCAGGGGTAGCGCCGGGATCGCCCCGTCGCCGGATCCCAGCGGGCGGCCTTCTCCCACTCGACCTCCGTCGGCAGCCGCTTGCCGGCCCAGGCGGCGTAGGCCTCGGCCTCGTAGAAGCACACGTGCGTCACCGGCTCGTCGTCGCGGACCGGCTCCACCACGCCGAACCGCCTCCGCAGCCAGCGGTCACCATCGCGCTCGAGGAACTGCGGGGCCTCCAGCCCGGCCTCGTGCACGTGCCGCCAGCCCTGCGCCGACCACCACTGCTGCTGGTGGTAGCCCTCGGCCTCGACGAACTGGAGGAACTGGCCGTAGGTGACCGGCGTGGTGTCGATGAAGTACCCGTCGGTCCACGCGGTGTGGGCGGGTCGTTCGTTGTCCAGCGCCCACGGCTCGGTGGAGGTGCCCATGGTGAACTCGCCGGCCGGCACGAGCACCTCCCCGGGCCCGACCGGTGCCTGCGCCGGCGGAGGCTCCGGGGCGTGCAGCACCGCTGCGCCCGCCCGGAGCTGGTGGGTGGCCAGCATCGTCTCGTCGTGCTGCTGCTCGTGCTGGGCGACCATGCCGAAGGCGAACGCGTCGCGCAGCAGCGGCCGACCCTCGAGCGGGGTGTGGTCGAGCACGTCGAGCACCTTGTCGCGCACCTCGTGGACGTAGGCGCGAGCCTCGGCCGGCCCCAGCAGTGGCAGTGAGGGGCGCGACGCCCGGCCGTGCTTGAACGCGTCGTAGAGCTCGTCGATGTCGGCTCGGACCGGGTCGCGACCGCCCACGTCGCGGACCAGCCAGAGCTCCTCCTGGTTGCCGACGTGCGCCAGGTCCCACACCAGCGGGGACATCAGCGGGGAGTGCTGGCGCACCAGGTCGTCGTCGTCGACGGCATCGGTCAGCAGCCGGCTGCGTTCGCGGGCGCGGAGGAGCGCATCGGCGGTGCAGGCGCGCAGCTGGTCGGCGGAGAGGTCGGTCAGCGGCGACTGCTCGGAGGTCTTCATGCGGACTGTCTCCTTGCCGGGTCGAGAGCGGTACGGCGGTCGAGGAGGTCCCACGCGAGGCAGGCCACGTCCTCGTCCACGCTGGGATCGAGGTGGTCGCCGGCGAGGTCGACGAGCTGTCGGGCCGCCGCACGCAGGGCGGGGTCGTCGAGGCCGCGCCGGGCCGCCGTCTCCCACGGGTCGACCAGCGCGGCGGTGTCGCCGGCGATCTCGCAGGCGCGCTCGGCGACGTCCGTGGAGGAGAGGAGGGCATCGAGGAGCAGGACGGGGTGGTGCCAGCGGCCGTCCGGCTGGGCGTCGAGGTAGCGGACCTCCACGTAGCCGCGCGGGCGCACCGGCGGGAACAGCGTGCTGAGGTGGTAGTCGAGGTCGTCGTAGGTCGGCGGCGCCTCGTCCGGCGCGGCGCCCGCGAGCCAGTCGGCGAAGGACATCGGCCGGCGCGGAACCCAGTCACCGTGCGTCCGTCGTACAGACATCACCGGTGCGGTCATCACCCGCTCCACCCAGGCACCCACCGGGTCGTCGCAGCGGACCGGGTGGGTGAACGGCGGGCAGGTGCCGAGGGTGGCGCGCAGCCGGTTGGAGGCCCAGCCGGTGCGGACGCCGTGGGCCACCGGGGAGTTCGCGAACAGCGCCACCAGGGCGGGCCCGATGCTGTGCAGGGTGCGCCAGCGCAGCGCCAGGTCGGTGGCGTCGCCCGCGTCCAGGCACACCTGGATGCTGGCGGTGCTGCACATCATCGACGAGCCCCACGGGCCGCGGGAGTCGAGATAGGCCTGCATCGCGGTGTAGCGAGGGACCTCGAGCAGCCGGGCGGGAGGGCGGTGCGGGTCGATGCCGGTCGTCCCGCGCGCGAGGCCGGACTGCTGCAGCAGGGAGTCGAGGTGCCGGAGGTCGTCCTCGACGGCGGGGAGGAGCTCGCCGAGCGAGCGGTGGGGGAGGGTGGACATCTCGACCTGGCCGCCGGGTTCGACGGTGACCAGGGAGCCGTTCGGGAGGGGCCCCGCACTGGTCTCGGGGCAGAGGGTGGGGGGTGCGTGGCAGCCGAGCGCGGAGGCGAGCAGGTCGGGGTCGAGCGGACGCTCCGGGCGGCCGTGGTGGTGCAGCGTCCACTCCAGCTCGACCCCGATGCGTTCGGGTGGTCCGTGCTTGAAGCACACCAGCGCGACGTAGGCCTCCGCGTCCTCGGCGCTGGGGATCGGGCCGCGCGGGTCGGGTGTGGTGCGCTCGGTGAGCTGGGTCACCTTGCCCTTCCTGGACGAACCGGCGCCTCCGCGAAAGGGGGTGCTACTGCTCCTCGAGCGAATTCACCATGAACTGTGCGGCATGCGTGACGTAGTCCCAGAACCGGGCGTCCTGCTCGGGGGTGAGGTTCGCGGCGTCGAGGCCGGCCCGGAAGTGGTGCAGCCAGCGGTCCTTCGCACCCGGGGTCACCGCGAACGGCGCGTGGCGCATCCGCAGCCGAGGGTGGCCACGGTTGTCGGAGTACGTCGTGGGCCCGCCCCAGTACTGAGCCAGGAAGAGGGTGAACCGCTCCGCGGCGGGCCCGAGGTCCTCCTCGGGGTACATCGGCCGCAGCAGCTCGTCGGTGGCCACGCCCTCGTAGAAGCGGTCGACGATCTTCGCGATCGTGGGCATGCCACCGATCTCGTCGTAGAACGTCGGGGCCGAGCTGTCGTCCTGGATGGTCACTTGCCTATTGTCCCCATAGGGACAAGAGTCGGGTAATCGCGGCGGAGCGCCGCACCCACAGCGGAGAGCCGCACCGCCGGTGCGCTCCACCGCCTTGCCCGCATCGACGACATCGAGACCGAAGGAGAGTCAATGGCCACGACGCGTACCGCCACCACCCGCTGGGAGGGCTCGCTCATGGAGGGGGCCGGCAAGGTCACCTTGGAGTCCTCCGGGATCGGGACCTACGACGTCTCCTGGCCCTCGCGCGCCGAGGAGCCCAACGGCAAGACCAGCCCCGAGGAGCTGATCGCGGCAGCCCACTCGTCCTGCTTCTCGATGGCGCTCTCGTCGGCGCTGGCCAAGGCCGGTACGCCGCCCACCTCGCTGGACACGAAGGCTGAGGTGACCTTCCAGCCTGGCGAAGGGATCACGGGCATCCACATCACGGTGGTCGGCACCGTCGACGGCGTCGACGCGGACGGCTTCAAGAGCGCGGCCGAGGGCGCCAAGGAGAACTGCCCCGTGTCGCAGGCGCTGAAGGGCACCACGATCACCCTGGACGCGTCGCTGGCCTGAGACCGCCACCGGCAGGCATCGGCCCGCCGTCTCCGTTCGTCGGGCGGGGCGGCGGGCCGCGTGCGGTCCGGGACGCTCAGCGCTGTGGGGTGCTGTCGGGGGTCTTCCCCTCGAACCGGTCCTGGCCGGACTGCGCCGGCGTCTCCTGGCGGTGCCAGACCACCCGCTGCGGGAGCGGGATCTCGATGCCCTCGTAGTCGAACCGGGCCTTGACCCGCTCGCGCATGGTCCGGGCGATCTCCCACTGCTCCAGCGGTGCCGTCTTGAGCACCACGCGGACCAGGATCGAGTCCGGGCCGAGGTCCTGGACGCCCCAGACCTCGGGCTCCTCGAGGATCTTGCCCTTGAAGTCCTCGTCCTCCCAGAGGTCGTGGGCGACGTCGGTGAGGATCGAGCGGACCCGGTGCAGGTCCTCGTGGTAGGCCACCGGGATGTCGAGCACGGTGCGCGCCCAGTTCTGGCTCATGTTGCCGACACGCAGGATCTCGCCGTTGCGGACGTACCAGACCGTGCCGTCGACGTCGCGCAGCCGGGTGACCCTGAGCCCGACGGCCTCGACGGTCCCGGTGGCCTCACCGGCGTCGATGATGTCGCCGACGCCGTACTGGTCCTCGAAGATCATGAAGATGCCGGACAGGAAGTCCTTGACCAGGCTCTGCGCGCCGAAACCCAGCGCGACACCGATGATCCCGGCGCTGGCGATCAGTGGTGCCACGTCGACGCCGATCTCCGACAGCGCCATGATCGAGACCATCGTGAACACGACGCCGGTGATGATGCTCTTCAGCAGCGAACCCATGGTCTTGGCCCGCTGCTCACGCCGGGCGGCCACCGGTGAGGCCGAGACGATCACCTTCTCCGACCGTCCACGCTTGCCCCGGGTCAACGCGTGAGGAACCACACCCTCGGCCGCCCGGTTGGTGAGACGGTCGACCAGTCGGTGCAGGACCCAGCGGATCAGGATCCCCATCAGGAACAGCCCGATCACGGCAAGCGGCTTGCCGATCAGCCACGCCGACGCCAGCGCCAGGGTGTCGTTGCCGGTCGTGTTGTAGGTGATGTTGCACCAGACGCTGTCGACCTCGGAGCAGACGTCGGCCTCGTCGAGGAGGTCGGTTGCTTGCAGCAGTAGTTCCATGGGTCGCAGGCTACGAGATGCCCGGTCTGGTTCAAGTCGGGGTTCGCTAGGCTTGTGCCCGTGATGTCTGACCTCAACTCGCGCGCCGTACGCCGCTCTCTCCGCGCCCTCGCCCTGGCCCCCGCAGTCCTCCTGTCGTCCGTCGCGGCCCCTGCGCTGGCCGCGCCGCCCGAGACCTGGCCGGACGCCGAGCCGGTGAGTGCGGTGGACTTCCTGCTCGTGCTGCTGGTGATCCCGCTGGGGATCGCCCTCGTGATCGCGCTGCTGGCGTCGGTGCCGGCGATGGCGCGCGGTGGCCGGGGCGGCGAGCGCTCGCGGCGCACCGAGAACGAGTGGTTCGGCGGGCCCAAGGACGGCACCGACGCTGCGAAGGTGGAGAGCGCCGCCGAGCCGGGCGAGGGCGCACGAGGGGGCTCCAGTGCCCAGTGGTGAGGCGTTCACCGCACAAGAGCGCTACGACATCGACAAGGCGATCCGCGACGCGGAGACCGTCTCGCGCTACGAGTTCTCCGTCTTCGTCGGCGCAGCCGAGGGTCAGAGCCGGGCGTTCGCCGAGCGCCTGCACGCCTCGCTGACTGCTCCCGAGCGGTCCGTGCTGGTGATGGTCGACCCGGCCGCGAGGGTCCTGGAGATCGTCACGGGCTCGGAGGTACGTCGCGACCTCGAGGACTCCGAGGTCCACCTCGCCGCGCTGGCGATGCAGAGTGCGTTCGCCGGCGGTGACCTGGTCGGCGGCATCTGCCGCGGCCTCGGCATGCTCTCCGAGCACGCCCGCAAGCCGCGGATGCTGCACGCGGACTGACCACTGCCGGGCCGGCGCGGGCACCAGCGCTCAGCAACCGAGCGCTCGCAACAGGCACGAAGGGCCGCCACCCCGACGGGTGGCGGCCCTCACGCGTTCACGAGGAGTACGGCGGTCAGCCGGCGTCCTTCGCCTGCGCAGCGAGCGCGCGGGCGATGTCCGCACGGCCCTCCCGCACGTAGCGCTTGGCCGCCGGGTTGGCGTCGGAGGACTCCAGCCACGCATCGACCGTGTCGAGGGTCTCCGCGCTCACCAGCGTGCGGGGGAAGAGGTACTCCAGGATCGTCGAGGCACGCTGGGTGCCCTTCTCCTCCCAGATCGTGGCCGCCACCTCGAGGTAGCGGGCCAGGAACGGCTGGAGGATCTCCTCCTGACCCGCCACGTGGAAGGCCAGTGCGATGTTGCGCTGGGTCTCGTTGGGCACGTCGTCACGCACGACCGCGTCGCGCCAGGCCTCCTCCTTGGCCTCGGTGGTCGGGCGCACCGCGAGGGCGGCCGCGGCGCGCTCCTGCCCGGAGATGGTGTTGTCGCGGGCGAGCTCCTCCTCGATCCGCGCGCGGTCCGCACGGCCCCGCGCCGCCAACGCGCGCAGCAGGGTCCAGCGCAGGTCGGTGTCCACCGCGAGCCCGTCGTAGGTCACACTGCCGTCGAGCAGCCCGGCGAGCCGGTCGAGGGCCTCGTCGCTGCGGGCGGCGGCCGCGAAGGCGCGGGCGAACGCGAGCTGATGGTCGCTGCCCGGCTCGGCGGCCTCCAGCAGCTCCAGCAGGCCGCGCTCCCAGGCCGCGGTGAGCTCGCTCCGCTTGGCCGGGTCGGAGTAGCTGTCCACCGCCAGCTGCGTGCTGAGCGGCAGCCGGCTGACCGCCATCACGTCGGACTCGCTGCCGATGCCGCGCAGGACCAGGGTGACCCAGTCGGTGGCCGACATCTCCGCGTCGCGGGTCATGTCCCAGGCCGCGCCCCAGCACAGGGCGCGGGCGAGCGAGTCGTCGAGCGACGCGATGCCGTCGACCAGCGTCGCGAGCGAGCGCTCGTCGAGCCGGATCTTGGCGTAGGTCAGGTCACCGTCGTTGAGCAGCACCAGGTCGGGCTGCTGCTGGCCGACCAGCTCGGCGATCTCGGTGCGCTCGCCCGCGACGTCGGTCTCCACCGACGTGCGACGCACCAGCTGGTTGTCCCGGCGGTCGTAGAGGCCGATGCCGATCCGGTGCCGGCGCAGGGTCGGGAAGTCCGGGTGAGCGGACTGGGTCACCGCGAAGGAAGTGAACCGGCCCTCGCCGTCCACCTCGAACGACGGGCTGAGCGTGTTGACACCCGAGGTCTGCAGCCACTCCTGCGCCCACGACGTGAGCTCACGGCCGGAGGCCTCTTCGAGGGCACCGAGCAGGTCGGTGAGCTCGCTGTTGCCGAACTCGTGCGCCTTGAAGTAGGCGCGCAGGCCGGTGAGGAACTCCTCCTCGCCGACCCAGGCGACGAGCTGCTTGAGCGAGGACGCGCCCTTGGCGTAGGTGATCCCGTCGAAGTTGACCTCCACGGCCTCGAGGTCGTAGTTGTCGGCTGCGATGGGGTGGGTGGAGGGCAGCTGGTCCTGGCGGTAGGCCCAGTTCTTGCGGGCGTTGGTGAAACCGGTCCAGGCCTCGGTGTACCTGGTCGCCTGCACCGACGCGTGGTGGGAGGCCCACTCCGCGAAGGACTCGTTGAGCCACAGGTCGTCCCACCAGCGCATGGTGACCAGGTCACCGAACCACATGTGCGCCATCTCGTGGAGGATCGTGTTGGCTCGCTGCTCGTAGAAGGAGCGGACCTGGCGGCTCCGCGGGAGGTACTCGTCGCGGAAGGTCACGCAGCCGGCGTTCTCCATCGCACCCATGTTGTACTCCGGCACGTAGAGCTGGTCGTACTTGCCGAACGGGTAGGGGTAGTCGAAGGCCTCCTCGAAGAAGCCGAAGCCCTGCTTGGTGACCTCGAGCAGCTCGTCGATGTCGAGGTACTCCTTCATCGACTGGCGGCAGTAGTGCCCGAGCGGGATGTCGCCGTGCTTGCCGGAGTAGGAGTCGAGGACCTCGTGGTACTCGCCGGCGACGATCGCGGTGATGTAGGTCGACATCCGCTTGGTGGTGGGGAAGCTCCAGACCGCCTTGCCGTCGCCCACAGGGGAGGGCGCAGGTGTGGCGGCGTTGGACACGACCTTCCAGTGCTCGGGAGCGGTGACGCTGAACGTGAACGTGGACTTGAGGTCGGGCTGCTCGAAGGTGGTGTAGACCCGACGTGCGTCGGGCACCTCGAACTGCGTGTAGGTGTAGACGCGGTCGTCGGCGGGGTCGACGAAGCGATGCAGGCCCTCGCCGGTGCGGCTGTAGGTGCAGTCGGCGACCACCCGCAGCTCGTTCTCGGCCTGGAGGCCGTCGAGCTGGATGCGGCTGTCGCGGTAGACCACGGCCGGGTCGAGCGCCGCGCCGTTGAGCTTGACCTCGTGGATGGTCGCGCCCACCAGGTCGGCGAAGGTGGAGGCACCGGGCTGCGAGCACGAGAACCGGATCACGGTCGTGGAGCCGAAGGTGGTGTCGGACGTCGTGAGGTCGAGATCGACGGTGTAGGACTCGACGGCGAGGAGTTCGGCGCGAGCGCGCGCCTCATCCCTTGTGAGGTTTGTTCCAGGCATGCAGGCATCTTGTCACCACGGTCTGGGAACAGGACAACCGAAATGGACGTTCAGGATGTGAGAGAACGTTCAACTACTTGAGGAGATGCCCGTGCTCACGGAGAACGTGGAGACCACCGACCGGACCCCCGTCGACTTCTGGTTCGACCCGTTGTGCCCGTGGGCGTGGATGACCTCCCGCTGGATGCTCGAGGTCGAGAAGGTACGCCGGGTCGCGCCGACCTTCCACGTGATGAGCCTGGCGTACCTCAACGAGGACAAGGACATCTCCGAGGAGTACCGCGAGATGCTCAAGCCGGCGTGGGGCCCGGTGCGGGTGATCGTCGCGGCCGAGCAGGCCGAGGGGGCAGACGTCGTACTCCCGCTCTACACCGCCATGGGCAACCGGATCCACCTCGAGGGCCGCCAGATCGACCGCGCTCTCATCGAGGAGTCGCTCGCCGAGGTCGGGCTTCCGGCCTCGCTTGCCGATGCGATGGACGACTCCTCCTACGACGACGCGGTCCGCAAGTCGCACCACCTGGGCATGGACCAGGTCGGCCAGGAGGTCGGCACCCCGGTGATCGCCGTCGAGGGCGTCGCCTTCTTCGGGCCGGTCGTGACCCCGGCGCCCAAGGGCGAGGCGGCCGGCAAGCTCTGGGACGGCGTCGTGCTCGTGGCCGCCACACCGGGCTTCTACGAGCTCAAGCGGTCCCGGGAGAAGGGCCCGGACTTCTCCTGACGCAGACGCCACGCCCTCCCGGCGCCTTCTCGGGCGCCGGGTCCGCGGATCAAGTCCGTTGCCGCCCTCTCTAGGATCGGGTGCATGAGCAAAGTTCTGTCCGCCGTCGCCTGGCCGTACGCCAACGGTCCGCGCCACATCGGCCACGTGGCCGGTTTCGGCGTGCCCTCTGACGTGTTCAGCCGCTACATGCGGATGGCCGGACACGACGTGCTCATGGTCTCGGGCACCGACGAGCACGGCACGCCGATCCTCGTCGCGGCCGACGCGGAGGGGGTCTCCCCGCGCGAGCTCGCCGACCGCAACAACCGCCTGATCGTCGAGGACCTCGTCGCGCTCGGCCTGTCCTACGACCTCTTCACCCGCACCACCACCGGCAACCACTACGCCGTGGCGCAGGAGCTGTTCACGACCGTGCACCGCAACGGCTACATGGTCGAGCGCACCACCAAGGGCGCGATCTCGCCGTCGACGGGCCGGACCCTTCCCGACCGCTACATCGAGGGCACCTGCCCGATCTGCAAGGCCGAGGGCGCCCGCGGCGACCAGTGCGACAACTGCGGCAACCAGCTCGACCCCACCGACCTGATCAACCCGGTCAGCCGGATCAACGGCGAGGTGCCGGAGTTCGTCGAGACCCAGCACTTCTTCCTCGACCTGCCCGCGCTCGCCGAGGCGCTGTCGAAGTGGCTCGACGAGCGCGAGGCGTCGGGCACCTGGCGTCCGAACGTGATCCGGTTCAGCCAGAACATCCTCGACGACATCAAGCCGCGCGCGATGACCCGCGACATCGACTGGGGGATCCCGGTGCCGCTCGAGGGCTGGCGCGACCAGCCGACCAAGCGGCTCTACGTCTGGTTCGACGCGGTGATCGGCTACCTGTCGGCCTCCATCGAGTGGGCCCGCCGGCTCGGTGCGCCAGACCGGTGGCGCGAGTGGTGGAACGACCCCGAGGCGCTGTCGTACTACTTCATGGGCAAGGACAACATCACCTTCCACAGCCAGATATGGCCTGCCGAGCTGCTGGCCTACAACGGCCAGGGCGACCGCGGCGGCGAACCCGGGGAGTACGGCGTGCTCAACCTCCCCACCGAGGTGGTCTCCAGCGAGTTCCTGACCATGGAGGGCAAGAAGTTCTCCTCCTCGAAGAAGGTCGTCATCTACGTCCGCGACATGCTCGAGCGCTACCAGGCCGACGCCCTGCGCTACTTCATCTGCGCCGCCGGACCCGAGAACCAGGACAGCGACTTCACCTGGTCGGAGTTCGTACGACGCACCAACGACGAGCTCGTCGCGGGCTGGGGAAACCTGGTCAACCGCACCGCCAACATGATCGCCAAGAACTTCGGGGAGATCCCCGAGGCCGGCGAGCTGACCACCGAGGACACGGCGCTGCTCGCGACGGTCGAGGCCGCCTTCGGCACGGTCGGCGACCTCATCTCCCGGCACCGGTTCAAGCAGGGGATCGGCGAGGCGATGCGGGTCGTGGCCGAGGTCAACAAGTACGTCTCCGACACGGCCCCCTGGAAGCTCGCCAAGAGCACAGCCGAGGCGGACACCTCGCGACTGGCCACGATCCTGCACGTCACCGCCCAGGCGGTGGCCGACTGCAACCTGCTGCTCGCGCCGTTCCTGCCGCACAGCGCGAACGCCGTCGACCAGGTGCTCGGCGGGGCGGGTGACGTCGCGCCGATGCCCCGCGTCGACGAGGTCACCGACCTCGACGACGCGTCGGTGACCTACCCGGTGATCACGGGGGAGTACTCCTCCTTCCCGCGCTGGGAGCGGCGGCCGATCGTCGCGGGCACGCCGATCGCGAAGCCTGCGCCGGTGTTCACCAAGCTCGACACCGCTGTCGTGGAGGAGGAGCTCAAGCGCCTCGAGGAGGCCTGAGTGGCCCTCCATCCCCAGGCCGAGGCCGCGCTCGCGCAGTGGATGCAGGGCGCCCATGTCACCGACCCCGGCTTCGACGTCGCCGCGGAGCGCCGGGCCGCGCGGCGGGCGGCTGCGATCGAGCCGCGCGAGGAGGTGGCCCACGTCGAGGACGTCGACGCTGCCGGAGTGCCGTGCCGGCTCTACCTTCCGGCCGCACCTGCGGCCGCGTCGGGCGCGGTCGTCTACCTGCACGGCGGCGGGTTCGTCTTCGGTGACCTCGAGACCCACGACGCGCAGTCGCGCCGGGTGGCGAACCGGACCGGCCTGGCGGTGCTCAGCGTGGACTACCGCCGGCCGCCGGAGCACCGGTTCCCGGCCGCCGTACGCGATGTCGACACCGCCCTGGAGTGGCTGGTCGGGGCGGCGCCGGCGCTCGGCCTCGACGTCTCACGGCTGGTGACGATGGGTGACAGCGCCGGCGGCAACCTGGCCCTGGTCGCGGCGCTGCGGCACCCCAACCTGCTCGCCGCCACCGTCCTGGTCTACCCCTTCATCGACCCGCGCGGTCGGTTCGACTCCTACCGCCGCGAGGCGGCCGGGTTCGGTGCCCGGGAGGCCGACTGGTACTGGCAGCAGTACGCCGCCGAGCCCGGCGACTTCGACGACCCGGACCTCGCGCCGCTGGACTCACCGCGGCTCGGCACACTGCCGCCCACGCTGGTGATCGCCGCCGAGCACGACCCGCTCGTCGACGAGGACGTCGAGCTCGCCCGGCGGATCGAGGCCGCCGGCGGGCAGGTGAGCTGGTCGGTCTACCCGGGGATGATCCACGGCTTCTGGCGGCACCCCGAGCAGTTCGACGCCGCGGAGGAGTCGCTGGCGGAGATCGCTGCGTTCCTGCTGGGCACCCTCTGACAGAATCTCGCTCATGCGCGTTCACCTCGGATCCGACCACGCCGGCCTCGAGCTCAAGGAGCACCTGCTCGACTGGCTGGCGAAGAAGGGCCACGAAGTCGTCGACCACGGCCCGTTCGTCTACGACGCCGTCGACGACTACCCGCCGTTCTGCCTGCGTGCCGCCGAGGCCGTGGTCGCCGACCGCGAGGAGGACCTGGAGAGCTTCGGCATCGTGATCGGCGGCTCCGGCAACGGCGAGCAGATCGCGGCCAACAAGGTCAAGGGGATCAGGGCCGCCCTGGTCTGGAGCGAGGAGACCGCCGTCCTCGCCCGCGACCACAACGACGCCAACGTGATCTCGGTCGGCGGCCGGATGCACACGCTCGAGGAGCTGACCCGTTTCATCGAGGTCTTCCTGCACACGCCCTACAGCAACGGCGACCGGCACAACCGTCGCCTCGGCCAGATCGCGAGCTACGAGAAGACCGGCAACCTGCCGCCGTTGCCCGAGTCGGCCCTGCGGTCGCGGCCCTGACCGAGACGCCGGATGCCTGAAGGACACACCCTCCACCGCCTCGCCCGCACGATCTCCGGCCGGTTCGCCGGTCGCCAGGTCGAGGTCTCCAGCCCTCAGGGGCGGTTCGCCGAAGAGGCAGCCGCACTCGACGGGGCCCTCCTCGAGGGCGCCGAGGCGTGGGGCAAGCACCTGTTCGTAGGGTTCGCGGGCGAGCGGTTCGTGCACGTCCACCTCGGCCTCTACGGCAAGCTCGACGTGCACGACGGGCCGCCTCCGCTGCCGGTCGGGCAGGTCAGGATGCGGCTCGTCGCACCGGCCGTCGCACAGGGGGAGCGCTCGTCGTACGCCGACCTGCGCGGGGCGACCGCCTGCGAGCTGGTGACCGACGACCAGCGCGGCGCGATCGTGGCGCGGCTGGGCCCGGACCCGCTGCGCCCCGATGCCGACCCGGCAGCTGCGTGGGCGCGGATCCGCGCGAGCCGGACCCCGATCGGCACCTTGCTGATGGACCAGAGCGTGGTGGCCGGAGTCGGCAACGTGTACCGCGCCGAGGTGCTCTTCCGGCACCGGATCCATCCGCTGCGGCCCGGCAACACGCTGCGGCGCGGTCAGTTCGAGGCGATCTGGGCCGACCTCGTCGCGCTGATGGCCGAGGGGGTCGCCACGGGGCGGATCGACACCGTGCGCCCCGAGCACACTCCGGAGGCGATGGGCCGCGAGCCCCGGCGCGACGACCACGGCGGAGAGGTCTACGTCTACCGGCGCCACGACCAGGCGTGCCACGTGTGCGGTGCGAGCGTGCGCACCGAGGTGCTGGCCGCCCGCAACTCCTTCTGGTGCCCGCGCTGCCAGCCCGTCTTCCGGTCCCGCGCAGTCCGGACCCGCTGACCGGCTATGGTGATCCGCGGCCTGCGGTCCCCTGAATCTGCGTCTGGCCCGGCGCACCCGACACTAAGGTCGTCCCTGTGGCAGCTGCTCCGCACCTCGATCGGCTGACCCGCGTCCCTGCGGGCCAGCTCAGCCGTCGTTGGGCGCGGACCTGGCAGCGACTGCGGTACTCCGAGACCTCCACGGTGATGGCCCTCGGCCTGCTGGGTGTCCTGATCGGCGTTGGCGTCGTTGCCTGGGAGTCGGTGATGCCGGTGACCGCGCTGATCGTCCCGATGGTGCTCGGCAACCAGGTCCTCGGCCCGCGCACGCTGCCGTGGGTGGTCGTGTTCACCCTCGGCGTGCTCGTGGTCAGCGTCGCGGTCGCCGACCAGATGCTCGACGGCCGGCGGATCGGGGGGATCGTGATCTCCTTCGCGATCGGGCTGATCATCCTGGTCTCGTCGTTCCGCCGGTCCCGGCTGGGCGTGGCCGGCTCCCGCGGCGAGTCCATGCTGGTCGACCTGCGCGAGCGGATCGCCCGGCAGAGCCAGATCCCGATCCTCCCCCCGGACTGGTACTCCGAGGCGGTCATGCGCTCGGCCGGAGGGTCCTCCTTCGCCGGCGACTTCATCGTCGCCAGCACGACCCCCGACCTGCGCACCCTCGAGGTCGCCGTGGTCGACGTCTCCGGCAAGGGCGAGCAGGCCGGCACCCGCTCGCTGCTGCTGTCGGGCTCGTTCGGCGGGCTGCTCGGCGCACTTCCCCCCGAGCAGTTCCTGCCCGCGGCCAACGACTACCTGCTGCGGCAGGACTGGAGCGAGGGCTTCGCCACGGCGGTCCACCTGTCCCTCGACCTCCACACCGGCGAGTTCGAGCTGCGCTCTGCGGGCCACCCGCCGGCGGTGCAGCTGCTGGCCGGCTCCGGGCGCTGGGCGATCCACGAGACCGAGGGGCCGGTGCTCGGCCTGATGGCCAGCGCCACCTTCAGCGTCAGCACCGGCCGGCTCGGTCGTGGTGACGCGTTGCTGATGTACACCGACGGCCTCGTCGAGACGCCGCAGCGCGACATCTCGCTGGGCATCGACAAGCTGCTCGGGCAGGGGGAGCGGCTGCTCCGCACCGGCTTCGAGAACGGTGCGCACCGGCTGATCGACGAGCTGGAGTCGATGAGCGACGACCGGGCGCTCTTCCTGCTGCACCGGCGGTGACCGCCGTACCGCCGGACGTGGAGACTGAGAGCGGATGACGGGAATCGAACCCGCGTAGCCAGTTTGGAAGACTGGGGCTCTACCATTGAGCTACATCCGCGCGCGCCGGCTCGGGGGAGCCGACAGCGGGACAATGGTGCCACAGGCGATCGACTCGTCCCAATCGGCACACCCGTCCCGCAGCAGGTCCGGCCGGCAGCGCGATTACGGCGTGCGCGGGATAGTCCACTAGACTCCCCGGGGTTCACCGGGGCGTAGCGTAGTGGCTAGCGCGCCTGCTTTGGGAGCAGGAGATCGCAGGTTCGAGTCCTGTCGCCCCGACCATGCTCAGCGACCACCACGATGAGCGTGCCTGCCACCTGGCTACCGATGTCAAGCAACCAAGGAGAAAGACCTGTGAAGAGCGCCGTCGAGACTCTGAGCCCGACCCGGGCGAAGCTCACCGTCGAGGTGCCCTTCGAGGAGCTCAAGCCGAGCCTCGACGCGGCGTACAAGCGGATCGCCCAGCAGATCAACGTGCCCGGCTTCCGCAAGGGCAAGGTGCCTCCGATGGTCATCGACCGTCAGGTCGGCCGCGGTCCGATCCTCGACGAGGCGATCAACGACGCGCTCCCCAAGCTCTACGTGCAGGCGCTCCAGGACAACGACCTCGAGCCGCTCGCCCAGCCCGAGATCGACATCACGAAGTTCGAGGACAACGAGACCCTCGAGTTCACCGCCGAGGTCGACATCCGTCCCGAGATCACCCTGCCCGAGCTCGACGGGCTCGAGGTCACCGTGGACGATGCTGTCGTCACCGACGAGGACGTCGACACCCAGGTCAAGACGCTGCGCGAGCGCTTCGCCACGCTCAACGAGGTCGACCGCGCCGCCGGCGAGGGTGACTTCGTGGTGATGGACCTGAAGGCGCTCAAGGACGGCGAGGTCGTCGAGGGCGCCGAGGTGACCGCGATGAGCTACCAGGTCGGCAGCGGCGGCATGCTCGACGGCCTCGACGAGGCGCTCACCGGCATGAAGGCCGGCGACGAGAAGACCTTCCAGTCGACCCTCGTCGGCGGCGAGGTCGCCGGTGAGGAGGTCGACGTCGAGGTCAAGGTCAGCGCCGTCAAGGAGCAGGAGCTGCCCGAGCTCGACGACGAGTTCGCCCAGACCGCCTCCGAGTTCGACACCGTCGACGAGCTGGTCGCCGACGTCCGCACCCGTCTCGAGCGCGGCAAGCGCCTCGAGCAGGCCGCGGCCGCCCGCGACGCCGTGCTGGAGAAGATCCTCGACCTCGTCGAGATCCCGCTGCCCGACGCCGTCGTCGACGCCGAGCTCAAGGCCCGCCGCGACAACGTCCAGCAGCAGCTGATGTACGCCGGGATGACCCTCGAGCAGTACCTCGAGACCGAGGGCCAGACCGCCGACGAGTTCGAGGCCGACCTGCTCGACCGCACCCGCGACGCGATCGCGGCCCAGTTCGTCCTCGACGCGGTCGCCAAGAAGGAGCAGATCGGGGTCGAGCAGCAGGAGCTGTCCGAGCACATCTTCCGCCGCGCCCAGCAGTCCGGGCAGGACCCGAACGAGTTCGCCAAGCACATGGTCGAGCACAACCACATCCCCGAGATGGTCTCCGAGGTCGTGCGCGGCAAGGCGCTCGCGATCGTGGTCGAGGGTGCCAAGGTGGTCGACGAGTCCGGCAACCACGTGGAGCTGAAGAACCTCCGCCCTGACGGCACGATCGGCGAGCCCGAGGCCGAGGCGGACGCGGCGGAGTCCGAGTCCGAGGAGTCCTCGGAGGCCTGACTCCGGCCCCGCCAATTCCCACGTTAACGTGGTAA
>JBMOMG010000012.1:0-4800 GCA_049323155.1 Actinomycetota bacterium | reverse complement strand
GTGTGCCACGGCCGCAACCACGACGGCGGCGGCGACCGCCGCACCGACCGGGCGGGTGAGACCGGCGGCGCACGCCAGGACGCCGGCCAGCAGCCACCTGTCCCTCAAGGTCGCGTGCAACGCCCACACGGACAGCGCCGTGAACAGCGACTCGCTGTAGGCCATCGACTGGACGATGCCGACCGGGAGGGCCGCCCACAGCACCGTCGCGACGACGCCGACCCGAGCGCCGTACAGGCCGTCTGCGATGGCGAAGATGCCGAGCGCCGCCACCACCGAGGCGACGGCGCTGATGACCAGGCCGGCGTCCACGGCCCCGAGCCCGATCACCGCCGACACGGCGCGCTCGGTGAGCGGATACAGGGGGAAGAACGCGTAGTCGGCCAGCAGGCGCCCGTCCTCGTGGAGCCTCACGAGGCCGTACCCGTCCTCGGCGATCCCGCGGTACCACTGCGCATCCCACTTGGTCAGCACCCGGTAGCCGCTTCGCCCCTGGTGGCCGGCGGCCGCGAACAGCGCGATGAGCACCAGGACTCGAACGCCGACGAACGCACCGACCACCACGAGCGGCGGCCGGATGCTCAGCCCCCTCGGGGTCGACCCGACGCGGCCGGACCTCGAGCCGCTCAACGGCTGCCGGTCTCGAGGAGCACACAGCGTGCCTGGCTGGGGCTGCAGCGTGCCATTCGCTCGCGGGACTCGTCCGCCGACACCACGGTGGAGACGAGATGGTCGTCGTCCTCCCAGGCCCACGTCCGGACCTTGAAGCTCCAGCCGTCAGGAGCCTCGAGCGTCGCGGTTCCCTCTCCGTCCAAGCTCTGCACCTCGAGGGTGGGCAGCGAGGTGACCTCGCCCCCCGTCGTCCCGATCGGCGTCCAGGCCAGCCATCGGCCACCCGGACTGACCGCGAGGTCGTCGTGCTCGGGCAGGCTTCCGTGTCGGGTGAGGCCGCCTTCGTCGGAGATGTCCGCGAGGTACGGCGGCCCCGTCTCGCCATCGGTGACCACGAGGCCGGCAGCGGTGGCTGCCAGGACCTTCTGTCCCGGAGCGCTCACGGACAGGTCGACGATGCGGTTCCCGGAGCCGGGGGTCCAGAGCAGGTCCGTGCTCCCGCGTCGGACGACGACCCGACCGTCGTCGAGGACGGCCACGACGTGGGCGGCGTCGTCGAAGGTGAACCTACCGAGGGAGGCGGGGCTGGCTGCGACGTTCTCACCGTCGTCCGTGTCGAGCACCGTGAGCATGCTGGCGTTGCTCGCGGAGACGCGCACCACGGCGACGTACCGGCCGTTCGGGGACAGCACCGGAGTCGCGTCCTCACCGTTGGGGAGCTCTCGAGGAGCCGGACCACGGCCCCACCACCAGAAGAAGTCCTTGTCCACGGCGATCCACGCCTGCCCCGACGGGCGCACCATCCACCACTCTCCCGGCACCTGCTCCCCCTCGACGTACAGGCCGGAGCCGATGACATAGGGGACGGTCGGCGCGGTCGTGGGGATGGGCCGGGTCGGCTCGTCGGGGCTCTTTGACGGCGTGGGAGAGGCCGGCACGGAGGGCGACGGAGTCGGCTGGGCCGGTCGCGGGTCGCCGTCCAGGATCGTCGCGAGGACGCCGCCGAGTCCCACGACGACCAGCACCGCCGCCGCGACGGCCAGCAGCGCCGAGGGCCGTGTCCTGCGCGCCGGCTCCGGCAGCGAGGGCTTCGGCGGCACGTGGAGGTCACCGGCCACCGCGCGGAGCTCACGGGTCAGCGTCTCTTCGAGGTCGTTGTGCATCTCAGTTCTCCCTCCCGCTCGTCGAGCCGGAGTCGCCGAGCGCGGCTCGCAGCGACTTGAGGGCGTGGTGGGCCGTGGACTTCACGTTGCCGCGGGAGCAGTCCAGGGCCTCCGCGATCTCCTGCTCGCTGAGGCCCTCGTAGTAGCGGAGCACGATCACCGCGCGCTGGCGTGGCGGCAGCGACCTCACGTGTGGCCACAGCACCATCCGGTCCTCGGCGGCATGGTCGGGGAGGAGTCCTCGGTCGGGCGGCGAATCGGTGAGCAGCTCGAGCCGTCGACTACGCGGACGCCGCTGGGACAGGTAGCTGTTGGTGAGCATCCGGCGCAGGTACGCGTCGGGCGAGTCAGCTGCCCGGACCCGCGACCAGGATCGGTACGCCTTCAGCAGTGTCTGTTGCGCCAGGTCCTCCGCGTCGGCGTGGATCCCGGTGAGCAGGTAGGCGTAGCGGTAGAGCGACGGCCAGGCGATCGCGGCGTACTCCTCGTACACCAGCCTGTCCGCACCCGTGGTCACGGTGTCCATTCGACACCACCCCCTTCTCCTGGTCTGACTCCGTCGGCCGCCGGGAGGTTGTGTCGCAGAGACGTGGCGCTTGTCGGGCGTTGCAGCACCCTCCGTGCCCTACGCTGCTCCGCGTGAAGAGTCGGGGGAAGGCCGCGCGGGTGCTCGGATCCGCCGTGCTGGGCACCGGCGTTCTGGCGCTGTTCCTGTGGTTGTGCTCGTACAGCTGGATCCTCGGAGTGACGCCGCCGACGCCGTGGATCGACCCGGAGGTGTCTCCCTGGCTCGCTGCCGAGATCGGCGCCGTCGTCGCCGGCGGTCTGAGCCTGTCCGCGGGACTCCTGCTCCGGCTCGTTGCGGGCGCGCGGAGCTCGCGGGCTTCCTTGTACGGCGCGGCCGTGGGCGGGCTCGTCATGGTGGCGACGCTGGCCAGCCTGCTGGCGCCGGCTTGAGCGCTCCGCCCGGGCGAGATGGTTGGGCCGTGCCTCGGGAGGGTACGGCGTCCACATGACCACGAAGCCGTTCGAACCCAGCCATGAAGATCCCGCTCTGCGGCCCGACACGAACCCCGACGGGTCGCCCGTCACCACGCCGGGCCTGGATCCGCAGGACCCGGGGGAACACCCCGACGTACCGGCTGAGCCACAGACCGAACCCCAGCCCTCGCCGGAGTGACACCGAGCCCGCCCCTGCTGGTCGTCCTCGCCGGCCTGCCCGGCACGGACAAGACCACGCTCAGCAGGCTGCTTGCCGGCCGGCTGCAGGCGGTGTACCTGCGCACCGACGCGATCGTGGGTCCGATGTTGCGCAGCGGCCTCACCGAGGACGCGGAACGGGCCGCCCGGGTGGGCTACGACATCGCCAGCGATGTCGCCACGGAGAACCTGCGCAACGGGGTACCCGTCGTGGTTGACGGGGTGAACGGCAGTCATGAACGGCGCGCGTTGTGGCGCGCGGCCTCGGCCGGCGGCCGATCTGCCACTCTGGCGTCATGCACGACAACCCTCTCGACGCGGGTTCGTGGATGATCGACCTGGACTCGTGGATCATCCTGGACGGCAACTACCCCGACTTCTACACAGGTCAGCGCGCCGACTTCGCCGTGGAGTTCGCCAGCCGCGACGGCCTGACGCGGCTGGACGGCGCACCCGAGCCGAGGGTGCGTTGGATCGCGGACTCGCGGTACGAGGTCACTGCCCAGGTCGTGTACGACGAACCGAACGCCCAGGTGATCGACTTCGGCGCCCTCGCCTATCACTTCATCGGGATCGAGGATCCGGAGCACCGGTCACAGGTCGGATCGTGGGTCACGGGTGAGATCAACCTGGGCGTCGACCCGTTCTTCTACTTCGACGAGCTCGCGGACGTGGAGGGCTTCCCGGCCCTGATCTACTCGTGGACCGTGCAGGAGGTGCTGCAGAGGGAGGAGGCCAGCCGGCTCGTCACGGTCGAGCGGACCGATGCCTGGGGTGACGTCAGCACCTCGCCGAGCTACGTGCTCCACTGCCGCATGGAGCCGGCGCCGAGATCCAGCGTGCGGTCACCCGGGCACACCATGAGCTGAAGGACCGCCTCACTCCGCCGGCGGCAAGGTCGGGTGGTCAGTGGGGTAGATGCCGATCGCGAACCCGTACACCGTCTCGCCGGACCTCGGGATCCGGTCGAACCGGTCGACGAGCTCGGCCATCTGCTCCCAGAACTGGGAGGCCTGCTCCTCCGACATCCGCGCATGACGGATGAAGCCCCACAGCTTCCCCTGCCCGAAGGCCATCGCGGACTCGCGCGCAGCCACCTCGAAGTCGTTGAAGTCGCGCGGCATCTCCTCGCCGGCCGGGGACGGCTCTGCTGCCACGTAGAACATCCGCGCGGAGCGCCCGTAGTAGCGCTCTTCGATCGCGCGCACCTTCCTGGTGCGCACCACCTGGAGCAGCCCGTTGCGGGTGAGCACGTCCACGTGGTGCGCCACCGTGCTCTTGGGGCGCTCCACCGCGGCGGCGAGCTCGGTGACGGTGGCGGCGCGCTCGTGGAGGAGCTGCAGGATCGTGGTGCGGAGCGGGTGGCCGATGGCTTTCACCTGCGCGGGCTCGGTCAGCGCAATCCGATCGGCCAGCTCGTAGTCCGGAGGGTTGTCAGCCACGACGCATCAGACTAGCATCACCGAATGTTCCAAAAGCCTCGATCAATGGCCGAGGGAGACTGCTGACATGGCCGAGGTGCTGCTGTACCACCACATCCAGGGCCTGACCGACGGGGTGCGCGCCTTCGCCGACGATCTGCGACGGGCGGGGCACACCGTGCACACGCCCGACCTGTTCGACGGCCGCACCTTCGGCAGCATCGAGGAGGGGTTCGGGTTCGCCCGTGACGCGGGACTCGACGCGATCCGTGATCGCTGATGACGCTCAGGTGAATCTCCCCAGTTCTGCTCACTGAATTTCCCCACCCCATGGCCCCATCCGGAAGCGGGTGGGGCTCCTTCGAAGATGGCGGTCTCTGACCACACGCCGTCTCACGAAGGAG
>JBMOMG010000011.1:37823-60855 GCA_049323155.1 Actinomycetota bacterium | reverse complement strand
GTCGCCGCACTGGTGGGTGTGCGGCCGCTGCTGCCGGCCGGCACCCTGCGCGGGCGGCCCGGGCTGCCGTCCGCGATCGGCCTGCGCGGCGTGATGGGCGGGACGTTCTTCGCCTCCGAGGCGTACCTGCCCTACCTGCTGCAGGAGCAGTACGGCGCCGCCACCTGGGTCAGCGGGCTGGTCCTCACCGCGGCGACGTTCGGCTGGGCCGGTGCCTCCCACCTGCAGGGTCGACTGGGTCAGGAGCGGCTCCCCGACGAGGCTGCGCTGCACACCGGTGCGGGTCTGCTGGTGCTCGGCGTGGGCTCGATCCTGGCCACCGCCGCGCTGGATCTTCCCGGTGCGTTGGTCGGACTCGGGTGGCTGGTCGCCGCGATGGGGATGGGGCTGATCTACCCACGGGTGACCTCCGTGGTGCTGGCCCGCACAGAGGCCCACGAGCGGGGCAGCGCCACCTCGGCGATCGCGATCAGCGACTCCGTGGGAGCCGCGCTCGCGGTGGCCGTCGCCGGCCTGGTGTTCACCACCGTCGGCACCGCTGCCGACCGCGGGCCGTTCGTCGCTGTCCTCACCCTGACCACGGCGTTCGGCGCACTGGCGGTGCCGCTCTCCCGCCGCGTGGGCGGCGGATAGAGTCGGGGTATGCCGCCGAGTCTTCGGCGGGTGGGTCACCGCGTGGTGGAGCTCTCGCGCGGCAGGCTCGGGGTCGCCGGGGCGCTGGTCCTGCTGGTGGTGGTGCGCCTGCCGTTCCTGATGGATCCGCCCAGCCCGGACGAGGGCGGCTTCCTCCTGGTCGCGGAGCAGTGGCACCTCGACGACGACGGTCTCTACGGCGCCTACTGGGTGGACCGGCCGCCGCTCCTGCTGCTCCTGTTCAAGGTCCCCGCCGCGCTCGGCGGAGTCACCGCGCTGCGCCTGCTCGGCACGGTGACCGCGGTCGCCCTCGTGCTGCTCGCCGCTGCAGTCGGCCGCCAGGTCGCGGGTCGTGACGTCGCCGGCTGGTGCGCCCTGGTCGCCGCGGCGCTGAGCTCCTCCTACGCCACCGGCGGTCACCTCGTCGACGGTGAGCTGCTCGCCGTACCCCTGGTCCTCGCCAGCTGCCTCGCCAGCCTGCTGGCCCTCGACGCCGCGGGCATCCGTGACGGCCGGGCGTGGGCGTGGTCCGCGCTGGCGGGTACGACGGGCGCGGCGGCCGTGCTGATCAAGCAGAACCTCGTCGACGGGCTGGTGTTCGCCGGCGTTCTGCTGCTCGTCGCCGCACTCGCCGACCGGGGCCCGTCGAGGCGCCATGTCGCGAAGATGGCAGCCGGTGTCATGGCCGGCGCGCTGCTCGTGCTCGGCGCCGTCGCCGGGTGGGCCGTGGCAGCCGGGGCGGGGCTGGGCCGGCTGGCCTACGGGATGTACGGGTTCCGGCTCGACGCCGCGGAGGCGATCGCCGGCAGCGACCAGAGCCGGCCGATGGAACGGCTCGGGCTGCTGGTGCTCGCCGCGGTGCTCAGCGGGATGGTGCCGATCCTCGTGCTGGCGCTGCGTGACGTGACTCTGCCGCTGACGCGCGCGGACCCGGTGTCGTGGGCGTTCGTCGGGATGCTGGTCGTCGGTGTCGCGGGCGTCGCCGCGGGCGGCAGCTTCTGGCGGCACTACCTGATCGCGCTGGTCCCCGCGACGGTGATCGGTGTCGCGCTGGCGGTCCGGCATCGTCCTGGCGTGCGGTGGCCCCCGTGGCTGGTGGGACTCACGGTCCTCTCCGTGCTGGTCACGGCAGCCGGCGCGAGCGTCGTACACGCCTTCCGGGAGGACCCGCAGGAGCGGGCGGTGCGCGCGGCACTCTGGCTGCGCGAGCACGCGGCGCCGAGCGACACCGCCGTGGTCACCTACGGGCACGCGAACACGCTGCTGGAAGCAGGGATGGCGAGTCCGTACCCGTACCTGTGGAGCCTGCCGGTCCGGGTGCGAGATCCGGAGCTCGACCTGCTGGCGGACACGCTGGCCGGCCCGGATGCGCCGGACTGGGTCGTCGAGTGGGACGACGTCGACACCTGGGGGCTGGACGAGAACGGCCGGGTGCGTGCGGTGCTGGAGGGCGAGTACGAGGTCGTGGCCGAGCGGGACGGGATCGTGTTCCGCCGGCGGTGGTGAGGGCCGGGGGGTCTCGACAGGCTCGACCACCGAGCTCGACCACCGGAGCTCGGCCACCGGAGCTCCACCACCGCAGCTCGACCACCGGTGGTGGGTAAACCGTGCCATGGTGAGAGCTATGGGTGAGACGAGGGAGTTTCCGCACCTTCCGGACGGGTTCGTCTTCGGGACCAGCACCGCGGCCTACCAGATCGAGGGCGCCGTCGACGAGGACGGCCGCGGCCGCAGCATCTGGGACACGTTCTGCGCCGAGCCGGGCCGGATCATCGACGGCAGCAGCGGCGCGGTGGCCTGCGACCACTACCACCGCTACGCCGAGGACGTCGCGCTGATGAAGGAGCTCGGCGTCGACGGCTACCGGTTCTCGATCAGCTGGCCGCGGGTCCAGCCGGACGGGTCCGGTACGCCGAGCTCGGCCGGTCTGGACTTCTACGACCGGCTGGTCGACGAGCTGCTCGCCAACGGGATCGAGCCGATGGCGACGATGTACCACTGGGACCTGCCGCAGGCCCTCGAGGACGACGGCGGCTGGCTCAACCGGGAGACCGCGCTGCGGTTCGCCGACTACGCCGACCTGCTCGCGGGCCGGTTCGCCGACCGCGTCGAGCACTGGATCCCGGTCAACGAGCCCAACGTGGTGACCCTGCTCGGCTACGGGCTCGGCATGCACGCGCCGGGCAAGCAGCTGATGTTCGACGCGCTCCCTGCCGCGCACCATCTGCTGCTCGGGCACGGCCTGGCGGTCCGGGCGCTGCGCGAGCACAACGCGCACAGCATCGGCACCGCCAACAACCACACCCCGGTGTGGCCGGCGACCGACAGCCCCGAGGACCAGGACGCCGCCCAGCTCTACGCCACGCTGTGGAACCGGCTGTTCGCCGACCCGATCCTGCGTGGCAGCTATCCCGACGGCTTCGCCGACCTGATGCCCGGCCCGGTCGCCGACGACCTGCCGGTGATCGCCAGCCCGATCGACTTCTACGGCGTCAACTACTACAACCCGACCCGGATCGCCGGGCCGTCCACCCCGGCGCCGGAGGGCAGCCCGGTCAGCGGCGAGGGGCTGCCGTTCGTGATGGTGCCGGTCGAGGGCTACCCGCTGACCGACTTCGACTGGCCGGTGGTGCCCGACGGCCTGCGCGACCTGCTGGTGATGATGGAGCACGAGTACGACGGTCTGATGCCGCCGGTCTACATCACCGAGTCCGGATGCGCCTACAACGAGGAGCCCGACGCCACCGGACGGGTCGCCGACCAGCGCCGGATCGACTACCTCGACGGCCACCTCCGCGCGGTCGGGGAGGCGATCACCGCCGGCGTCGACGTCCGCGGCTACTTCACCTGGAGCCTGATCGACAACTTCGAGTGGGCCGAGGGCTACACCAAGCGGTTCGGTCTGGTGCACGTCGACTTCGAGACCCAGCAGCGCACGCCGAAGGACTCCTTCGCCTGGTTCAGGCAGATGATCGCCGAGAACCGGCGGTGACCGCTCTCCCTCCGACCGGGTCGGTCCCCGCGGCCCTCGGCGCGCTCGCCGAGCCGGAGGTCCCGGTCCGCAAGGGCTGGGTCGCGCGGGTCACGATCGCGTCGGTCGGGCTCTGGGCCGGCTTCTTCGGGCCGATCCAGGTGCTGCTGGCCCAGCAGGCCGCCGAGGTCGCCCCCGGTAGCAAGGAGTTCGTGTTCGGCCTGGTCACGGGGATCGGCGCAGCGGTGTCGGTGGTCTCCAACCCGTTGTTCGGGGCGATCTCGGACCGCACCACCTCCCGGTTCGGCCGGCGGGTGCCGTGGGTGGTCCTCGGCGGACTCACCGGCGCGCTGGCGCTGCTCGTGCTGGCCGCCGCCGAGTCGGTGGTGCTGATGGTGGTCGGCTGGTGCCTCGCGCAGGCGGGGCTCAACGCGATGCTCGCAGCGATCACCGCGACCATCCCCGACCAGGTGCCGGTCGAGCAGCGCGGGGTCGTCGGCGGCTGGGTCGCCGTCGCCCAGACCATCGGCGTGGTCGGCGGGGTCGGCATCGCGACGGTCACCGGCGGTGTGGCGGCCGGTTTCGTCGCGACGGCCGCGGTGGTCGTCGTACTCGCCGTGCCGTTCGTGCTGCGCAGCGGTGACGTCGCGCTGCACCGGGACCAGCGGCCGGCGTGGGACCTCGCTGCGTTCGCGCGCGGGTTCTGGGTCGACCCGCGCCGCCACCCCGACTTCGGCTGGGCCTGGATCACCCGGTTCCTGGTCAACCTCGGCAACTCGCTCGGCACGCTCTACCTGTTCTTCTACCTCCAGGACGCGGTCGGCTACGGCGACCCCGAGGCGGGTGTGTTCGTGCTGACCGGCATCTACGCCGCCACGCTGGTCGCCACCACCGTGGTCGGCGGGATCTGGTCGGACCGGATCGGGCGGCGCAAGGTCTTCGTCACCGCCTCCGGGCTGGTCGCGGCGCTGGCGTCGGTGATCCTCGCGGTCACCCAGACCTGGCCGGGTGCGCTGGTCGCGGCCGTGGTGCTCGGCGCCGGGTACGGCGTCTACACGGCAGTCGACTTCGCGCTGATCACCCAGGTGCTTCCCGCCGCCACAGCCCGGGCCAAGGACCTCGGCGTCATCAACATCGCCAACGCGCTGCCGCAGGTGTTCGCGCCGTTCCTCGCCACCCTGCTGGTCACGCTGGCCGGCGGGTACACCTCGCTGTACCTGTTCTCC
The DNA here is from genome assembly GCA_049323155.1 of Actinomycetota bacterium. Taxonomy (GTDB): domain Bacteria; phylum Actinomycetota; class Actinomycetes; order Propionibacteriales; family Nocardioidaceae; genus Nocardioides_C. The sequence continues at coordinate 56,025 of JBMOMG010000011.1, read as the reverse complement.
GCCGCGGTCTGCCTGGCCGGCAGCGTGCTGGTCTACCGGATCCGCAGCGTCCGCTGAGCCGCGGGCAGGCGTGAGACCGGCGCTCTCGGGCACTCTGGGCGCAGCGGGTACGACGGCCCGCCCCGTCTTCGAGACCGATCCAGCGAGGTTGCAGATGTCCTTGACCGTGCTCGTCACCGGAGCCACCGGCTTCGTCGGCTCCCACCTCGCCCGCGCGCTCGTCGAGGACGGCCACGACGTGCGCGCGATGACCCGCCGCCCCGACGAGTACGAAGGGCAGGGCGAACCGGTCGGCGGCGACGTGTTCGAGCCCTCCACCCTCGGCAAGGCGCTGCGCGGCGTGGACGTCGCCTACTACCTGGTGCACTCCCTCGACGACAACGACTTCGAACGGCTCGACGCCGAGGCGGCCACGGCGTTCGGGCAGGCCGCGGCGAAGGCGGGCGTGCGCCAGATCGTCTACCTCGGCGGCCTCGGGGACGACGACTCCGACCTGTCCCCGCACCTGCGCTCGCGCCGCCAGGTCGAGCGCCTGCTCGGCGAGGGCGGCGTACCGGTGACCGTGCTGCGGGCGGCGATCGTGGTCGGCCACGGCGGCATCTCGTGGGAGATCACCCGCCAGCTGGTCAAGAACCTCCCCGCGATGGTGGCGCCGCACTGGGTCGGCACGAAGACCCAGCCGATCGCGCTGCGTGACGTGATCCGCTACGTGGTGGGCGTGCTCGACAACGAGCAGGCGATGGGCCGGGTCTTCGAGATCGGCGGCGACGAGGTGCTGACCTATCGCGACATGCTCCGGCGGGCCTCGCAGATCCAGAACGGCCGGGACCTGCCGATCATCGTCGCGCCGGTGCTCACCCCGAGACTGTCCTCGCAGTGGCTGGCGCTGGTCACCGACGTCGACGCGAAGACCGGCCGCAACCTGATCGAGTCGATGAACAACGAGGTCGTCGTCCGCGACGACTCGATCCGCGAGGTCGTGCCGTTCGAGACGATGGGCTACGACGAGATGGTGAAGGCCGCGCTCGCGGACCGCCTGCGCGACAAGGGAGTGTTGTGACCTGGCTAAGGCGCTTCGTCGAGGCGACCCTGGTCGAGCCGGTCCCGCGTGACCACCGCCAGCCCGACCACATGTTCCGGCGACGCCGGGTGGTCTCCGCGGTCACGCTCGCCGTGGGCGCGACGCTGCTCGGGTTCTCGCTGGCCACCGAGCCGGGCGACCCGGTCTTCTACACGCTCACCTTCGCACTCGCCGCGACCTGGGCGGTCGGTGCGTTCGTCTCCGGGCCGTTGCACGTGGGCCGGGTCCCGGCGCTCTGGGGAGCAGGCCGGCCGGCGCGGTTGGTGGGACCGCCCGGGGTGGCGGGGCCGTTGGACGCATCGCGGGCCGCCGGGTCGGCAGGGTCGACCGTCGGCCGGTGGCGGCGACCGGTGCTCGAGCCGATCCTGATCGGGCTCGCCGCGGTCGCGGTGTTCACCGCCGGTGGGCTGATCGTCGCGCAGATCCCGCCGCTGCGCTCGAGCGTCGAGGCGGTGCTCGACCACGCGGAGTACGGCTCGCTGCCGGTGATCGCGCTGGTGACCGTGGTCAACGGCGTCGCCGAGGAGCTGTTCTTCCGGGGCGGGCTGTACGCCGCGATCGGCCGACGCGCGCCGGTGCTGCTCTCGACCGGCATCTACGCGCTGACCACCGTGGCCACGGGCAACGTGATGCTGGTCTTCGCCGCCACCCTGCTCGGCCTGCTCACCGGCCTGCAGCGCCGGGTCACCGGGGGCGTGCTCGCCCCGATGCTCACCCACGTCACCTGGTCGCTGGGGATGCTGTTCATCCTCCCGCCGCTGATGAGTGCGTTCGGCTGACCGCGAGCCCCTGACTTCCCACGTGCTGTGGACGGTTCACCAGCGACATGCGGGGTGTCCAGCGTCCATAACCCCGCATTACTTGGAGGTGCGGCGGGGAGCGCGGTCAGCCGAGGCGGCGGATGATCACCTCGAGCTCGCCGGCGTTGTCGCTGTGGTCGAGGTCAAACACGCTCACCCGCAGCGGACCGTTCTTGGTCGCGGTGAACCGGGTCGTGTAGCTCGCCGAGCCAGAGCAGCCGCCCTTGCCGCCGCGCGGACGCCAGCGGACCGGCTGTCCGTCGACCCACACGTTGAGGGTGTCGGCGACCAACAGGTCGGGGATCGTGGGCAGCCAGCCGGACGCGGTCTTCACACAGGAAGCGTCGGCGCTCTGACCACCGGAGGTGAAGCGTCCGTTGACGATGATCTGGGCGCTCTGCCCCTTGCGGAGCCGGATCTTCGACACCTTGCCGCGGGCCACGTGGGAGTCCACCGAGAACACGTCGCGCTTGATCCGCCACTCGTCCTGGCGCGGCCGCGGGCGCTCCCGGTCGGCCGGCGTCGGGAAGGTCTCGACAGGGGTCACCCGCTGCACCAGCACCCGCAGCTCACCGGAGTTGTCGGAGACGCTGAGCGGGTCCCACAGGTCCAGCCGCATCCGGCTGCGCCGGTCGGCGACCACGTCGGCCACGTGCACGTTGCCCTCACAGCCGGCCGTGGCCGTCCCGTCGAACGGCCGTCCGTCGACGTACAGGTTGCCGTGGTCCTGGCCGGGCACCCGCGGGTCGATCGAGGCCGACTCGTACCAGGTGCCGCGCACCGACACGCACTGGCCGTTGGACCGCACGCCGCCGCCGAGCGTGACGACGCCGGAGACGGTCACCCGGTAGGTGGCGCCGGGCTCGAGGCTGCTGCGGGTGTACGTCGCGCCCGACCGGTTCGCCGGCAGGGTCACGGTCTCGGCGATCAGGCCGGGGCCCACCGCCGGGTTGGTGGAGTACGTCGGGGCCGGGGTCAGCGAGGGGTACTCCGGCAGCGCCGGGGCGACCTTCGCCTTGCGCCGGCCCACGACGAGGGTCAGCCGGCCGCGGGTCGAGGGGTGCTTGCCGAGGACCCGCACCTTGAGGGTCATGTCCCGCGGGGCGGTGTAGGCGGTGCGGTAGGTGTGGGAGGCGTTGCAGCTGTCGCCGAAGACGCGCTTGCCGTTCACCACGAGCGCCAGCGGCCCGAAGGTGCGGCGTACGGCCCGGCGCGGCGTCGCCGTCCACAGCTGCTCGCGCGCGGACCAGGTGCACACGGCGTCGGCGACCTGGTCCGGCCGGCCGAAGCTGTAGAGGCCGGCCGCGGTCAACGAGTAGGTGACCCCCTTGGCGAGCTTGAACTCGGTCTCGACGAGCTCGCCCGCCGCGGGGACGACCAGCCGGGTCATCGGCACCCGGCGCAGGTCGATCACGCCGTCACTCGTGCGCGGGGCGCGGTGGGCGGGGACCACCTTCGGCGCCGGCTTGGGCTTGGGCTTGGGTTGGGGCTTGGTCGCCGGACGCGGCTTGGGCTTCGGGGCCGGCTCGGGCGCGGGCCGCGGGGCAGGCTCCGGTCGCGGTGCCGGCGTCGGCGCGGGCTTGGCGACGGCGGGTCGCGGCGTGCGGTCGTACCAGCTGGTGCGGGCCCGGGCGCCGGCCCAGCTCAGCGAGATGTGCATGTGGTCGCGGTGCCGCAGCGTCACCGAGCAGCCGCGCAGCTTGTTGCAGGCGGAGTGCAGGTAGCGGCGCTTGCGGTAGCCCGAGGACGCCGACCAGATGTGGTCGTTCCAGATCACGTACATGATCCCCATCCGCCGGGCCAGGGCGTTGGCGTTGCCCGACCGGTCGGTGGCGCGCAGCCGCTCGATGAAGTCCTGGGCGTAGGCGCGGTCCCGGCTCGACGCGGCGCTCAGCTGCCAGTCGAACGCACGGCCCTCCTTGTGCTCCGAGGTGCCGGACGCGCCGCAGGAGCGGGAGATGCCCGACGAGCCGGAGCCCGGGTACTTCTTCATCAGGTGGTCGGCCAGGATCACCGTGCCCGCCTTCGGCGACGGGGTGCACCGGCTCTGCGGCTGGTAGGTCGGGTAGCCCTCGATCGGGATCGCCTGGGCCGGGGTGGAGGCCGGGATGCCGCTCAGGCTGACCGCGATGGCCAGGAGGGCGACCACCGTGCGGAGGGCATGCGGGACCGAGATGGGCATGACTCATTTCCAGAAGGTGAGGCTCGTCGCTGCGTCGTGCGACCGCTGTGGGACCGACAGACGGCGGCACCCTCTGGGTGGGATGTCCGATCCGTCCCGAGGAGCATAGGTCGGCGCTCGGCGTGTTGTTCACGGTTTTCACAACTTCATCTGGTATCGCAGCGACCCCTCTGCGCCCGCCCGTCACAGCCGGCTTCCGTCGGTGACGCTCAGGCGGCGCTGGTGCCGAAGCCGAACACGGCCAGCGTCCGGGTCTCCTCGTCCTCGGTCCACCACAGCTCCGCGGCCCGCGCCATCGCGGTCACCGGCAGCCACGGCGCGAGGTCCCGCCGGAGCACCTCGACGTCCTCGCCGCGGCCGAGCGGCACCTCCAGGTGCGGCGCCGCCTCGCCGATCTCCCGTGGGCGCGGCAGCTCGGGGAAGAGCCGCAGCAGCCGCTGGCTGAGCCGACGGAACGGCGCGGCGGGCTCGGGCACCAGGTACGTCGAGCCGCCGGGGAACTGGGTCAGCGCGTCGAGCGTGACCTCGAACGGCACCACGTCGGCGAAGAAGGTCCGCAGCTCGCCGAGCACGCCCGCGTCCGGCTCGGCGGTGGCGGTGAACGGGGAGACCAGCGTGACGTGCGGGGTGACCGGCCCCCGGGCGAGGGCGGGTACGACGGACAGCAGACCCGGCAGGGGGACCACCAGAAGGGAGTGTCCGCTCACCGGGCCAACGTAGCGTGCGAGAGCGGCGTCTACGCTGGGCCGTCATGGGTGCGGGACACGGACACGGCGCGCTCGGCCACGGCCATGCCGAGGGGCGTGCCGCCGACCGGGCCCGGCTGCGCCTGGTGCTCCTGGTCACCGTCTCGGTGATCGTGATCCAGGTGGTCGGTGCGGTGCTGAGCGGTTCGCTGGCGCTGCTCGCCGACGCCGGGCACATGGTCACCGACGCGGCCGCGGTCGGCCTGGCGCTGTCGGCGTCCTACGTGGCGACCCTCCCGGCGAGCCCGAGGCGGACCTTCGGCTTCCATCGGGCGGAGATCCTGGCGGCGTTGGTCAACGCCGTGCTGCTGCTCGTGGTGTGCACCTATCTCGTGTGGACCGGGGTGAACCGGCTCCTCGACCCCGAGACCGTCGACGGCGGGCTGATGCTCTGGTTCGCCCTGGTCGGACTCCTGGCCAATGCGGTCTCGCTGGGCATCCTGACCCGGCGCCGGGACTCCTCGCTCAACATGCGTGGCGCCTACCTCGAGGTGCTCAGCGACCTGCTCGGCTCCGTCGCCGTCGTGGCGGCCGCGGTCGTGGTCGTGGCGACCGGGTTCATGGCCGCCGACGCGATCGCCTCGCTGCTGATCGCTGCGCTGATCCTGCCCCGGTCGTTCTCGCTGCTGCGGGAGGCGCTCGACGTGCTGCTCGAGGCGGTGCCCCGCCACGTCGACCTCGACGAGGTGCGCGACCACCTGACCGCCGTACCGGGGGTGGTCGACGTGCACGACCTGCACGCCTGGACGATCACCAGCGGCATGCCGGTGCTGTCCGTGCACGTGACGGTGACCGACCAGGTCGTGGAGGAGCGAGGCGTGTGCCAGCTGCTCGACGACCTCAGCGGCTGCGTGGCGGACCACTTCGACGTCGACCATGCGACGTTCCAGATCGAGCCCGAGTCGCACCGCGGCCACGAGCACCTCGGCGCGGTCGCGCACGACTGAGGGCGGCGGCCTCAGGAGCCGGCCGCGGCGTCGCGGGCCCGCTGGGTGTCGCGGCGGATCCGGCTGACCTTGCGGCCGACCGCGTCGATCCGGGCCGCCAGGGGAGCATGCTCGTCGACGAGGTCACGGTGGATCTCGGACAGCGGCGCGAGCAGGGCGGTGGGGTCGTCCTCGGTCAGGGACGACGCGAGCGCCTTCGCCCGTCGGCGGGCGGCCGTGCCGAGTCCGGTGACCGCGCTGGCCTGGCCGGCCATCTGTCGCAGCTCGGAGGCGTTGGCCCGTGCCCATGCGGCAACGGCACGGTCGCCGGCCCGTTCGTCGCGCGCGGCCCGCACCCGCTCCTCACGAGTCATGCCGGTGTCGCCGGCAGCCGGACGCAGGCGCAGGTAGCGGCGTTCGGCAGCCTGCCGGCTGGTCACGCCGAGGGCCGGTGCGAGGCGTGCCCAGGAGACGCCGTCGTCCCGGGCGGCCTCGATGAGCACGGGCTCCCACGCCAGCAGCTGGTCGCGCAGCTCATGAAGCGCGGTGAGGGCGGCGAGTGCATCCTCGCCACTGCAGCGCGAGCCGGTGGCCGCCGTACCGCTGACCGCGGTCAGCACCTGGTCGAGGCAGTCACGGGGCTCGCTCACAGACGTCATCGTCACATTGACGGGGATACTTGTCAACGGAATGACGACGTGCTACATCTTGTTACGTGCATTGACATGGATGGAACCGACCAGGAGGTGAAACAACGATGTTGATGCGCACCGACCCGTTCCGTGAGTTCGACCGGCTCGCCTCGCAGCTCCTCGGCGGCGGCACCGCGGGCACGTGGTCCCGGCCCAGTGCCATGGCGATGGACGCCTACCGCGCGGGCGACGAGTTCGTCGTGATGTTCGACCTGCCGGGTGTCACCCCCGACGCGATCGAGGTCGACGTCGAGCGCAACGTCCTCACGGTGAAGGCGGAGCGGCGTCCGACCGTGCACGACGGCGAGGTCGAGATGCAGATCGCCGAGCGTCCGCTGGGCGTGTTCTCACGCCAGCTGTTCCTCGGCGACAACCTTGACACCGACAACATCCACGCGGAGTACGAGTCCGGCGTGCTCAGCCTGCGCATCCCCGTCGCGGAGCAGGCCAAGCCGCGCAAGATCCAGGTCAAGGCCGTCGCCGCCGGCAAGGAGGCCAAGGAGATCAGCGCCTGATCCGGGGGAGGTGACTCCCATGCGATCCCGGGCTCCGACGGGCGCCGCCCCGACGCCGGTGGCGCCCGCCCGCGACCCGGCCCGGGTCGACGACGAGCTGCTCGACCTGCTCTGCGCCGACCCGGCCTGGGTCGACGAGACGTTCTGGGAGATCGTCGCGGCGGACCGGGCCGATCCACCCGGCGGCGACCCGCCGGCGCTGTCGGCCCGGCCGCGGCGCTCCTCCCGGAGGCAGCGGGCCACCACCCGTCGTCCGGGCGTCGGGCGGAGCCAGTGGGCTGCGCACCCGCGCGGCCGCCAGCGGTCTCCGCCCGGGGCTCCGGCGGGACACCGGGTGCCGACGGGCTCGACGACCGGGTCTCGACGGGCTCGACCACCGGGTCTCGACGGGCTCGACCACCGGTGGCGCGTCAGCGCGGGTCGGCGACCCTCCCGATGAACAGCGGCGTCGCCGTCGCCACGTCGTGGACCACGAACAGGAACGGCCGGTCCGCGGTCACCTCGCGGGGTGGCTCGACCGGGGCGGACGTGACGCCCATGACCACGGCGGTGGCGGCGGCGGCCTCGGTGCCCTTCTCGTCCACGGTGATCGTCGCCTCGTGCAGCACGTGGCTGATGTGCAGGCGCTCGTCCGGGGTCATCTTGGTGAAGTCGGCGGCCTCGGGGTCGAAGGCGGTCGGCATCCCCAGCTCGCTCAGCGCCTCACGGACGCTCAACCTGCTGCGGAAGTCCCAGCGCGGCATGGTCACCCGCACCCCGCCCTCGGCCCTGGCGAACCCGCCGAGCAGCTCGCCGAGCCACGCGGCGTCCAGGCCCTCCTCCACCGCACCGAGGTCCTCGGGTACGACGAGCGCCATCGCGAGCTCGCCGCCGACGTACGGCATCCGGGCTGCGACCCAGCCGGAGCCCTCGGCGTACTCCGCCTGCATGAGGAGCTGGGTGACCAGGTCCACCTCGACCTGCTCGCCGTCGCCGAGGGTGAACCGAGCCCCGTTCCGTTCGTCCTCGAACGGCTCCAGCCAGGGCGCCTTGAAGTGGATGGCGTTGACCAGCGCTAACCGGGTCAGCGCGTCGAAGACCCCCTCGGGGACCAGCTCGGTGATCTTGTCGCGCGTGTGCTCGGCGGTCCACTCGTTGACCAGCTCGCGCGCCCGCTCGGCGTCTGCGACGTAGTCGACCAGCCGCATCCCAGCGCCGTACTCGCGCGCCAGCGTGTCCAGGAACTCCTGCTCCCAGGCCAGGTCGTGCTGGCCCCACAGCGAGCTGGCCACCGAGAGCGCCACCTCCGCCTTGCCGCCCTCGGGGAGCTCGTGGCTGCGCGAGCGCGACTCCAGCCGCGCCGACAGCTCGTTCATCCCGCCGTGCAGCCGGTCGCCCGGCGGCGCGTGAAGCACGCTGTCCATCTCCGACGCGGTCCTGCCCGCAGCGCCGGCGCGGGTCATCGCGAGCGCGACGGCGACGGAGTACGGCGAGAGCACCAGGTTGTCGCGGGTGCCGGCGGCGGCCAGCCGGTACAGGTCCCCGGTGAACGCCTGAACCCCCGCCACGACGTCGGGGAGCGCGTCGCTGTTGCCGGGTGACCGCCGTACGTCGGACGCCGCGAGGCCGATCCCGGCGCCACCTCCTCCGGACTCGGCAGACTCGCCGCACCCGGTGAGCGCGGACAACCCGGAGCCGGCCACGGCCATCAGCAGGGCCGCTCGGAGCGCGTCACGTCTGGTCAGCATGTCGATCGGACGCACCGGCGCGCGGGCCGGTTCCGTCCCCGTCGGACACCGGAGTCAGAGCACCAGGAACGCGCCGAAGACGGGAGGCAGCGCGCCGAGCAGCAGCCAGGGCGACAGCGGCGAGCGCTGGTGGATCATCAGCCCGACGGCGACCGCGATCGCGCCGAACGCGCCGGAGATCACCAGCAGGCCGACCTGCCGGTCCAGCCCGTCGACGTACATCGCCGCGAGCACCAGCCCCGCGGCGAGGTGCAGGATCGTGCTGACTGCCAGCGTGGACATCACCCAACGCTGGACCTGGGTCAGGCTCATCGACTCCGGCCGCTGCGGTCGCGGCTGGCCCGGGACCATGAGGTGCTTGCGGGGGCGCGGCTGCCGGGTGGGTACTGCCGGCGTGAGCTCGGGCATGGTGCCTCTTCAATCGGGTCGCGCGGGCGGCGACCCCCCTCGATTCTAGGTCGCGGCCCTGGCACGCAAGCGGCTGCGGTCGTGACCTTCGCCCCTGACCGGCTGCCGGTGACGTGGCTAGCGTGGTTCACGGGTCTCGCGAAGGGAGTCCCGGATGACACTCACAGCAACCCGCAAGCCTCGCCCGTCGGTGGACGCACGGCGCACCGGGTACGTGATCGCGGCGCTGGTCAACGCAGTCCTGCTGTACCTGGTCAACGTGTGGCCCGGATGGGAGAAGCTGCCGTTCCTCACGTCGGAGACCACCGAGGTCCTCGGCTGGGTGAACGCCTCGATGATCGCCGGGATCATCACCAACCTGGTCTACGTCGGCCGCGACACCAACCGGGTGCGCGCCGCCGGTGACCTGGTCACGACCGGGATCGGCCTGGTGGCGATGGTCCGGATTTGGCAGGTGTTCCCGTTCGACTTCGACCTGTCCGGCCTGGACTGGGCGATCGTGGCCCGCGTGTTCCTGGTGATCGGCATCGTCGGCAGCGCGATCGCGATGGTGGTGCGGCTGGTGTCCCTCCTGTCGGACACCGGCTCGCGACGCTGACAGTTCCACTGTGAGAATGCGCGGCATGACTGACGCGTACGCACTCGGACAGGGAACCGGCCCGCTCAAGGGCGTCAGGGTCGTGGAGCTCGCCGGCATCGGCCCCGGCCCGCACGCCGCGATGCTGCTCGCCGACCTCGGCGCCGACGTGGTCCGTGTCGAGAAGCCCGGGGGTGCTGCCAGCGCCGGTTCGCGCGACACCGACCTGCTCACCCGGGGCCGGCCCAGCATCGCGATGAACCTCAAGGACCCGGCCGCGGTGGCCGCCGTGCTCGACCTCGTCGAGACCGCCGACGTCCTGATCGAGGGAATGCGTCCCGGTGCGGCCGAGCGGCTCGGGCTCGGGCCCGAGGAGTGCCACGCCCGCAACCCGCGGCTGGTCTACGGCCGGATGACCGGCTGGGGGCAGGGCGGGCCGCTGGCGCACACCGCCGGGCACGACATGAACTACATCGGCATCTCCGGCTCGTTGCACGGCCTCGGCCAGAGCCCGGAGCGGCCGATGTTCCCGTCGAACCTGCTCGGCGACTTCGGAGGCGGATCGACGTACCTGGTCATCGGGGTGCTCGCCGCGCTCCTCGAGGCACGCACCAGCGGGCAGGGCCAGGTCGTCGACGCGGCGATCGTCGACGGCTCGGCGCACCTCAACGCGATGCTCGCCAGCATGATCGCCGGTGGCGGCTGGCGTGAGGAGCGTGCGAAGAACCTGCTCGACGGCGGCATGCCGTTCTACGACATCTACGAGACCGCCGACGGCCGCCACATGGCGGTGGGGTCGCTGGAGCCGCAGTTCTACGACGAGCTGGTGGCCGGCCTGGGCCTGGCCGACGCGCTTCCCGACCGGTACGACTTCGCCCGGCACGACGAGCTGCGCAGCGCGATCGCCGCGCGGTTCAAGGAGCGCACGCAGGCGGAGTGGACCGAGGTGTTCGACGGCACCGACGCCTGCTGCACGCCGATCCTGCCGCTGACCGAGGCCGCCGAGCACCCGCACCTGAAGGCGCGGGAGACGTACGTGACCCGCGACGGGATCCTCCAGCCCGCCCCCGCGCCGCGGTTCTCGCGCACCCAGGCGTCGCTGAGCACCGGCCCGAGCGTCCCGGGTGGCGGCACCCGTGCCGCGCTGGAGGCGTGGGGGGTCAAGGACGTCGACGCGCTGCTCGAGTCGGGCGCGGCCGTCCAAGCCTGACCCGGGGGACCGGGAGAGCTCACTCGCAACGTTCTGCACCGTTTTCGGCGCAAGAACGGTGCATTTCGTTGCAAGTGCGAGGCCCGGGCCGGGGGTCTCGAGACGCTCGCTGCGCTCCCTCCTCGACCACCGGCAGCGATTCCTCGTCAAGCGACACAGATCACACGTCCGGGCCGGTTGGACGTTGACAGTGATGGTGTCACAATCAGGTATCTCCGTCGGCCCCGTCGCGGGCCGGCCTTTCCGGTCATCGAGACGTTGGGACGAACCATGAGCCAGGCCGACGTGCCACAAGCATTCGTGTACGACGCCCTCCGCACGCCGCGGGGCAAGGGCAAGAAGAACGGGTCGCTTCACGAGGTGAAGCCGATCGACCTGGTCGTGGGCCTGCTCGACGCCGTGAAGGAGCGCAACCCGGGCCTGGACCCCGAGCGCGTCGACGACGTGGTGCTCGGTGTGGTCAGCCCGATCGGTGACCAGGGTGCCGACATCGCCAAGACCGCGGCGCTGAAGGCCGGCTACCCCGACACCGTCGCCGGTGTGCAGCTCAACCGGTTCTGCGCGTCGGGCCTGGAGGCGGTCAACCAGGCCGCAGCCCGCGTCCGCTCCGGCTTCGAGGACCTGATCCTCGCCGGCGGCGTCGAGTCGATGTCGCGGGTGCCGATGGGCTCCGACGGCGGCGCGTGGGCGTCGGACCCGGCGACCGCGTTCGACACGGCGTTCGTCCCGCAGGGCATCGGCGCCGACCTGATCGCGACCATCGAGGGCTTCAAGCGCGAGGACGTCGACGCGTTCGCCGCGGAGTCGCAGGCTCGGGCCGCCAAGGCGCAGGCCAACGGGTACTTCGACAAGTCGCTCGTGCCGGTCAAGGACATCAACGGGATCACCGTCCTCGACCACGACGAGTTCATCCGCCCCGGCACGACCGTCGAGTCGCTGGCCGGCCTCAAGCCGTCGTTCGCCGACATCGGTGAGCAGGGCGGCTTCGACGCCGTGGCGCTGGAGAAGTACCACTGGGTCGAGAAGATCGACCACGTCCACCACGCCGGCAACTCCTCGGGCATCGTCGACGGCGCGGCCCTGATGCTGCTGGGCACCGAGCAGGTCGGCAAGGACCTCGGCCTGACCCCGCGGGCGCGGATCGTGTCCGCCGCGGTCTCCGGCGCGGACCCGACGATCATGCTCACCGGCCCCGCGCCGGCCTCGCGCAAGGCGCTGGCCAAGGCCGGGATGACACCTGCGGACATCGACCTCTTCGAGATCAACGAGGCCTTCGCTGCGGTGGCGCTGCGCTTCATGCGCGACCTGGACCTGCCGGCGGAGAAGGTCAACGTCAACGGTGGCGCGATCGCGATGGGCCACCCGCTCGGCGCGACCGGGGCGATGATCCTCGGCACGCTCATCGACGAGCTCGAGCGCCGCGACCAGCGCTTCGGTCTGGCCACGCTCTGCGTCGGCGGTGGCATGGGTATCGCCACCATCGTCGAGCGCCTCTGACCCTCCGCACCGACACCGTCGACCAAGACCTCCTCCTCAAGGACACAGACACACATGACTGAGACCGCCCAGCAGAGCGCCGTCCGGTACGACAAGGACAGCGACGGGATCGTCGTACTCACCCTCGACGACCCCACCCAGAGCGCCAACACGATGAACGACCTCTACAAGGACTCGATGGCCGCCGCCGTCGAGCGCCTGGAGGCCGAGAAGGACGACATCACCGGCGTGGTGATCACCAGCGCGAAGAAGACCTTCTTCGCCGGCGGTGACCTGAAGAACATGATCAAGGCCGGCCCCGAGGACGCCCCGCAGATCTTCGCGATGGCCGAGTCGATCAAGGCCCAGCTGCGCCGGCTGGAGACGCTCGGCAAGCCCGTCGTCGCCGCGATCAACGGTGCCGCGCTCGGTGGCGGCCTGGAGATCACCCTGGCCTGCCACCACCGGATCGCCGTGGACGGCCGCTACGAGCTCGGCCTGCCCGAGGTCTCCCTGGGCCTGCTGCCCGGTGGCGGCGGGGTGACCCGGATGGTGCGGATGTTCGGCCTGTACGACGCGCTGATGGGCTACCTGCTCACCGGCACCAAGCTCAAGCCCGCCGCCGCGAAGGAGATGGGACTCGTCGACGAGGTCGTCGCGACCCAGGACGAGCTCGTCCCCGCGGCCAAGAAGTGGATCCTGGCCCACAAGGACGACGCCGAGGCCGCCAGCCAGCCGTGGGACCGTCCCGGCTACAAGATGCCCGGCGGCACCCCGTCGAACCCGAAGCTGGCCTCGGTGCTGCCGGCGTTCCCGGCCAACCTGCGCAAGCAGGCCAAGGGCGCTGACTACCCAGCGCCGAAGGCCATCATGTCCGCGGCCGTCGAGGGCGCGCAGGTCGACTTCGACACCGCCTCGCGGATCGAGTCGAGGTACCTGACCAAGCTGATCACCGGCCCGGTGTCGAAGAACATGATCCAGGCGTTCTTCTTCGACCTGTCCGCGATCAACTCCGGCTCGCTGCGCCCCGAGGGCGTCGAGAAGTTCAAGGCCACCAAGGTCGGTGTCCTCGGCGCCGGGATGATGGGCGCGGGAATCGCCTACTCGTGTGCCCGCTCCGGCATGGAGGTCGTGCTCAAGGACGTCAGCGCCGAGAACGCCGAGAAGGGCAAGGGCTACTCGGTCAAGCTCCTCGACAAGGCCGTGGACCGCGGCAAGATGACCCGTGAAGCCGCCGACGAGGTGCTCGGCCGGATCACCCCGACCGCCGACCCCGGCGACCTCAAGGGCTGCGACCTGGTGATCGAGGCTGTCTTCGAGGACCCGAGCCTGAAGAACAAGGTGTTCGCCGAGATCCTCGACGTGGTGAACCCCGACGCGCTGCTGTGCTCCAACACCTCGACGCTGCCGATCACCGGCCTCGCCGAGGGTGTCGACCGGCCTGAGGACTTCATCGGCCTGCACTTCTTCTCACCCGTGGACAAGATGCCGCTCGTCGAGATCATCCGCGGCGCGAAGACCTCCGACAAGGCCGTCGCCCAGGCCATCGACGTCGTGCAGCAGATCAAGAAGACCCCGATCGTGGTCAACGACAGCCGCGGCTTCTACACCTCCCGTGTGATCGGCGTACAGATCAACGAGGGCCTGGCCATGCTCGGCGAGGGCGTGCACCCGATGACCGTCGAGCGCGCAGCCACCCAGGCCGGCTACCCGGTCGGCCCGCTGCAGATCACCGACGAGCTCAACATGGAGCTGATGGTCAAGATCCGCAACGCCACCAAGGCCGGCGTCGAGGCTGAGGGCGGCACCTACACGCCGCACCCGGCGGAGGCCGTGATCGACAAGATGATCGAGCTCGGTCGCTCCAGCAAGCTGAAGGGTGCCGGCTTCTACGAGTACGACGAGTCCGGCCGGCGTGCCGGGTTGTGGCCGGGACTGGTCGAGACCTTCCCGGTCGCCGAGCAGCAGCCCGACTTCGACGAGCTCAAGGACCGGATGCTGTTCATCGAGTCGATCGAGACCGCCCGCTGCTTCGAGGAGGGCGTCATCGAGTCGGCCGCCGCGGCCAACATCGGCTCGATCTTCGGGATCGGCTTCCCGGCCAACACCGGCGGTGCGGTGCAGTTCATGCACGGCTACCCGGGTGGTCTGCCGGCGTTCGTCGCCCGGGCGCGCGAGCTCGCCGCGAAGCACGGTGCCCGGTTCGAGCCGCCGGCGTATCTGGTGAACCTCGCCGAGAAGGGCGAGCGCTTCCCGGCCTGACGGGGCCCCGGCCCTTGGGCGGATTACCAAGTGAACATGGGAAAGCGCCACTTAACACGGTGAACATGCCGTGCTAAGTGGCGCTTTTCCGTGCCAAGTGCGTCGGGGACTCAGCCTGCCGCGCGGCATCCGGGTGCGCGCCGGCCCGGGATGCTGGTGAGCACCCTGGAACGTCCCTATCGTTCAGCTGAACGGTTGTGACGGCTTCTCCGGCGACTCCGACGTCACATCAGCTCAGCTGAACGATTGTGACGTTGCGGTAGGCCGACGACCGGCGATGCTCGCGATCACACCGGCCGGCCCGCCGCGAGAAGATCCGAGTAACCCCCACGCGTGGGCGCGAACTCTTGAGAACCTTGTCCGTGTGACCAACCTCGTCGACGTCTCTGCCCTATGGGTGCGGTTCGGCCTGGTCGACGCCGTCCGCGGGGTCGACCTCCGGGTCGCCGCCGGGGGGTCGGTCGCGTTGCTCGGCCGCAACGGCGCGGGCAAGTCGACGACGATGCGCGTCCTGGCCGGCGTCGTGCCGCCCACCGCCGGCACCGTCGAGGTCGGTGGGTACGACGTGCACGCCGACCCGCTGGCGGTACGACGGGTCACCGGCTACTGCCCTGACGTCGGCGGTCTCGTGCCACGCGCGACACCGTGGGAGCACCTCCAGCTCGCCGCCCGGCTGCGCCGGATGCCCGCGGGATGGGAGAGCCGGGCGCAGGACCTGCTCGAGCGGTTCGAGCTCGGCGCCGCCGCACACCGGGTCACCGCGGGGTTCAGCCACGGCATGGGCCGCCGGATGTCGGTGCTGCTCGCGGTGTTCCACGAACCCGACGTGCTGCTGCTCGACGAGCCGTTCGACGGGGTCGACCCGCTCGGCGTCGAGGCGACGATGGAGGTGGTCGCCGACGCCCGGGCAAGGGGCGCCGCGGTGCTCGTCTCGACGCACCTGCGGGAGCTCGCCGTGCAGGCCTGCGAGCAGGCGGTCGTCCTCCGGGGTGGGACGGCGGTCGCCGCGGTGCCCGCGCACGAGATGAGTGGTGAGGACGGGGCCGGTGCCTACCGGGCGCTTCTCGACTGACCGGCCCGGACGCTGGCCCGGACGCCGGCCCGGACGCCGGCTCGGACGCCGGTCGGGTCCGCGGTCCGGCGCGCTGCTATGTGAGGCGGCGCGGGCGGTCGCCGACGTGCCGGCCCTGGTGTGCTTCCGCGCCGCGGCCGTGCGAGGACGGTCGCGGCGGCTGGTCGTCATGGCGTTCGCCCTGCTCGTCGTACTCACCGTCGCCGCCGGCTGGGCCCCGGCGCACCTGCCCGGCGCCGGGGGATCTCCGCTTCCCGGCGGCGCGCCGAGCCGGCTGACCTCGTTCGAGATCGCGCTGCTGCTGCCCAGCCTCTACCTCGGCGCCCTGGCGATCGCGGTCATCGCCGCCGCGTCCGCGGGAGGGGGCCGTGAGCTGCTGCCGCGCGAGCTCGGGGTCGCCTACCCGGTCAGCCCGACCACCGATCACCTCGGGGCGCTGTTGATGGCGCCGCTGAACATCGCCTGGCTGCTGCAGGCCTGGCTCGCGCTGGCCGCGACCGCCTTCGCGCTCGGGCCGGACAACCTGCTCGCGGTCCAGCTGCCGGTGCTGTTGTGGCTGGCGGTGGCGACCGCCGCCGCTCAGCTGATCGGCTGGGCGATCGAGTGGCTGCGCCGCGGACCGCACGGCCTGTGGCTGGTGCGTGGCCTCGGTGCCTTGCTCGCCGTGGGCGGCGGGTGGCTGATCGCGACCGACAGGTTCGTCCCGGCGCTCGACCGCTCACCGACGCTCGAGGTGCTGCTCGTCGCGCTCGACGGCGCCCAGGGGCACTGGGCGGACTGGGCCAAGGGCCTGGGGACGCTGGCCTTCGGCGGTCTCGTGGTGATCGTCGCCGGCGCGTTCGTCGCCCACGCCCTGGCCCGTCGGCCGGTCCTGGAGGAGACCCGGATGGAGTCCTGGGTCCGCGAACGGCGGCCCGACCCGACCTCCGACCTCGCGGCGCTGATCCGCGTCGACCGGGCCGGGGTGTGGCGTGCGGTGCCGCTGCGGCGAGGGTTCGCCGTGCTCGCGCTCCTGCCCGGGCTGGTCGCACTGGCCAGCCGGCTGGAGTGGCACATGCTCACGATCCTGCCTGGGCTGGTCGCCTCGGGCGCCACCCTGTTGTTCGGGGTCAACGCCTGGGCTTTGGACGCCCGCGGCGCGCTGTGGCGCGAGACGCTGCCGGTGCCGCCCCGGCTGGTGTTCGCCTCGCGGGCGCTGGTGCTCACCGAGGTGCTCGCGGCCGCCACCGGCCTCACACTGGTCATGGCGTCGCTGCGGACCGCCGCGCCGCCGACTGCCGCGGAGCTGGTGGCCGTGCTCTGCGCCACCGTCGTCGTGATCCTCCAGGTCGTGTCCGGCTCGATGCGCTGGTCGGTGTCGCGGCCGTTCGCGGTCGACCTGCGCAGCGCGCGGGCCACCCCGGCTCCGCCGCTGACCATGGTGGGCTACTCCACCCGCCTGGCCCTGGTCACGACGCTCACGGCGGTGCTGTTCGCCGCCACGGCGCAGATGTCGTGGCAGCTGTCGCTGGTGCTCGCCGTACCCTTCTTGCTGGTCTCCGGCCTCCGGCTCGCCCGCACCGCGGCCGCCTGGTCGACACCGCAGACCCGCTCCCGGGTGGTCACGACCGTCGCCGCCTGACCTGTGGAGAACCGGTCCCGAGGCCCGAGTTCTGTCCGTGCCCGCTGCCAGGTTCGGCTACGACGAACCAACCGACCCGGAAAGGGGCAGCCGATGAGCTCTCGCCACGACCGACCGAACCCCTCGCCCTCCGACGGCGCACCGCCTGGCGCACCGCCCGGCGACGCGATCCTGGCGAAGGTCCGCAAGATCCTGGCCAAGGCCGAGGATCCGGCGACCACGCCGGAGGAGGCCGAGACCTACACCGCCAAGGCCGCGGAGCTGATCGCCAGCTACGGCATCGACCGGGCGATGCTCGCGGCGAGCGCACCCGGCTCGGACGTCGTCGGCGACCGGGTGGTGGTGCTGGATGCGCCCTACGCGCTCGACAAGGGGCAGCTGCTCAGCGGAGTGGCGATGGCGCTGCGCTGTCAGGTGGTGCAGCGCACGACCTACGAGCTGGGCGAGAAGAAGATCTCGATGCACCTGTTCGGCTATGGCTCCGACCTCGCCCGCGCCGAGCTGCTCTACACCAGCCTGCTGCTCCAGGCCGGCACCGGGCTGCAGCGCACCTCCGCCCCGCCCGGGGAGAGCCTCGCCGCCTACCGTCGCTCCTGGCTCGCCGGATTCACCTCCGCGGTGGTCCGCCGGCTGACCGAGGCCGAGGAGCGCGCGCGTGCGACGGCGTCGGCGGCCGCCGGATCGGAGTCCGGCCCGTCTGTCGCGCTGGTGCTCGCCGATCGGTCTGTGCAGGTGCGCGACGCGATGCAGAGCGAGTACCCCCACCTCCGCAAGGCCCAGCCACGCTCGCTGTCGGGCAGCGGCCGCTGGTCCGGCTACGCCGCCGGACAGCGTGCCGACCTCGGCGGGACCCGGGTCGGCGCCGGAGCACGCCGAGCCCTGGGGTGACCTGCCTCGGCCGGTCGTC
>JBMOMG010000011.1:0-37813 GCA_049323155.1 Actinomycetota bacterium | reverse complement strand
GCACGTGGCCCTGCGCGACGCCCTGCACGCAACTCAGCACGAGGCCCGGCGCGCTCACCGGGGTGCGGTGCGCCGCGGCCGCCCGGCGCACCAAGACAGCGCGTCAAGCCAACGTGCGGCTCTCCGCGGGGAGCAGTCGTAGCCACCGGTAGCCGTAGCCGTCCAGGGTCAGCTCCACCGACCCGTCGTCGCCCAGCTCCGTGCTCCCGTCCTGCAGCAGGTCGACCAGCCGGCAGTCCGGCTCGCAGTCCTCCAACCGGAGCGGCACGGTGCACGGCTCCGGGGACAGGTTGTGCACGGTGACCAGCCGGCGCTCCTGCCACCGGCTCTCGTGCGCGATCACGCCGCGGTGCGGCTGGTCCAGCAGGTTCACGTCCGACCAGCCGAGCTCGGGACACTCGCGGTAGCGACGGACCAACAGCGTGAGGAAGCTGAGCAGCGAGTCTCGGTCGGAGCGCTGGTCGGCCACGTTCACGTGCTCGGGTCCGAACGCGCCGTCCACCACGGGGCGGGGCAGCCGTGCCGGGCGGGCGGTGGAGAACCCTCCGTTGCGGCCGTCGGTCCACTGCATCGGCGTGCGCACCGCCAGCCGGCCGTCGATGTCGAGGTTCTCGCCCATGCCGATCTCCTCGCCGTAGAACAGCGCCGGCGTGCCGGGCATCGCGAACATCAGGCTGTAGGTCATCCGGATCCGTCGCGGGTCGCCGGCCAGCATCGGCGGCAGCCGCCGGCGCAGGCCTCGCCCGAAGATCTGCATCTGCGGGTCGGGTCCGAAGGCCGCGAAGACCTCCTGCCGCTCGCTCTCGCTGAGCTTGTCGAGGGTCAGCTCGTCGTGGTTGCGCGCGAAGGAGACCCACTGCGAGTCGGGGGAGACGTCGGGCCGCCGCTTGAGCGTGCGCACGAGCGGGCGGGCGTCCTGCCGGGCAAGCGCGAGGTACATGTTCTGCATGCCGACGAAGTCGAACATCATCGTGAGCTCGTCGCCGTCACGGCCGCCGAAGAACTTCTTCTGCTCGGCGTAGGGCAGGTTCACCTCACCGAGGAGGATCCCGTCACCGGTGCGCCGGCCGAGGAACGAGCGCAGCGCGGCCAGGTAGTCGTGCGGGTCGGCGAAGTCGGCGGCCTCCTTCGGCGCGACCCCGGTGAGGCCGAGGTAGAACGGCACGGCGTCCACCCGGAACCCCGAGATGCCCAGCTCCAGCCAGAAGCCCATCATCTTCGCGATCTCGTCGCGCACCCGCGGGTTGGCGATGTTGAGGTCCGGCTGGTGCTTGTAGAACTGGTGCAGGTAGTACTCCCCGGTGCGCTCGTCGAGCTCCCAGATGCTGTCCTCCTGGTCGGGGAAGACCACCTGGTCGGAGGTGTCCTGCTCCGGCGGCTCGCTGCGCCAGACGTAGAAGTCGCGGTACGGCGAGTCCTTGCTCGACCGCGCGGCCTTGAACCACGGGTGCCGGTCGGAGGTGTGGTTGACCACCAGGTCGACGATCACGCGCATCCCGCGGTCGCGTGCGGTGCGGATCAGCTCGACCAGGTCTCCGTGCGTGCCGAGCCGGCTGTCGACGCCGTAGAAGTCGGTGATGGCGTAGCCGTCGTCGCGGTCCGCGGTCGGGTAGAACGGCATCAGCCACAGGCAGGTCACGCCGAGCTCGGCGAGGTAGTCGATCCTCTCGGTGACCCCGGCGAAGTCACCGCACCCGTCGCCGTTCCAGTCCAGGAACGTCTGCACGTCGAGGCAGTAGATGACCGCGGTCTTCCACCACAGGTCCGCGGTGTCGCTGGTGCGCACGGTGTCCTCCCTTGTACGTCGCTCGCCCGGTCGCCCTTCGCCGGCCGTCCCACACCGGCCGGCCCTCACCCGCCGTCCGCCCGATCCCTCACCGGCCGGCGCCTCCGCCTCTCACCGGCCGAGGAGCTGCGGCAGCACCCGCTCCCCGAACGCCTCCTGGAACCGGGCCTGCTCCTGCCCCACGTGGTGCAGGTACAGCTCGTCGAAGCCGAGGTCGAGGAACTCCGTGAGCCAGGCGGCGTGCTGCCCGAGGTCCTCCGACACCAGCACCACCTCGCGGACCTGCTCGATCGGCACGTGCTCGGAGGCGAGGTCGAACACCTCGACGGAGTCGATGTCCCACGACGCCGGCGGAGGGAAGGTGTTGGAGCGCCACTGGTCGTGCGCGATCGCCTCCGCCTCCTCGCGGGTCGGCGCCCAGGACAGGTGCACCTGCAGCCGCAGTGGGCCGCGCCCGCCGGCACCGCGGTAGGCCTCGACCATCCGGCGCAGCTTGTCGTGCGGTTGGTTGACCGTGACCAGCCCGTCGGCCCAGGCGCCGACCCGGCCGGCGGTCTCCACGCTGACTGCGGGCCCGACCAGCTCGGGGACCGGGTCGGGCAGCGACCACAACCGCGCCCCGTGCACGGTGACCAGGCCGTCGTGGGTGACCTCCTCGCCGGCGAGCAGCCGCCGGATCACCGTCACGCACTCCTCGAGCCGGGCGTCGCGGACCTCCTTGGGCGGCCAGGGGTCACCGGTGATCCGCTCGTTGGAGGCCTCACCCGAACCGAGCGCGGCCCAGATCCGGCCGGGGAACATCGCCCCGAGCGTGCCGAGCGCCTGCGCCACGATCGCCGGGTGGTACCGCTGTCCCGGCGCGTTCACCACTCCGAACGGCAGGTCCGTGGACGCGAGCGCGGCGCCCAGCCATGACCAGGCGAACCCGGAGTGGCCCTGCCGGCTGCTCCACGGCACGAAGTGGTCCGACGACATCGCGGCGGTGAAGCCGACCTGCTCGGCGCGGCGCACGTCCTCCAGCAGCACCCGCGGGTGGATCTGCTCGTGGGAGCAGTGGAAGCCGATCACCGCCATGTCAGCGGTCGCTCGAGCGGGCCCGGTTCTCCGCGAGGTAGGCCAGCCGCTTGAGTGCCTCGATGTTGCGCGGGTGCAGCATCAGGTCCTGCGCGGGTGCGGGCAGCAGCTTCGCCGGGCCGTTCACCGCGCGCTCCTCCATCACGACCTCGGTCTGGCCTCGGCCCAGGTCGGTGCAGGTCAGCCGCACCCGCCCCTCGCCGGTGGGCCATGCCTTCACCCGCAGCTGGAGCAGCCGCGGGGGGTCGACCTCCTCGACCTCGGTGTGGTCGCTGAGCAGCAGCGGCCACGCGCCGACCGAGTGGTGGATGCGGGAGCCGACCTGCGGCCAGTTCGGGTCGACGCCGCGGATTCGGGCGGCACCGACCACCCACATGCCGTAGGTCCACCCGTCCTCCAGCACGGCGAAGACGTCCTCAGGGGTGCAGCTCATGATGCGCGTGGTCCGGCTCATGAGCCAGTTCTACCCCCGCCCGTCGGGCTCATGCCATGGCCCAGAAGGTGCCCACCCCGGGTCGTGCGGTCCCGCGGGCGCCACGGCGTCCGCCCAGCCACACGAGCGACGCGCCCCACACGAGCGGCGCGTCCGGGCGCCTCAGTGCAGGATCCGGCGCACCTTCGCGTGCGCCAGCGCCGCGCGGGCGGCGTTGGAGCCGCAGGCGCCGTGCACGCCGCCACCCGGGTGCGCCGACGCGGAGCCGAGGTAGAGCCCCTTCACGGGGGTCTCGGCGCGCCCGAACCCGGGCACCGGGCGGAACACCAGCTGCTGGTGCAGCCCGGAGGTGCCGCCGTTGAGGGCACCGCCGACGAGGTTCTCGTCGCGGGCCTCGAGCTCGCGCGGACCGAGCACCCGACGGGACAGCACCCGGTCGCCGAACCCGGGGGCGTGCTCCTCGATCCGGGCCTGCATCCGGTCGGCCATCTGCTCCAGCTCGTCGTGGTCCCAGCGTCCGGTGATGCCGTCGGGTCCGGCGTCGCGGTGCACCTCCTGGGGCACGTGCGTGTAGGCCCACACCGACTCCTTGCCGGCCGGAGCGCGGGTGGGGTCGGCGGCCGCCATCTGCCCCATCAGCACGAACGGCCTGGCCGGCACGGTGTGACCGGCCATCTGCGCGCCGGCGGTGGCGAGCTCGTCGAGGGTCTCGCTGATGTGCACCGTGCCGGGCGCCGCCGCCGGTGCGGTCGCCCACGGCACCGGCCCGTCGAGCGCCCAGTCCACCTTCACCGTGCCCGGGTCCCACTCGAAGCGGTCCATCTTGCGCCGCAGCCGCGACGGGAGGTGGTCCCACGACACGAGTTCGCCGTACAGCGCCGGCGCGGAGACGTCGGCGACCACGGCCCGGGTCGCCTCGACCAGGTCCCCGCCCTCGGTGCGTACGGCGCTCGCCCGGCCGTCGCGCACGACCACCTCGACCACCCGCTCGCCGGTGCGGATCGTCCCGCCGCGGGACTCGAACCGGCGTGCCATCGCCGCGGCGAGCATGCCGGCGCCGCCGCGGGGGACCGGGTAGCCGAGGTGCTGGCCGACCATCGCGAGCAGCCACCCCATGACGCCCGAGCCGGGGGCGTCGACCGGGATGTCGGTGTGCGCGGCGTTCCCGGCGATCAGCATCTTCGCCTCGATCCCCCGGAACTGCCGATCGGCCAGCGACCGGGCGGGGGAGAGCAACATCTGGACGAACGACAGCCCACCGACGCCGGGCAGCTTCGCGAGCGCACCGAGCCCGTTGCGCACCGGCGGGAACGGTGAGAGCAGGGCCCCGACCACCTGGTCGCCGATACGCTGCCAGCCTCGGCACAGCTCCAGCCAGGCGTCCCCGTCGCCGGGGGCGAGCTCGTCGAGCGCCGCGGCGGTCGCCTCGGGGGTGCGGTGCATCAGCGCCCACCGTCCGTCCCGAAACGGCGTCGCCGCGACGGCCGGGGCGTGCGACCACTCCAGCCCGAACCGCTCGAGCTCCAGGCCCTGGATGGTCGGCGAGACCATCGCCAACGGGTAGAACGAGCTGAACGTGTCGTGCACGAAGCCGTCGTGCACGTCGCTGTCGCTCTGCACCGCGCCGCCGACGCGGTCCTGCGCCTCCAGGACGAGCACGTCCCACCCCGCGTCGGCGAGCAGGTTCGCGGCGACGAGCCCGTTGGGGCCGCTGCCGATGACGACGGCGTCGTGTGCGCTCATGCGTCAGTCCTACCCGCTGGTGCGGGGGCTACGCGGTGACCCCGGTCAGTTCTCCGGGATCTCCATGTTGCCGAGCGCGCACTTGGTCAGCGGCTCGATCAGCTCCTGGCCGGCGTTTTCGTCGCCGGAGAAGGTGCCCACCAGCATGCCGCGGACCGACTCCTCGGTGAGCGCGTCCTCGAAGCACTGCTTGACCTTGGCGCTCTGGTCGCCCATCGAGGAGCTGAGCTCGTCGGCGATCGTGTCCATCACCTCGGTGCAGTCGAACATCGAGTCGACGAGCACCTCGGCGTCCTCCTTGGCCATCTCCGGGGTCTCGGCCTTCGCGTTGACGGTGCCGTCCTCGTTGAGGAAGCCGTACTCCTTGAGCTTCTCGACCCCGATCCCGTCGACCATGTCCTCGGAGATGCAGTCGGCGTCCTTCTTCTCCAGCTCGATCATCTGCTCCTCGGCCTGCTGCTGCATGAGGTAGTCCGAGATCGCCGACTTGGCCTCCTCGTCCTCGCCGCCACCGCCACAGGCGGTCAGGACCAGGAGAGAGGCGAGAGCGGCGGACAGGAGGGTGCGCTTCATGGGGGCTCCCGGGCTGGAGGTCAGATCACGGGGGGCATAGCGGTCGAGGACCGCCTGGGCCGCGTCGATATCGTTCACGGACATGGAGCCACGAGCAGTGCCCGGAGCCGGAGAGGTGCGCGCCGAGGACGCCTTCGACGTCGCGGCGGTGGCGGCCTGGCTCGCCGCCCAGGACCTCGAACCGGCGCTGGCCGCGGACCTGGCCGGGGTGCCCGACGTACGCCAGTTCTCCTCCGGGGCGTCCAACCTGACCTACCTGCTGCGGTACCCCGCGCGAGACCTGATCCTGCGCCGCCCGCCCGCGGGACAGAAGGCTCGCGGCGCCCACGACATGGCGCGTGAGTTCACGATCCAGGCCCGGCTGCGTCCGGTGTTCCGCTACGTCCCGCAGGTGGTCGCGCTGTGCGAGGACGAGGGCGTGATCGGCTCGGAGTTCTACGTGATGGAGCGGATCGAGGGCACGATCCTGGGCCGTGACCTGCCGCCCGGCACCGACCTGTCGCAGTCGCAGGTGCGCCGGATGTGCACCGGCGTCCTGGACCGCCTGGTCGAGCTGCACTCGGTGGACGCGCAGGCCGCCGGGCTGGGCGACCTCGGCAAGGGCCGGGGGTACGTCGCTCGCCAGGTCGCCGGATGGTCGGAGCGGTACCGCCGTGCCCGCACCGAGGACGTGCCCGACTTCGAGCAGGTGATGGCCTGGCTCGACGAGCACCAGCCCGACGACGTCGGCTCCTGCGTGATCCACAACGACTACCGCTTCGACAACGTCGTCCTCGACGACGACCTCGAGGTGCGCGGCATCCTGGACTGGGAGATGGCCACCCTCGGCGACCCGCTGATGGACCTCGGCGGCGCACTGGCCTACTGGGTGCAGGCCGACGACGACGAGGTGTTCGCGCAGTTCCGGCGCCAGCCCACCCACCTGCCCGGGATGCTCACCCGCGCCGAGGTGGTCGACTACTACGCCGAGCGGACCGGCCTGACCGTCACACCCGAGCAGTGGCGCTTCTACGAGGTGTTCGGGCTGTTCCGGCTCGCGGTGATCGCCCAGCAGATCTACTACCGCTACTTCCACAAGCAGACCACCAACGAGGCGTTCGCGATCATGGGCCTGGCCGTCGGCTACCTCGACCAGCGCTGCCGGGGGCTGCTGCGATGAGCCAGATCCTGCTGGTCCGGCACGGCCAGGCGTCCTGGGGCAGCGACGACTACGACGTGCTCTCCGAGCTCGGCGAACGGCAGGCGCGGGCGCTCGGCGAGTCGCTGGCCGCCCGCGGCATCCGCCCCGACCTCGTCGTCCGCGGGTCGATGCGCCGGCACCGGCAGACGACCGAGCACGCCCTGGCCGGCGCCGGCTGGGAGCCCGGCGAGGTGGTCGAGGACGCCGACTGGGACGAGTTCGACCACGAGCAGGTCTTCGCGATGCACCCCGCCGCCTACGGGCAGGGCGAGGAGCTCACCCGCGCCCAGTTCCAGGAGTGGTTCGACGGGGCGCTGCTGCGGTGGGCCGGCGGCGAGTACGACCACGACTACGACGAGTCGTTCACCGCCTTCGCCGACCGCGTCGAGTCCGCGCTGCGCCGCACCGCCGACCGCCTCGGCCGCAACGAGACCGCCGTGGTGTTCACCTCCGGCGGGACGATCTCGAGGGTCGTGGTCTCGCTGCTCGGCGGCACCCCGCACACCTGGGCCCAGCTCAACCCGGTCACCGTCAACGCCTCGGTCACCAAGGTCGTGGTCGGCCGCCGCGGGATGACCCTGATCTCCTTCAACGACCACAGCCACCTCGAGCAGGCCGGCGACGGCTTCATCACCTACCGCTAAGGACCCGCATGTCGACGCAGTTCCGCAAGACGATCCTGATCACCGGCGCGAGCTCCGGGCTCGGCGAGGAGATGGCTCGGCAGTTCGCCGCTCTCGGCCACGACCTCGCGCTCGGCGCCCGTCGTACCGACCGGCTCGAGGCGCTCAAGGCCGAGATCGCCGGCAAGCACCCCGGCGTGCGGGTGGAGGTGCGCGCGCTCGACGTCAACGACGACGAGCAGGTGTTCGCGGTGTTCCGCGCCTTCCGCGAGGACTTCGGCAGCATCGACCGGGTCGTGATCAACGCCGGGCTCGGCAAGGGAGCCCCGATCGGCACCGGCCGGTACGACGCCAACAAGCAGACCGCGATCACCAACTTCATCGGCGCGCTCGCACAGACCGAGGCCGCGATGGAGATCTTCCGCGACCAGGACGCCGGCCACCTGGTGATGATCTCGTCGATGTCGGCGATGCGCGGGATGCCCAAGACGGTCACGACCTACGCCGCGACCAAGGCCGGCGTCGCGCACCTGGCCGAGGGGCTGCGTGCGGAGCTGATGGGCAGCCCGATCCGGATCTCGGTGATCTACCCCGGCTACATCCGCTCGGAGATGAACGAACGGGTCAAGAACGCCCCGTTCATCGTCGGCACCGAGAAGGGCGTGCGTTCCATCGTCGAGGCGATCGAGAAGGAGAAGCCGTCCGCGCGAGTGCCGGCCTGGCCGTGGGTGCCGCTCGGTGCGGCGATGAAGCACCTGCCGCTGCCCGTCGTACGCCGCCTGCTGGGCTGAGCCGGCTCTTGTGCGGGTCCTGGCCCGGCTGACCGGCGCTTGTGCGGGTCCTGACCCCGCGGACGACCGGGGCTCGTGCGGGGCCGACCCGGGTGGGCCATTGCAGCGGGTCGTCGCCTCGGAGCAGGCTGGGAGACGACCGAGTGTGCCGACTCGAGGAGCGTGGTGATGGCAGGCAAGGTTGTGCACTTCGAGATCCCCTACGACGACGGCGACCGGGCCCGCGGCTTCTACCGCGAGGCGTTCGGCTGGGAGCTGTCGACCTGGGGCGAGGGCGACTACACGCTGGTGTCCACCGGTCCGACCGACGAGTCCGGCGCCACCGAGCCGGGGTTCATCAACGGCGGGATGATGCAGCGCGAGGCGCCCTACTCGACGCCGGTGATCGTGATCGAGGTCGACGACGTCGACGCCGCGCTGGCCACCATCGAGCGGCTGGGCGGGTCGACGGTGATGGCCAAGCAGCCCGTGGGTGACATGGGCTGGTCGGCGTACTTCAAGGACCCCGAGGGCAACCTGATGGGGCTGTTCCAGGCCACCTGAGGCCCCGGGCTCAGCGCAGGTAGCGCCGCGCCCCGGCGTACTCCGCGCGGTAGCTCGGCGTCGAGGTGGGGATGATCCGCACCTGCTTGCCGGTGCCGGGCGCCTCGATCATCTGGCCGTCGCCGACGAACATCGTCACGTGGTGGACCAGGCCGTCGGTCGCGTAGAACAGGAGGTCGCCCTTGCGCAGCGCCCGCACCGGGGTGCCGCTCTGCGACTGCGGGAGGGCGTCTCGGGGGATCCGGATGCCGTGCACGCGGTAGGTCAGCCAGGTCAGTCCCGAGCAGTCCAGGCCGAACCCGGTCAGGCCCGACCACAGGTAGTCCAGCCCGAGGAAGGACTTCGCGACCCGCACGATGCTGCGCCGGCTCGGTGCGATCGCCGGCTCGCCGGTGTCGTGCACCCGGACCACGCTGCGCGCGAGCCGGCGCACCTTCCCGGTCGGGTCGACGACCCGGACGAACCGCGGCCGCTCGGTGACTACCGGGAACCTCGTGCCGTAGCTGATCTTCAGCACACGTCGGCTGTCCTGCTGGTCTGTGCGCAGCCAGGCGGTGCGCTTCACGACGGTGGCCCGTCGCGCGGAGGCCGCCGGCTGCTGGGCGGTGAGCTGGCGGCGCGGGACCCAGCCGGGGTACCCACGGCGGTCCTTCTGGCTCGGCTGCGACGGCACGACCACCTTCGCCCAGCCCGGCCGGAGCCGCAGCACGCGGACCCGGTCGCCGAGCAGCGCCTGCGTGTCGGCGCGGCCGTTGAGCGCGCGGCGCTCCGCGGTCGACATGCCGCTGAGCCACGCGTCGATCCGGGCCGGGCGTTCGAGTGCGGGCGCGTCGACAGCGCGCGGCGACTCGGGGGAGCGCCACAGGGTCGTCACCGAGACCGCGACCCACGCGTCCCTCCCGGCTCGGAGGCCGGGTGCTCGTCGGGTCCGGGCGGCCGGGGGCGTGGTGGTGCTCGGTGCCGCGGTGCTCGGGGTGGTGCTTGCTGCGGTGCTCGACGTGGCGGTCGCGTGCGACGCCGGCGGCGCTTCCGTCGTACCCGATGCGCACGCGGTCAGCACGATCGCGGCCGACAGCGCGACCGGGAGGGCGGCGCGGAGCGCGAGGTGGATCCGGTGGGCGAGCGGGTGCGAGGGTGGCATGCCACCAGGGTGCCCCCTGCGAGGGTGCTCCGACAGTGCCTTTGGTCGGTCGGCCGCTCGAGCTCCTGGCCGCCGCTCGGGCTCCTGGCCGCTGGTCGGGCTCCTGGCCGCTGGTCGAGCTTGTCGAGGCCCTTGCGTGGCTGTTCGCCGTTCACTTGCAACGTTCTGCACCATTCGGAGCCCGAAAGTGGTGCATTTCGTTGCAACTCAGGGTCCGCGCCGTACGGCGATCCCTCAGCCGCCGAACGTCATCCGGAAGTCACCGAGACGGAACGAGGCGACCGGCTGGCGTCCGTGGAGCCAGGCCAACGGCCCGTCGGCGCCGAAGTCCCAGTGGCCCAGGACGGGCATGTTGCGCGAGGTCCCGGACACCGGCGTCACCACCGGCGTGCCGTCGTCGCGGGTCTGCGCGACGGTGAACCGGAACGGGGTGCGCAGCGACGGCACCCGCGCGGCGGTGAACCGGGCCGCGGCGATCGGGGACCCGTTGATGTTCGCGTCTCCTGACGCCCGGACCGCGGGCCCGAGCTCCCGGGACGACACGTGCAGCTCGGCGAGGTCCTTGGGGATCGCCCACAGGGAACGGCCGCCATCGCGGGAGGCCTCGGAGTCGACCCAGATGTCGGTGATGTGGACCCGCGGCACGGCCCCGTCGCGGACCAGCCGCGCGAGCAGCAGCTCGCGGTAGGTGAGCACGCTCGGCTCGGTGTAGTCGACGAACGCGGCGCCGTACAGGCCTGCAGGACGGTCGCCCGTGCCGGCGCGCACCGCGAACAGCGACAACCACATGTGGCCCTGCATCGACCAGGGCGGCGACGGGAACGGCACGGAAGCACTCTAGACCGCACCGGCGGTGCGTATGGCAACCTGTTGCACCTCTCTTCGGAAGGTCGTTCACACATGAGTGCACGCGTCTGCATCATCGGCGCAGGGTCGTCGGGCATCGCCGCCGCCCAGGTCCTCCACGAACGCGGGATCGACTTCGACTGCTTCGAGATGGGCAGCGAGGTGGGCGGCAACTGGCGCTACGAGAACGACAACGGCATGTCCTCGGCGTACCGCTCGCTGCACATCAACACCTCCCGGCAGCTGATGGAGTACCGCTCCTTCCCGATGCCCGAGGACCTGCCCGACTACCCGAGCCACTGGCAGATCGCGGACTACTTCGACGCTTTCGTCGACCACTTCGGCTTCCGCGACAAGATCACCTTCCGCACCGAGGTGGTCAAGGTCGAGCCGGTGGGGCCCGGGCGGTACGACGTCACCGTGCGCGGGCGTGATGAGCAGGGCCGGCCCGCCGAGCCCGAGCTGCACCACTACGAGCGCGTGATCGTCGCGAACGGCCACCACTGGGACCCGCGCTGGCCGGAGCCGTCCTTCCCGGGGTCGGAGACCTTCCCCGGCGTGCAGATGCACGCGCACTACTACAAGACCCCGCACCTGTTCGAGGGCAAACGCGTGCTGGTGCTCGGGATCGGCAACTCCGCAACCGACATCGCGGTGGAGTCCTCCCGCGTCGCCGAGGAGACCTACCTGGCGATGCGCCGCGGTGCGCACATCCTCCCGAAGTTCATCTTCGGCGTGCCCACCGACCACCTGACCGACTCGGTCGTCGCGCGGACACCGCTGGTCGTGCAGCAGACGTTGATGGCAGCGATGCTGCGGATCACCCGAGGGAAGGTCACCGACTACGGGCTTCCCGAGCCCGACCACACGGTGCTGCACGCCCACCCGACGGTCAGCGACGACCTGCTGACCCGGCTCGGCCACGGCGACATCACGGTCAAGCCGAACATCGACCGGTTCGAGGGCTCGAAGGTGTTCTTCGTCGACGGCTCCGCCGCGGAGGTCGACGTCGTCGTCTACTGCACCGGCTACAAGGTGACCTTCCCGTTCTTCGACGAGAAGGTGGTGCGGGCCCAGGACAACCACATCGACCTGTACCGCCGGGTGGTGGACCCCGAGCACCCGGGCCTGTACTTCATCGGACTGATCCAGCCGCTCGGCGCGATCATGCCGCTGGCCGAGATCCAGGCCGAGTGGGTCGGCGACCTCATCGCCGGCGAGGGCGAGCTGCCGTCGTACGACGAGATGCGCGCCCAGATCGAGGAGTACGACGAGCAGCTCCGCCGTCGCTACGTGGCGTCCAAGAGGCATACGATCCAGGTGGACTTCCACAAGTACCTCGCCGAGATCGAGCGCGAGCGCCGCGCGTCGCGGGCCCGGGCGCTGGGCCGACCGGTGACCCGCACCGACCAGCTGCGCTCGGGCCTGCGCGGCCTGCGCGGCCTTGCCGGCGACGTGGTCACCCGGACCCGGGCCGGGCGAGACGCCGCCAGACATGGAGCGAGCCCCACCCGGTAGATGGCCTGCCCGGGTGGGGCTCGTGGTCGAGAGGTGAGCCGCTTGGCGTAGCGGCTACTACTACGCGGTTGCGTACTCCCGCTCGACGACCGGTGCGGCAGCGGTGGCGACCTTGGGCTGCTTCGTGGCGACGAAGAGGCCTGCTGCCAGCAGGATCAGGGTCAGGCCCACACCACCGGCCATGAAGGAGACACCGAAGGCCAGGACCGAGGTGAACAGGGCACCGCGGAGCAGGGCGCCGTTCATGGCGGTCGGGCGGACGGGGTCCTCGCGGTCCATCTCGGCGTAGGTCTTGCCGCCTGTGGCCTCGAGGGCGTGGGTGTCGATCACGTCGGCCTGGGCCCACGCGGTGATCGGGCCGTCGACGACCTCGCCGGCGTACTTGCCGGGGTTCTCCTCGCTGTACGGCGAGACGGTCATGTTCTGGTCGGCGAGCTGACTGGAGACCATCGTCCAGGCGACCCCGCCACCGACGAGCATGACGGCGCCGATGACGCCGATGACGGCGGCGATGATCCTGGTGATGCGGGTGTTCGTAGCCATTGTGGTTCGTGTCCCTTCCGGACTGGTAGCCGTCGCGGTGTCCGGGATCTTCCGGTCCTTGCGCTTTTGACACTTAGATCCTCGGCGATCCAGCGGCCGAATCGGACCGGCAAAGGTCCCGTCCTGACAGGCCTTGGTCGGGTCCTTCGCGGGACCTTCACCGGGCCTGAGGTCCCGCCCGACCGGGACCCTGTCGGGCCGGGGTGCTGCCGGCGGACGCCGAACCGGCGCTCGTGCGTCGGACCCGGCCGGCGGGCCGCCCGGGCAGCCCGGCCGGCACTCGTGCGGACGCGTGGCCCGGGTGCTCCGGCTAGCGCAGGTCGACGGCGTACTCGAGCTCGGTCGGATGCGGCGGCCACGGGGCCGCCTGTTGTTCGCCGGTTGCGCTCCACCCGAGGTGTTCGTACAGCCCGCGGGCGCGGTGGTTCTCCGCCAGCACCCACAGCGTGGCGCGCTCTGCGCCTCCTGCAGCGATCGCCTCGAGGGCCTGGGTGATGGCCGTTCTTGCCAGGCCTTCGCCCCAGTGGTCGGGATGGACTGCCAGGTGGCGCAGCGTGCGGTCGTCGTACGCCGCATAGGCGCTGAGCCCGCCGGGTCGTTCCGTGACGAGCACCGTGGCCGAGGGATCCTCCAGGACCAGGCGCCAGCGCGACAGCACGGCGTCGAAGGGGAACGGGAACCTCTCGGGTGGGAACACGTGGCCGAGCGCCTCGAGGTTGGCGTCGCGCTCGAGCTCGGCCAGCGGCAACAAGTCGGATTCGGTGGCGGCTCGGAACACGCGGCCATTCTGCCCCGGCCACTCAGCCGTACAGGCGGGCGCCGGCTACCGACCACGCCCGTCACAACCGTTCAGCTGAGCGGTTGTGACAGCCGCACTCGGCGAAACCCCGTCACAACCGTTCAGCTGAACGATCATGGCAGCCGTGGGAGAGCTTGCCCGGGCCGCCTCCGGTCGCGGGCGCTTCCTCGAGGCAGGCCCAACTCAGAAAAAGTCAGGCTTGACTGTTTGTTGCCAGCCGGGCCAGGATGGCGCGCATGACCACGACCGCGGCGCGCGTGCCCCAGGAGGAGCGCACCCGCGCCATGCGTCACCGCCTGCTCGAGGCGACGGTGGAGCTGCTGGTCGAACGCGGTTGGAGCGGTACGACGACCACCCTGGTCTCGAAACGCGCAGGGGTGTCGCGGGGCGCGCAGCTCCACCACTTTCCGACGAAGAGCGCGCTGGTGCTCGCCGCCGTGGAACACCTCAGCGAGGTGCGTGGACGCGAGCTCGATGAGGCGGCCGGGAAGCTCCCCGGTGGCCGACGTCGCACCCGGGCCGTGCTGGAGATGCTCGCGGACCACTTCACCAGCCCGGTGTTCACCGCCGCCCTGGAGCTCTGGGTCGCTGCCCGCACCGACCCCGACCTCCTGGCCGCGGTCTCCCCGCTCGAGCGCAACATCGGTCGCGAGATCCACCGCCGGACCGTGGAGCTGCTCGACGTCGACGAGACCAGCCCCGGCACCCGCGAGCTGGTGCAGGCCACGCTGGACCTCGTCCGCGGCCTCGGCCTGGCCAACACGATCAGCGACGACACCGCCCGCCGCAAGCGGATCCTCGACGAGTGGGCGCGCACGCTCGACACGCGCCTGCGCCGCGACCAGAAGCAGGAGAAGCGATGACCGAGCAGCACACCGCTCCGACCGACGCGAGCCGGACCAAGCGCAAGCAGCTGTGCCGGGTGGTGACCGACCTGGCGGTCGAGGGCGACGTCCTCGACGGGATCGTCGCGCCGCTCGCCCCGGATGCCTGGCGCACGCCCACCCCTGCCGAGGGTTGGGACGTCGCCCACCAGATCGCGCATCTCGCGTGGACCGACGAGGTCGCGGTCAAGGCGGCCACCGACAAGGAGGCCTGGGACGCCGTGGTGCTGCAGGCGATCGAGGACCCGACCGGGTTCGTCGACACCGAGGCCGCGCGGCTTGCGGCCCTGGAACCGGGGGTGCTTCTCGCTCGCTGGCGCGAGGCCCGCGCCACCCTCGCGGAGACCCTGCTCGCGCTGCCCGAGGGCGCCAAGCTGCCCTGGTTCGGCCCGCCGATGAGCGCCACGTCGATGGCCACCGCGCGCTACATGGAGACCTGGGCGCACGGGCTCGACGTCGCCGAGGCTCTCGGCGTCGAGCTGCCGCCCACCGACCGGATCCGGCACCTCGTGCACCTCGGTGTGCGCACCCGCAACTTCGCCTTCTCCGTGCACGAGCTCGACGCCCCGGCCGAGGAGTTTCGGGTCGAGCTGACCTCCCCGAGCGGGGAGACGTGGGCTTACGGGCCCGAGGACGCCGCCCAGTCAGTTCGTGGATCGGCGTACGACTTCTGCCTGCTGGTCACCCAGCGCCGCCACCGCGACGACCTCGACCTGGTGGCGGACGGTCCCGACGCGGACCGGTGGCTCGACATCGCCCAGGCCTTCGCCGGCCCGCCGGGCAACGGCCGGGTCCCCACGGGCTCGACCGACGAGGTCTCGACCCTTCGGCAGGCTCAGGGCACCGCAGGCTCGACCAGCGGTAACGGCTCGACCGACGAGGTCTCGACCCTTCGACAGGCCCAGGGCACCGCAGGCGGGGAGGGCGCATGAGTACGACGGGCGCGACCGGTGACGTGCTGCGGATCGGCAACTGCAGCGGGTTCTACGGCGACCGGCTCTCGGCGATGCGCGAGATGCTCGAAGGCGGCGAGCTCGACGTGCTCACCGGCGACTACCTGGCCGAGCTCACCATGCTGATCCTCGGCCGCGACAAGATGAAGGACCCCAACCTCGGCTACGCCCGCACGTTCGTGAAGCAGGCCGAGGACTGCATGGGCCTGGCGCTGGAGGGCGGCGTGAAGATCGTCTCCAACGCCGGCGGCCTGAACCCGGCCGGGCTCGCCGACCGGCTCCGCGAGATCGCGAAGGCACAAGGCCTCGACCCTCGGATCGCCTACGTACAAGGCGATGACCTGATGCCGCGGGTCGGCGAGCTGGGCATCCACAACGCCCTCACCGCCAACGCGTACCTTGGCGCGTTCGGCATCGCGGCAGCCCTCGACCGGGGCGCAGACATCGTCGTCACCGGACGGGTCACCGACGCCTCTGTGGTGGTCGGACCGGCCGCGTCGCACTTCGGCTGGAGCCCGGAGCAGTACGACGAGCTCGCCGGCGCGATGGTCGCGGGCCACATCATCGAGTGCGGCACCCAGGCCACCGGCGGCAACTTCTCCGGATTCCGCTCCTTCAAGCCCGACACCCGGCCGCTCGGCTTCCCGATCGCCGAGGTCGCCGTCGACGGCAGCTCGGTGATCACCAAGCACCCCGGCACCGGTGGCGTCGTCACCACCGACACGGTGACCGCTCAGCTGGTCTACGAGATCGGCGAACCCACCTACCTCGGCCCCGACGTCTCCGCACGCCTGGACACGATCGAGCTCGCCGCCGACGGACCCGACCGAGTACGGGTCTCCGGCGTGCGTGGTGAGGCACCGCCATCGACGCTCAAAGTCTGCGTCAACGAGCTCGGCGGCTTCCGCAACAGCGTGGAGTTCGTGCTGGTCGGCCTGGACATCGACGCCAAGGCCGACTGGGTCCGCGCCCAAATGGAGGCGGCGCTGGCCGCGCACCCGCCGGCCGCCGTCGAGTGGACCCTCGCGCGCACCGACCGCGAGGACGCCTCGACCGAGGAGGCCGCGAGCTGCCGGCTGCGATGCTCGGTCAAGGACTCGGACCCGAACGTCGTCGGCAAGCGGTTCACCGCGGCCGCCGTCGAGCTCGGCCTGGCGTCCTACCCCGGCTTCACGCTGACCGCGCCGCCGGCACCCGCATCCCCCTATGGCGTCTACCGGGCGGAGTACGTCGACCGTGGCATCGTGCAGCACTCCGTGGTGCATGCCGACGGCACAGCCCAGCTCGTCGAGGGGCCCGCCGTGCTCGATGCCCCTCCCTCCGACACTCAGTCCGCTGGAAGCGCCGACTTCGCTGACGGGGCTGACGGGACTGGAGGCGTTGACGGTGCTGCCGCCGCTGCCACATCGGCGGACGGAGCCGCGCCGAGCGCCGCATCGGTCGAGCCCGAGCCCGCGAGCCGGCCGGAGTCGTCCCCGACGCAGGCACCGGACGACGTGGCCGCCGCGGTGGCCGAGCAGGCACCCCCGGACACCGTCACCCGCCGGCTCCCGCTGGGCACCTTCGTCCATGCCCGTTCCGGCGACAAGGGCGGCGACGCCAACGTCGGGTTGTGGGTCGACCGCAGCCGGCACACCGAGGAGCGCGTCGCCTGGCTGACCAAGCTGGTCACGCCGGAGAAGATCCGCGAGCTCGTGCCCGAGGCGGAGGACCTCCCGGTGGAGGTGTATCCACTGCCCAACCTGGGCGCGGTCAACGTCGTGATCCGCGGTCTGCTCGGTCAGGGCGTCGCGGCCTCGACCAGGTTCGACCCCCAGGCGAAGGCCCTGGGCGAGTGGCTGCGCTCGCGCCACGTGAGCATCACGGAGGACCTGCTGTGAGCATCACCCAGACCCCAACGGCGAGGTTCTTCACGCCGGAGCAGGAGGCGCTGCGCGACAGCGCGAGAGCCTTCGTGCGCAAGGAGGTCCTGCCGCACCTGCAGGTGTGGGAGGACGCCCGCCAGGTGCCCCGCGAGCTGCACACCAAGGCCGCCGCGCAGGGCTTCCTCGGGCTCGGCGTACCCGAGGAGAAGGGCGGCAGCGGCGGCACCTTCCTCGATGCTCTGGCGCTGACCGAGGCCATGGCGGAGGCCGGGGCCAGCTCGGGCCTGCTCGCGGCACTGTTCACCTCCGGGATCGCGCTTCCTCACATCGTGGCCGCTGGCACCGACAGTCTGGTCGACCGTTTCGTCCGGCCGACCCTGGCGGGAGAGACGATCGGGTCGCTGGCGATCACCGAGCCCGGTGGCGGCTCCGACGTCGCGAACATCCGCACGACCGCCGTACGCGACTCCGCGACCGGCGACTTCGTCGTCAACGGTGCGAAGACCTTCATCACCTCCGGCGTCCGCGCCGACTTCGTCACCACCGCCGTGCGCACCGGCGAGCCCGGCTGGGGTGGGATCAGCCTGCTCGTGATCGAGAAGGGCACACCCGGCTTCGAGGTCACCCGGTCGCTGTCCAAGATGGGCTGGCACTGCTCCGACACCGCCGAGCTGTCGTTCACCGACGTGCGGGTGCCGGCGGCGAACCTCGTCGGTGAGGAGAACAGCGGGTTCGTCCTGATCGCCCAGCAGTTCGTCACCGAGCGGCTGGCGCTGGCCGTCCACGGCTACGGCATCGCGACCCGCGCCCTGGAGCTGACCGTCGACTACGCCAAGCAGCGCGAGACGTTCGGCAAGCCGCTGGCCGCACGCCAGGTCGTGCAGCACAAGCTCGTCGAGATGCACCGCAAGGTCGACGTCGCCCGCACCTACACCCGCGACGTCGCCCGACGGTTCGTCAACGGTGAGGAACCACTCGCAGAAGCCTTGCAGGCAAAGGCCTTCGCGGTAGAGGCGTGCGAGTTCGTGGTCGACCAGGCCGTCCAGATCCACGGCGGCACCGGATACATGCACGGGATCGAGGTGGAGCGGGCCTACCGCGACGCCAGGATCCTCGGAATCGGAGGAGGAGCCACCGAAGTGCTCAACGACCTGACCGCCCGACTGCTGGGGTACACCGCATGAGCGCCGACACCGACACCGCGCCGGGGACCGAGCCGGTCGAGACCGCGGCGCCGCCCACCCGGCGCGAGGCGATGCTCGAGAAGCTCGCCGCGCTGGACGCCGAGCACGCCAAGGCCGTCGCGGGCGGGGGCGAGAAGTACGTCGCCCGGCACCGCGAACGCGGCAAGCTGACCGCCCGCGAACGCGTCGAGCTGCTGCTCGACGAGGGCTCGGCGTTCCTCGAGCTCAGTCCGCTGGCCGGCTGGGGCTCGGACTTCACGGTCGGTGCGAGCGTGGTCACGGGCATCGGCGTGATCGAGGGCGTCGAGTGCATGATCACCGCCAACGACCCCACGGTGCGCGGTGGCGCGAGCAACCCGTGGACGTTGAAGAAGCTGTTCCGGGCAGCGCAGATCGCCCGGGAGAACCGGCTGCCGCAGGTCAACCTCGTCGAGTCCGGTGGCGCCGACCTGCCGACGCAGAAGGAGATCTTCATCCCCGGCGGCGACCTGTTCCGGGGGCTGACCAAGGCGAGCGCTGCGAAGACGCCGACGATCGCGCTGGTCTTCGGCAACTCCACCGCCGGCGGTGCCTACGTGCCGGGCATGAGCGACTACGTGGTGATGGTCAAGGAGGGCGCGAAGGTCTTCCTCGCCGGGCCGCCGCTGGTCAAGATGGCCACCGGCGAGGAGTCCGACGACGAGTCGCTCGGCGGCGCGGAGATGCACGCGCGCCAGTCCGGCCTGGCCGACTACCTCGCGGTCGACGAGTACGACGCGATCCGGCTCGGCCGGCGGATCGTCGCGCGGCTGAACTGGCGCAAGGCGAGGCCGTTCGGCGGGGTCTCGACAGGCTCGACCACCGGCGTGGGCTCGACCACCGGGGTCTCGACAGGCTCGACCAGCGGGGTCGGGTACGCCGAGCCGGAGAAGGACGTCGAGGAGCTGCTCGACCTGATCCCGACCGACCTGAAGGAGCCGTTCGACCCCCGCGAGGTGATCGAGCGGGTCTGTGACGGCGTCAGCGAGACCAACAAGGTCGTCTTCGACGAGTTCAAGCCGCTCTACGGCCCCTCGCTGGTCACCGGCTGGGCGAAGATCCACGGCCGCCAGGTCGGCATCCTCGCCAACGCGCGTGGGGTGCTGTTCAGCGAGGAGTCACAGAAGGCCGCGCAGTTCATCCAGCTGGCCAACCAGATCGACGTACCCCTGCTGTTCCTGCACAACACCACCGGCTACATGGTCGGCAAGGAGTACGAACAGGGCGGGATCATCAAGCACGGCTCGATGATGATCAACGCGGTCAGCAACTCCACGGTCCCGCACATCTCGCTGATCATGGGCGCCTCCTACGGCGCCGGGAACTACGGCATGGCCGGTCGGGCGTACGACCCGCGGTTCCTGTTCACCTGGCCGTCGGCGAAGTCCGCGGTGATGGGCCCCCAGCAGCTCGCCGGTGTGCTCTCGATCGTCGCGCGACAGGCCGCGGAGGCGAAGGGCAAGCCGTACGACGAGGAGGCCGATGCCGGACTGCGGGCCTACGTCGAGGAGCAGATCGAGAAGGAGTCGCTGCCCTACGTGCTGTCCGGGATGTTGTACGACGACGGCGTGATCGACCCGCGCGACACCCGCACCGTGCTCGGCATCGCCCTGTCCGTGATCGACAACGCCCCGTACGAGGGCACCGACCGCTTCGGCGTCTTCAGGATGTGATGAGGGATGTACGTGGTTTCGAGACGCTCGCAGGCTCGCCCCTCAACCACCGAGGGGGCGGCATGACCATCAACAGATTGCTCGTGGCGAACCGGGGGGAGATCGCCCGCCGGGTGTTCCGGACCTGTCGTGACCTCGGGATCGAGACGGTCGCGGTGCACTCGGACGCCGACGCCGACCTGCCGTTCGTCCGGGAGGCCGACGTCGCCGTACGGCTGCCCGGGAACACCCCGGCGGAGACGTACCTGCGCGGCGACCTGGTCGTCGAAGCCGCCCGCAAGGCCGGCGCCGATGCGATCCACCCCGGCTACGGGTTCCTGTCGGAGAACGCCGACTTCGCCCGCCAGGTGATCGCCGCCGGGCTGACCTGGGTCGGGCCGCACCCTGACTCCATCGACGCGATGGGGTCCAAGGTCGAGGCGAAGAAGCTGATGGAGGCAGCCGGTGTCCCGGTGCTGGGCGAGCTCGACCCGGGCTCGGTCACCGAGGCGGACCTTCCGTTGCTGGTCAAGGCGTCTGCCGGAGGCGGCGGTCGTGGGATGCGCGTCGTGCGCAGCCTCGACCAGGTGGCCGACCAGGTCGAGCTCGCGGCGAACGAGGCCGCCTCGGCGTTCGGTGACCCGACGGTGTTCTGCGAGCCCTACGTCGAGCGCGGCCGGCACGTCGAGGTGCAGGTCGTCGGCGACACCCACGGCACCGTCGTCGTCCTCGGTGAGCGGGACTGCTCGATCCAGCGCCGGCACCAGAAGGTGGTCGAGGAGACCCCGGCACCCGGGCTGGCCGAGGAGACCCGCACCGCGATGCACGACGCCGCCCGTGCGGCCGCGCACGCGATCGGCTACGTCGGCGCCGGGACCGTGGAGTTCCTGCTGTCGGGCGACCGGTTCTTCTTCCTGGAGATGAACACCCGGCTCCAGGTCGAGCACCCGGTCACCGAGCTGGTCACCGGCCACGACCTGGTCGCGATGCAGATCGCCGTCGCCGAGGGGCGACCGCTGGACGCCACCGACGTCCCCCAGCCGCAGGGCCACGCGATCGAGGTGCGGCTCTACGCCGAGGACCCGGCCGCGAGCTGGCAGCCGCAGAGCGGGATGCTCACCACCTTCGACATCCCCGGGGTCGCCGCGGAGTTCGCGAACCCGACGTCGTACGGCATCCGCCTCGACTCCGGCTTCGAGGCCGGCTCGCTCGTGGGCACCCACTATGACGCGATGCTGGCCAAGGTGGTCGCCTGGGCGCCGACGCGCGACGAGGCCGCTCGCCGGCTCGCCGCCACGCTGCGGCGATCGAGGATCCACGGCCTGCGGACCAACCGCGACCTGCTGGTGGAGGTGCTCCGCGACGACGCGTTCCTCGGCGGCGACGTGCACACGCACTTCCTCGACGAGCGACCGCTCCCCGCGATGGAGGACCGCAGCCTGCCGGGCACCGCGACCGACCAGGCGCTGATGTTCTTCGCCGCCGCCGTGGCGGTCACCGAGCGCGCCGTCGAGCAACGTCCGGTGCAGCGCGGCATCCCGACCGGCTGGCGCAACGTGGTCTCCGCACCGCAGGTCACCGCCTTCGAGCACGACGGCACCGAGGTGCAGGTCGGCTGGTACGGCGGTCGCGACGGCTACCGTCTCGCCGACGTGCAGGACGAGGTGCAGGACGCGCGAGCCCTGTCGGTGTCTCGCACCGCGCGTGGCTATCGCGTGGTCGTCGAGCACGACGGGGTCAGCCACCCGTTCGACGTGTTCGTCGACGGGCCGCCCGACCGGGCCCGGGTCGACGTCGAGTCGCCGTTGGGCCACCTGGCGCTCACCCGGGTGCCGCGGTTCACCGACCCGGCCGACCAGGTCGCCACCGGCTCGCTGCTCGCACCGATGCCGGGCAGCGTGATCAGCGTGGCCGTGGCACCCGGGGACGCGGTGTCCGCGGGCCAGGCCGTCCTCGTGCTCGAGGCGATGAAGATGCAGCACACCGTGACCGCACCCCACGACGGGGTCGTGTCCGACGTACCGGTGTCCGTCGGGGACCAGGTCGCAGCGGGGGCCGTGCTGGCCGTCGTACAGGAGTCAACCGCCGAAGGAGACAGCAATGACTGAGATCGCCTACACCGAGCCCACCGAGCGGCTCGACCTGCGCAAGGAGGTCGCCAAGCTCGCGGCGGGCTACGGACGCGAGTACTTCGTCAAGCAGGCCCGCGGCGGCGGCAAGACCAAGGACCTGTGGCTCGACATGGGCAAGCATGGCTACCTCGGCGTCGCGGTCCCCGAGGAGTACGGCGGGGGCGGCGGCGGGATCGGCGACCTCGCTGCGGTGTGCGAGGAGCTCGCCGCGATGGGCTGCCCGCTGCTGATGATGGTGGTGAGCCCGGCGATCTGCGGCACGATCATCGCCCGGTTCGGCACCGAGGAGCAGAAGCAGAGGTGGCTGCCGGGGATCGCCGACGGCACGCTGACCATGGCGTTCGCGATCACCGAGCCCGACGCCGGGTCGAACAGCCACAACATCACCACCACCGCCCGCCGCGACCCTTCGACGGGCTCAGGGACCGACGGGTGGGTGCTCAAGGGCCGCAAGATCTACATCTCCGGCGTCGACGAGGCCGACGCGGTGCTGGTCGTCGCGCGCACCGAGGACGCCAAGACCGGCAAGCTGAAGCCGGCGCTGTTCGTGGTGCCGACCGACGCGCCGGGCTTCGAGTACCAGCCGATCGACATGGAGATCGTCAGCCCCGAGAAGCAGTTCACGCTGTTCATCGACGACGTGCGGCTGCCGGCCGACGCGCTGGTCGGTGACGAGAACGCCGGGATCATGCAGCTGTTCGCGGGCCTCAACCCCGAACGGATCATGGCCGCCGCGTTCGCGACGGGGATGGCGCGGTTCGCGCTCGACAAGGCGACCGAGTACGTCAAGGGCCGTGAGGTGTGGGGCAGCCCGATCGCCACTCACCAGGCGATCAGCCACCCGCTCGCGCAGACCCACATCGAGATCGAGCTCGCCCGGCTGATGACCCAGAAGGCGGCCGCGCTCTACGACGCCGGGGACGACTTCGGTGCCGGTGAGGCGGCGAACATGGCGAAGTACGCCGCGGGTGAGGCGGCCTGTGCCGCGGCCGACCGGGCCGTGCAGGCCCACGGCGGCAACGGGATCACCAGCGAGTACGGTGTCGCGGGCCTGCTCGTCGCCTCCCGGGTCACCCGGATCGCCCCGGTGTCGCGCGAGATGATCCTGAACTTCGTCGGCTCGCACAGCCTCGGCCTGCCGAAGTCCTACTGACCCCGCCGCCCGCCCCCCCAACCCATGTAACGCGGGGTTATGGACGCTGAACACGTGTCACACCGCGTGGGAACCGTCCATGGCCCTGAGGAGGAAGGTCCCCCGATGTCCGAAGCGCCCGCCGAGCTGGTCCACTACGCCGTCGCCGACGAGGTCGCGACGCTGACCCTCGACTCCCAGCACAACCGCAACGCGCTGTCCAAGCAGCTCGTCGGCGAGCTGTTCGAGCGGCTCGCGCGCGCTGAGGACGACCCGGACGTGAAGGTGGTGCTGATCCGCGCCGAGGGCCGGACGTTCTGCTCGGGCGCGGACCTGTCGGAGGCCAGCGGCGAGGGGATGGAGAAGGCGGCCGGTGTGCTCGTGGACCTGCAGCGCCGGATCGCCACCCTGGCCAAGCCGGTCGTGACCCGCCTGCACGGCAACGTCCGTGCGGGCGGGATCGGCATCGTCGCGGCCTCCGACGTCGCGATCAGCGCCGCCGATGCGACGTACGCCTTCACCGAGGTCCGCCTCGGGCTCACTCCGGCGGCGATCTCGCTGACCGTGCTGCCGCGGATGAACGACCGCGCGGCGGCGCTGACGTTCCTGACCGGCGAGGTCTTCGACGGTACGGCGGCCGCCGGGATGGGCCTGGTGACCAAGGCGGTGTCGGAGGACCAGCTGGACGCCGAGGTCGCAGCCGTGTGCACCGCGCTGGCCAAGGGCAACCGGCAGGGCCTGCGGGAGACCAAGCAGCTGCTCGCCCAGCCGTTGGTCGAGCGGATCGACCGGCACGGCGAGGACCTGGCCCGGCTTTCGGCGCGGCTCTTCGGGTCCGAGGAGGCCAAGAACGCGATGCTGGCTTTCCTGTCCCGCAAGAAGTAGGACACTCGGGGCAACTTCTCCGTGGCCCCACCCGGTCCTTCCTCGTGAGACCGGCTGCGACCGCCGTGGCCGGTGACACGAGGAGGCCGGGTGAGCACGAACGAGGCGGCCACGGTCAGGGCGCGGCATCCCGCGTCTGCACGGGGGAGGGTCATGGACGGGTCCGCGGAGTTCGACGAGTTCGTCGCCGCCAGGTCGGCACGACTGCTGCGGACGTCGTACCTCCTCACGCGGGACCACGCACTCGCCGAGGACCTGCTGCAGACCGCGCTGACCAAGGCGTGGTTCGCGTGGTCGCGGATCGACGGCGACCCCGAGCCCTACGTCCGCAAGGTCATCGTCAACACCTACTCCTCGTGGTGGCGGCGCAAGTGGCGCGGTGAGCAGCCGACGTCGGACCTGCCCGAACCGGACAGCGCCGACCACGCAGACGGCTCGGACAGCGCCCATGACCTGTGGCAGGCGCTCGGCCGGCTGCCGCGCCGGCAACGCGCTGTGGTGGTGCTGCGCTACTTCGAGGACCTGAGTGAGGCGGAGACCGCCCGCGTGTTGGAGTGCTCGGTCGGCACGGTGAAGAGTCAGGCCAGCAAGGCGCTGGCGAAGCTGCGCGTCGACCCGGCACTCGGCTCAACGGAGCGGTTCCACGACCCGGCGGACGAAGGAGGGGCCCGATGAGGACCGACGAGCTGAAGGCCGTTCTGCACGAGCACGGCGACGACGTGCGTGACGTCGGCAGGCCGGCGCGGGTGGCCGCGGTGCACCAGCGGGTGAGGACCGCGAAGCGTCGGCGTGCCGCCGCAGCCGGGGGCGGACTGGTCGCCGCGGTTGCCGCAGTGGTGCTCGCGGTGGGTCCGGGCCTGCCAGGCGTGTCGACGACAGGAGGCACCGACGGTCCCGTCGCGCCGCCCCCTGCCGCGTCGCCGGCGAGCCCGTCCGGCCCATCGCCGGACTCTCGGGAGGAGGGGACGTTCAGTTCCGCGCCGGCGTACCTGTCCTATGGCGGTGTCACGTGGACTCTCACGAGGGTCCAGCCGCCGAGGTCAGGGGAGGCCCGGCTCCGCATGCGTGTGGGTGCGGTGCAGCGCGAAGTGCTGGTGTTGGCGGGGGACAACGGGCTGGCCCCGGGCACGACGTACCGGGTCTCGGTCGACGGCAGGTTGCGGATGGAGAGCGCCGGCGCCGGGGACATCGGCCAGCCGACGTGGTCGACGGTCGACGTCCTCCCGCCGGGCGAGCACCAGGTTCTCCTGGAGATCACCAAGGGCAGCGTCGACGGCGGCTGGGTGGCGGTGGCGGAGTACATGCGCGCGGACTGAGCCGCCGCCCGGGAGAACCGGGCAGGTCCGGCAAAGCGACCACGTGGCGAGCGCAGGGGTGAGCGCAGGGCGAGCGAGGGTGCGGCGCCGGCTGCGAGAAACCGACCGACCACCGGCGGCCACCGGGGTAGAGTTGATGATTCGGTTTTTCGACACCGAGCGCACCCGACGTCGAGGAGCGGTGGATCCACGTTGTCCCCAGACATCGCTGAGCAGGAGCAGGCACACGAGCAGGAGTTCGTGGACCGCGTCTACCTCCAGCTCGAGCAGTCCGCGAAAAACGCCCAGGAGCTCGCCAAGGAGGGGTACGGCCGCGCCCGGCTCGGCCACGAGGGCGGTCTCGTCGAGCGGGACGCGATGGTGTTCCAGGCCGCGAAGCGTCTGGCCACGCTCAACGCCGCGCACGAGGGCCTGGTGTTCGGCCGGCTCGACCTCGGCGCGGAGGGCGAGGACCCCCGCTACATCGGGCG
Source organism: Actinomycetota bacterium (assembly GCA_049323155.1). GTDB lineage: Bacteria > Actinomycetota > Actinomycetes > Propionibacteriales > Nocardioidaceae > Nocardioides_C. Next base: position 11,729 of record JBMOMG010000011.1, on the reverse strand, counting down.
GATCGGGCTGCGCGACGAGAACCGCGACTCGCTGCTGATCGACTGGCGCGCCCCGGCCGCCGCGGTGTTCTACCAGGCCACCGCCGCCGACCCGCAGGGCGTCGTCCGGCGCCGGGTGCTGCGCTGCCAGGGTCAGAAGGTGGTCGCGATCGAGGACGACCTGCTCGACGCCGAGCACCCGCTCGCCGAGAAGCTGCCGATCGTCGGCGAGGGCGCGCTGATGGCCCAGCTCTCGCGCGCTCGCGATCGCTCGATGCACTCGATCGTCGCGACGATCCAGGCCGAGCAGGACAAGGCGATCCGGGCGCCGGGCAAGGGCGTCACGCTGATCACCGGTGGTCCCGGCACGGGCAAGACCGTGGTCGCGCTGCACCGCGCGGCGTACCTGCTCTACAGCGACCGGCGCCGCTACGAGACCGGTGGCGTGCTGATCATCGGCCCGTCCGGGGTGTTCATGCGCTACATCGAGCGGGTGCTGCCCTCCCTCGGCGAGACCGCCGTCGCGCTGCGGTCGCTGGGTGAGGTGGTCGACGGGGTCAAGGCCGTGCGCCACGACGACCCGGCGGTCGCGGACGTGAAGGGCACCGCTCGGATGGCCGAGCTGCTGCGCCGGCTCGCCCGGCAGGCGGTGCCGAGTGCCCCACGGGAGATCCGGATCTTCTACCGCGACGAGAACATCGTGCTCGGCTCCCGCGAGCTCGGAGGGGTACGACGCCAGCTGCTGTCGCAGGGCAAGCGGAACCGCGTGCTGCCCAAGGTCCCCCACGCGCTGCTCGACGTGATGTGGCGGCAGGTCCGTGGCGAGCGGGGCCGCGAGCGCGGGCGTGACGACTTCAACCGCGAGATGCTCGACAACGGTGCCTTCCTCGACTTCGTGCGGGCCTGGTGGCCGCCGCTCGACGCGACCGAGGTGCTGCGCTGGGCAGCCGACCCCGAGCTGCTCACCCGCGTCGGCGAGGGCGTGCTGTCGCAGGAGGACACCGCACTGCTGGCGAAGTCGTGGACCTCCGGCGCCACCGGCTGGTCGGTGGAGGACGTGCCGCTGCTCGACGAGCTGCGCTACGCCCTCGGTGACCTGCCCGAGAAGAGCGAGGACGACGAGGAGGACCCGCTGGCCCACCTCACCGACGAGCTCACCCGCGAGGTCACCACGGTCGCCGACCGCGGCTGGTCGCCGACGGAGGCTCGGACCACGACCCGGCTCGAGGACGACACCTACGCCCACGTCCTGGTCGACGAGGCGCAGGACCTCTCCCCGATGCAGTGGCGGATGGTCGGCCGGCGCGGTCGCACCGCGAGCTGGACGGTCGTCGGCGATCCGGCGCAGTCGTCGTGGCCGGTTCCGGCGGAGGCGTCCCGCGCTCGGGACGAGGCGTTCGGCGACAAGCCGCGGCACGAGTTCCACCTGTCGACGAACTACCGCAACAGCAAGGAGATCTACGACTTCGCCGCGGCGTACGCCGAGCGGGTCGGGCTCGACGCCGACCTGCCCAACGCGGTGCGGTCGACCGGCGTCGCGCCCGAGGAGCGCTCTGTCGACGATCTCGAGTCGGGAGTGCGTACGGCGGTCGGCGAGCTGGCTCAGGCCGTCGAGGGAACCGTCGGGATCGTCGTGCCTGCTGCTCGCCGTACCTCCGTGCAGGGTTGGCTGGACCGCTGGGACGAGCTCGGCGACGACCGTCTCGGTGGTGCCGACGCCCGGATCGCGGTGCTCACCGGCCTGGACACCAAGGGCCTGGAGTTCGACGCGATCGTCGTGGTCGAGCCGGGCGAGATCGAGGTGGAGTCGGTGACCGGCCGGGCGACGCTGTACGTCGTGCTCACCCGCGCCACGCAGCGGATGGTCACCGTGTCCACGGGCTGACGAGCGACCTCAGGTGAGCACACGCACCGGGCGCCCGTCGAGGAAGGCCACGATGTCCTCGACGACGTCGCCGTAGAAGACCTGGTAGCCCTCGCGCGTCACGTAGCCCAGGTGCGGGGTCACCAGGCTCCGTGGCGTCGAGCGCAACGGATGGTCCGGCGCCAGCGGTTCCGTGTCGAACACGTCGACCGCGGCGCCGGCGATCGACCCGCTCTCGAGTGCCTCGACCAGGGCGGAGGTGTCCACGATCGGGCCCCGGGAGGTGTTGACCAGCAACGCGGACCGCTTCATGAGGCCGAGCTCGCGGGATCCGATCAGGTGGCGGGTCCGCTCGCTGAGGACCAGGTGCACGGTCACGACGTCGGAGGTGCTGAGGAGCTCGTCGAACGGCAGGAGTCGCGCTCCTGCTGCCTCGGCTCGCTCCGACGTGAGGTTGGCGCTCCAGGCGACGACGTCCATGCCGAAGGCCCGGCCGATGCCTGTGACGGCAGACCCGAGCCGGCCGAGCCCGACGACGCCGAGCCGCTTCCCGGCGAGGCCGGTGCCGAGCGTGGTCTGCCAGCCGCCGGCGCGGATGTTCGCCGCCTCGGTCTCGAGGTTGCGGCACAGACCGAGGATCAGCGCCCAGGTGTGCTCGACGGTCGCGCTCGCGCTGCTGCGGGTGCCGCAGACGGTGATGCCGAGCCGCTGGGCGGCCGACAGGTCGATGGCCGCGTTGCGGCCGCCGGTGGTGACGAGGAGCCGGAGATCGGGCAGGCGCTCGAGCACCGAGCCCGGGAAGGGGGTGCGTTCGCGCATCGCGACCACGACGTCGTACCCGGCGAGGCGCTGCACGAGCTCGTCCGGAGCGGCGAGGTGCTCGGTGAACACCTCGACGTGGGCCCGCTCCCGGACACGGCTCCAGTCGGCGACCTCGAGCGCCGCCCGTTGGTAGTCGTCGAGGATCGCGACCCGCGTCATGCCTGCCGCCCGGCGAGCAGCTGGCGCAGCAGGGAGTCGAGCTGCCGGCGCTTGGCCGGCGAGAGCGGTGAGAGGAACTCGTCCTGGGTGGCGAGCCCAGCGCCGACCGCCTCGTCGATGAGCTCACGGCCCTTGTCAGTGAGGGAGACGAGCTGACCCCGCCGGTCGGACGGGTCGGGGGAACGGCGCACGAGCCCGGCCTTCTCGAGCCGGTCGATCCGGCCGGTGACCCCGCCAGAGGTGAGCATCAGGCTCGCGGTGAGCGCGGAGGGTGAGAGCTGGTACGGCGCCCCCGCACGCCTCAACGTCGCGAGCACGTCGAAGTCGGCTCGGGTGATCCCGAACCTGGCGTAGGCCTCCGTGGCCAGGTCACCGGCCGCCTTGGCGACGCGGTAGAGCCGTCCCACGACTCCCATCGCCTCTGTCTCCAGGTCGGGCCGCTCGCGCGCCCACTGCTCGAGGATCCGGTCCACACCGTCACGTGCCATGCCTCCAGTCTCTCATGAGTGACCATCTTGCATTTTTCTTAGTTCTAAGTATCTTACTACTAAGACAACTCGAGTGCGGTCCGGGCGCTCTCGATCCACGAGAGGGATGGACCATGAGTGACAACCGGCTGCGCCTCACTGCCTTCACCGCCCTCGCACCGGCCGCATGGGGCACCACCTACCTCGTCGCGACCGAGCTGCTCCCACCGAACAGGCCCCTCCTGGCGGCGACGATCCGCGCTCTGCCGATCGGCCTTCTGATGGTCGCGCTGGGCCGGCAGCTGCCACGCGGGTCGTGGTGGTGGAAGGCGTTTACGCTGGGTGCGCTGAACATCGGCGCGTTCTTCGCACTGCTGTTCGTGGCCGCCTATCGCCTGCCCGGGGGAGTCGCGGCGACGCTCGGGGCGGTGCAGCCGCTGATCGTCGCCGCGTTGGCCGTGCCCCTGCTCGGGCAGCGCCTGACCGGCAGGACGCTGCTGTTCGGCGTTGCCGGAGTGCTGGGCGTCGGCCTGCTGGTGCTGCGCGGCGACGCCGCCCTCGACGTACCCGGCATCCTCGCCGGTGTCGCGGCCACCGCGTCGATGGCCGGCGGGGTGGTGCTCACCAAGCGGTGGGGCCGACCGGTGCCGCTGTTCGCGTTCACCGGCTGGCTGCTCGCCTCAGGCGGGCTGCTCCTGCTGCCGCTCGCGCTGCTGGTGGAAGGTCTGCCTCCGACCGTCACCGGGCGCAACCTCGTCGGCTTCGGGTACCTGGCGGTGATCACCACCGGCCTTGGCTATGCCGTGTGGCTGCGCGGGATCGAGCGGCTGCCGGCCACGAACGTCTCGTTCCTCGGCCTGATGAGCCCGGTGGTCGCCACCGTCGCCGGCTGGGTGGCGCTCGAGCAGGGCCTGACCGGCTGGCAGCTCGTCGGGATGTTCCTCGCTCTCGGGAGCCTCGTGCTCGCCCAGCTGCCGACTCGGCGGCCGAACGGGACTCGGCTCCGGCCGTGGGCGGCGGCCGCGACCTCGGTGGCCCCGCCGGCGCCCGCGCTGGCTCCCCCGGCCGCGGGGCCCCCGGCCGCCCGGCCGGCGGCACCGACTCCGGTCACCCGACCCGGACCAGCCGCCCGCGAGCTGCCCGAGGCCGCCACCGCCTGCTGAGCCCGTCGCGCGCGGACCGAAACGCGCACCCAACCCACGCATCGAAGGAGAACCACCATGCACGTCTTCCTGACCGGCGGCACCGGGCTGATCGGCTCCGGGGTGCTCGCCGCGCTCCTCGCCCGAGGGCACAGCGTCTCGGCGCTCGCCCGCAGCGAAGCCTCCGCCGCCGCGCTCGCAGCCGCCGGCGCCCGTGTCGTGCGCGGCGACCTCGTCGACCTCGGCATCCTCGCCGCAGGGGCCCGGTCCGCTGACGCGGTCATCCACACCGCCCTGCCGGGTGACCACACCAACGCCCAGGTCGACCAGGACGTCGTCGAGACGGTCCTCCGCGTGCTCGCCGGCTCCGGGAAGGCGTTCGTGCACACCAGCGGCATCTGGACCTACGGCAGCGGGGTGCTCGACGAGCAGAGCCCGTTCGCCTGGTCCGGACCGACCTCCTGGCGGCTCCCGCTCGACGCTCGGGTGCGAGCCTCGGCGGCCGACGGCGTCCGCGGTGTGGTGATCGCAGCCGGCATCGTCTACGGCGCCGGCGGCGGCCTCCCGGCTCTGCTGCGTTCCGGCCCGCGAGCCGGCGACGGTGCGCTGTGCATCCCCGGCAGCGGCGAGCAGCGCTGGACGACCGTGCACACCGCCGACCTCGGGCGTCTCTACGTGGCGGCCCTCGAGCAGGCGGCACCGGCGGCCTACTACCTCGGGGTCAGCGGCGACAACCCGACCGTGCGGGAGATCGGCATCGCCGCCGATCTCGGAGCCGGAGGACCGGGAGCCGTGCGTGCGAGCGTCGGGGAGGAGGCCGAAGCGCTGTTCGGGTGGCTGGCCGGTCCGTTCGTCCAGGACCAGCGTGCCTTCGGCGAGAAGGCGAGGGCCGAGCTCGGATGGAAGCCGACCGAGCCGACACTCGTCGAGGACCTCGCGCACGGGTCCTACGCGGGCACGCCGGTGGGGGTCTAGTCCGCGCCGCAGACCGCCTCGTGGTGCTCGTTTAGCGCCTCGGTCTGCTGCGGCAGGAGGGCGACCCGGTCGGTCAACCCGTCGGCGGTGCGCACCTGCAGCCGGACACTGCGCACGGTCCCGGGTCGGATCGCGCAGTCGGGCTGCGCCTCGAACACGACATGGGCCCAGCTGTGCGGTCGGACGGCGGTCGGGGTGACGTGGCCGAGCGGCGGCATCCAGCCCGGCAGCGCGGCGACGGTCGCGGTGAGCTCCTCGTCGCCCCCGTTGTAGACCGCGAGCAGGAAGGCGCTGTCGGCGTGCGGTCCCAGCTTCGTGATCGCACCGACCGCCACCTCGGCGACTGCGGGCGCGGATTCGTCGGTGGGGCCTGGCGAGGAGGCCGGGCTGTCTTCGGGGTCGTTCCGCGCGTCGAGGGACAGCCCGAGTGCGAGGCCGGCGGCGAGGCCGACCAGACCGCCGACGAGCAGGGGAGGGGTACGGCGGGGCGGCCGGTCACCGCCGTACGCCAGCACGTCCTGGCTCTCGTCGGGCCCCAACGGCGTCATCACCCCAGGCTAGGGCGATCGGAGTGGGACGGGACAGGTTCGACGTCGCCGGGTCCACCCGGCAGGACACCCGGATCTGCAGGGGCCACGCGTTGTAGCGTTGCGGCACCATGAGCACTCCCACCTCACCCTCGGCAGCGCAGGCGCTCGACGCACTGATGCGGCACGAGGCGTGGGCGGTGATCCGGCTCCGCGACTCCGCGACGGTCACCCTGGTCGGCGGCACGCGCAGCGAGGTCGACAGCCTCATGGACATCCCGCTCGAGCAGGGCCCGGCGCCGGAGGGCAGGCGGTTCGACCGGCTGGTCGCGGTGCCGTTCCGCCAGGTCGCCGAGCGCGGGTTCGAGGCCCATGACGACGGCACCCCGCTGACCGTCGTACACCTCGACACCGAGACCGAGGTGCCGCTGGCCGACCTGCTCGCGGCGCTGCCCGACGAGCCGATCGAGTTCGAGGACCGCGGCGGGTTCGAGACCAGCGACGACGAGTACGGCGCCGTGGTGGACCGGATCATCAACGACGAGATCGGCAACGGCGAGGGCGCGAACCTCGTGATCGGCCGGCACTACCGCGCGAAGGTCGCCGGCTGGGGACCGGCGAAGGCGCTGACGGTGTTCCGCCGGCTGCTGGAGAAGGAGCGCGGCGCCTACTGGACCTACTGCTTCTTCACCGGCGACCGCTACCTGGTCGGGGCGAGCCCCGAGCGGCACGTCAGCGTGCACGGCGGGGACGTGCGGATGAACCCGATCAGCGGCACCTTCCGGCTCAAGGGTCACGACGACCCGGCCGAGCGGAAGCGGGCGCTGCTGGAGTTCCTCGCCGACGAGAAGGAGATCTACGAGCTCTTCATGGTCGTCGACGAAGAGCTGAAGATGATGTGCGACGTGTGCAACGAGGGCGGCCAGGTGCTCGGCCCGTTCCTCAAGCCGATGACGCACCTGGTGCACACCGAGTACCTCCTCGCCGGCCGCAGCACCCGCGACGTGCGCGAGGTGCTGCGCGACACGATGTACGCCGCGACCGTCACCGGCTCGCCGGTGGAGAACGCCTGCCGGCTGATCAAGACCTACGAGACCGAAGGTCGCGGCTACTACGGCGCCGCACTCGCCCTGCTCGGCCGCGACCGGCAGGGGCAGCCCACCGCCGACTCACCGATTGTGATCCGCACCGCCGACGTCACCCCCGACGGACAGCTCAAGGTCACCGCCGGCGCCACGCTGGTGCGCGACTCGGTCGCGGCCTACGAGGTCGCCGAGACCCACGCCAAGGCCGGCGGGATCCTCACCGCGTTCGGCCTGGTCGAGGGCAGCACGAGCGCCCCCGAGGGAGTGCAGGAGCTGACCCAGGACGAGGACGTGCTGATCGCGCTGAACTCCCGCAACCAGCGGCTCAGCAAGTTCTGGCTCACCGACCAGGGCGGCTCCCCGCCGGACCCGTCGCTGAAGGGCCGCAGCGCGGTCATCCTCGACGGCGAGGACGACTTCGTGAACATGCTGCGCCACGTGCTCGCGGTGATGGGCATGACCAGCGAGGTCGTGCGCTACGACGACTACCGGCCCGGCGCGCTCGACGGCTTCGACCTGGTCATCGTCGGCCCCGGACCCGGTGACCCGCGTGACGGGGAGCACCCGAAGATCCAGGCGTTCCGGGCGGCGGTCGACGAGCTGCTCGCCTCGCAGCAGCCGTTTCTCTCGGTGTGCCTGGGGCACCAGGTGCTGTGCAGCCGGCTCGGGATCCCCCTTGCCTACAAGGACATCGTCTTCCAGGGGACGCAGTCGCGAGTCGCACTGCCCGGCCGCGAGGAGAACGTCGGCTTCTACAACACCTTCGTCGGCCGGCTCGGCTCGGCCGCTGCGCCCGACGGGGTCGACGTGGTCGCCGACCGGGAGAGCGGGGACATCCACATGGTCGCCGGCCCGCACTACCGCGGGGTGCAGTTCCACGCCGAGTCGATCCTCACCGAGCACGGCTACGAGCTGATCCACGACCTGGTGCTGGAACTGCTCAGCCGGCCCGTCGCGGGGACCACCTGAGATGACGCCGCGGGTTGTGGTGGTCGACCACCACGACTCCTACACCTACAACCTCGTCCATCTCATCGCGGTCGTCAGCGGCAGTCTGCCCGAGGTCGTCGAGCACGACGAGGTCGACGCAGACGCCTTGCTGGCAAGGGGATTCAGCCACATCGTGCTGTCGCCCGGGCCGGGCAACCCGGACGACGAGCGCGACTTCTCGGTCGGCCGGGTGGTGCTCCGTGAGGCCACCGTGCCGGTGCTCGGCGTGTGCCTGGGCATGCAGGGCCTGGTCAGCGTGTACGGCGGTCAGGTCCGCCAGATCGCACCGGCGCACGGCGAGGTGGCTGCCGTGCGGCACGACGGCACCGGGATCTTCGCCGGAGTCCCGAACCCGTTCGACGCGGTGCGGTACCACTCCCTCGCCGCAGTCGCCCTGCCCCCGACGCTGAGCGCCGCTGCCTGGTGCGACACCGACGCCGGACCGGTCGTGATGGGGGTCGCGCACCGCGAGAAACCCTTGTGGGGCGTGCAGTTCCACCCCGAGTCGATCCTCACCGAGCACGGTGAGCAGATGGTCGCGAACTTCTTGGAGCTGTCGTGACCTGGACCGACCCGGTTGCGGCCTTCCGCGACCTCGCCCGGCGGCACGAGCGGATGTTCTGGCTCGACGGCGGTGGGTCACGTCCGTGGTCGGGACACCGCTCGATCCTCGGCTGGCTCGAGCCCGAGGACGTCTCGCTGACCTACGACGCGGCCCGCCGCGAGGTGTGGCGGGTGTCCCACGGCGGGCGCACCCTGGTCGGCGACGACATCTTCGCCGTGCTCGCCGAGGAGGTCGCGCGCGACGGGGGCGACCCGTCGGTGAGCTGGGTCGGCTGGTTCGGCTACGCCTCCCGGCCCGACCTGCCGGCGCAGGTCGCCCCGGCGCACGAGCCGGTGACCGCCGTACCGGACGCGGTGTGGATGCGCTCCCCGCGGCAGCTGGTCTTCGAGCACGCCCCGCAGCCTGGTCGTGTGGCTGGGCGGGTGCCAGAGCCCGCGCTGGACCACAACGCCGCAGCGGGGGTGGACCGGGCGGCCTACGGCGACTGGTTCGCGCGCGTGCAGGAGCAGCTGCGCCTGGGCAACACCTACGAGGTGAACCTGACCTACCGGGAGTCGCTCACGAGCAGCGCCGACCCGGTGGAGACCTACCTGCGGCTGCGCGACCTCAACCCGGCGCCCTACGCCGCCTACGTCCGGCACCACGACACCCACGTGCTCAGCGCCAGCCCGGAACGGTTCGCCACCGTCGACCGAAACCGCTGGGTGGAGACCAAGCCGATCAAGGGCACCACGCCCCGCGGGGCGACGGCCGAGGCCGACGAGGCCCAGGCCGAGGCGTTGCGCAGCGACCCGCGGTACCGCGCCGAGAACCTGATGATCGTCGACCTGCTGCGCAACGACCTGTCGATCGTCTGCGAGCCGGGCACCGTGTCCGTCCCGGTGCTGATGGACGTCGAGTCCTACCCGTCGGTGCACCAGCTCGTCTCGACCGTGCGCGGTCGGCTGCGCGACGGGATCGGGACGGTCGGGGCGCTGCGCGCGCTGTTCCCGGCCGGCTCGATGACCGGCGCCCCGAAGCTGCGCACCATGCAGGTGATCGCCGACGTCGAGACCAGTGCGCGGGGTGTGTACGCCGGTGCCCTGGGCTGGATCAGCGGCGACGGCCGGGCCGACCTCGGCGTCGTGATCCGCACGCTCGTGCATCACGACGGCCGCTACACCTGGGGCACCGGCGGCGGGATCACCGTGCGGTCGGACCCGGCGAGCGAGTGGGACGAGACCCGCTGGAAGGTCGCCCGCCTGCTCGCCGCGCTGGAGCGGATCACGTGAACGTGCGCGCGGGCGCCTGACCGGCCCCAACGCGCGCAACATCCCCAGCGCTGTGGACGCATCCCTAGGCGTATGCCGCGTGTGGAGCGTCCATAACCCCGCGTTGCTTGGGGGCTTTCACGTGTGACTGCGCCGGCCCGCGGAGAGGGGGGCCGCGGACCGGCGCTGTGAGGGGGAAGCGTCAGGAGGCGGGGTCGCCCTCGTCACTGTCCAGGGTCGCCTCGAGCGTGCGCTCCTTGTCGTCGCGTACGACGGTCAGGGTGACCGTGTCTCCGGGACGGTGCCCGCGGATCGTCGCGACGAGGGAGGTCGCGTCCGTGATCGGCTGGTCGTCGACCTTGGTCACCACGTCACCGGGCTCCAGGCCTGCCTCGTCGGCGGCCGAACCGGGACTGACGTCGCTGATCCCGGCGCCGCTGAGGAGACCGTCCTGGCTCGAGGCGTCGGTCACCGAGACACCCAGCCGGGCGTGGGTGGGCGCCTCGCCGTTGCGGAGCTGGTCGACGATCGGGACCACCTCGTCGAGCGGGATCGCGAAACCGAGCCCGATCGAGCCGCCCTCGCCGGCGGAGCTGGAGGTGCGGATCGAGGAGTTGATGCCGACGACCTCGCCGTTCATGTTCACCAGCGGGCCACCGGAGTTCCCCGGGTTGATCGCGGCGTCGGTCTGGATCGCGGGATAGGCGGTGTTCATCGCGCTGCCCTGGCCGCTGACCGACACCGGCCGGTGCAGCGCCGAGACGATGCCGCTGGTGACCGTGGCGTCCAGGCCGAACGGCGACCCGATCGCGACGACCTGCTCGCCGACGTCGAGGTTGCCCGACTGGCCGAGCTTGGCGGGGGTCAGCCCGGAGACGTCCTGGGCCTTGATCACGGCCAGGTCGGTCAGCGGGTCGGTGCCGATGACCTCCGCCGGCGCGGTCGAGCCGTCGTTGAACCCCACCGAGACGGTGCCGCCGCCCTGCTCGGCGACCTCCACGACGTGGTAGTTGGTGAGGATCTCTCCGTCCTCGCTGAGGATCACCCCCGAGCCGGAGCCGGCGCCCTGCATGCCGCGGACGTTGATCTTCACCACCGAGGGCAGCACGGAGTTGGCCACGTCCTCGACCGACCCGGCCGGAGCGGGGGTGTCGTTGCGCTCCACCACGGACGTCGCGGTGTTGGCGTTGCCGGAGGAGGAGCCCGACGACTCCTGGTCGACGAGGTCGTAGGTGGCTGCTCCGCCGAGACCGGCCAGCCCGCCGACGACCAGGGCGCCGATCAGCACGGCGGCGGTCAGGCCCCCGTTGCGGCCGGACCGGGCCCGGGAGCTCGACGGCTGCTCCGGCCCGGTCGGGCCCCCGAAGAACGAGGACCCGCCGTTGCCCCAGCTGCTCGTGTCGTACCGGGCGGTGTCGAGCGCCGGCTGGTAGCGGTGCTGGTGCCCCTGGCCCTCGTGACCGGCGGGCCCGCCGGTCGGGGTGCCGGGGCGTTCGGGGGATGAGGAGGTCGAGCCGGGGTGCCCGCCCGCCTCGGCGCCGTAGTGGCCGGACGCCTGAGGGGAGGTCGGGTCGGGCACCCCGGGCTCGGCGGCCGACCCGTGCTGACCGGCGCCCGCACCAGGCTGACCGGGCTGTCCGGGCTGTCCGCTCGGCCACCCGGTGCCGGAGGGGGCAGCGCCGGTGGGGCCGGTGGGGCCGGCACCGGAGGGGGCGGCGCCGGCCGGGTCACCGGTCGGGGGGATGGGTCGGGTGTCGTCGTGCTGGTGGTCGTGCTCGCTCACTGGTCTACCTTCCTGAGGTCATCGCTTCTGGATGGGGCGGTGATGCACCCCGGGTGCCACCAGGTCACTGCCCTGCTCGCTTGACGCGGACGACGTCCACCATGAGATCTGCAGGGCTTGG
>JBMOMG010000010.1:0-5094 GCA_049323155.1 Actinomycetota bacterium | reverse complement strand
CTCCCCCGCCGGCGACGGAGCCGTGGGCGACGGGGCCGGCGACGGGCCTGCCGCGGACGACCCGGCGGGCGGCGAGGTCGCCGACCCGGACGGAGGGGCCGAGGTCGCGGGGCCCGAGGCACCGTCGGATCCGGTGCAGCCGGAGGCGAGGAGCACCGTGAGCAGGGTGGCGACGACCGCTCGGCGCATCACCCTCCTCGCGCGGGTTCAGACGTTGGCGTCGAGGAAGGCGCTGAGCCGCTGCATCATCAGCGGCCAGCCCTGGTCGAAGCGGTGGTCCTCTCCCGGGTACTCGTAGTACTCCACAGTCTGCCCCGCCTCACGCAGCGCGGCGACCGTCGACCGGCTCCACTCGACCGGGCAGACCGGGTCGGCGGTGCCGTGGTGCACCTGGATCGGCACGTCGGCCCGGTCGAAGTAGGTCCGCGCGCTGGCCTCGCGCCAGAACTCCGGGCTCTCCTCGGGCGTGCCGTAGGTGACCTCGACCCGGGTGGCCAGGTCGTCGCGGGCGGCCGCCCAGCGCTGGAAGTTGTCGACGGCCGAGGAGGAAACCGGCGCGTAGAGCGCGACCGCGTCGACGAGGCCCGGCCGGGCGACGAGCGCGTTCATGGCGACACCGCCGCCCATGGAGCGCCCGACCACCCCCACCCGGGAGGCGTCCACGTAGGGCAGGTCGGCGCGGCGGACCGCCAGGACCGCGTTGACCAGGTCCTCGGGATAACCGAGCGGGTCCGCGACCGGGTCGCTGCCGTCCCGGTCGGAGTCGCCGTGGTTGCGGTAGTCGGGCAGCAGCACGACGTAGCCCCGGGACGCGAGGTAGGACTGCTCCCGCGAGAGTGCGTGGCCGCTGACGTAGGTGGCCGGGTCCTCGTAGCCGTGGGCCAGGACGACCAGCGGGAACCGTCCCTCACGACGGGGCACGCTCAGCTGCCCGGAGATCTGCAGGGTCCCGCTGCGATAGGTCACGCGGTAGCGCCGGGAGGCCAGCTCGTCGGCCACCAGCTCCCCGACACGCAGGCCCCGCCCGTCGTACTCGTGCTCGATCAGGCCCGGCACGGAGACCAGGTTGAACGGGGTCGAGGTGTCGTTGTGGGCGCCGGCCACCACGACCGCCGCACGCATCCGGGTTGCGGGCTCGGGCTGCGGCGTGGCGCAGGCCGCGACCGCGAGGACGGTCGCGACGAGCAGAGACCACTGGGACCGACGACGCACGTCATCATCGTCGGCCGAATCCGCGATCCCCGCAGATGAACTCGGATTCGTTACGGGTCTGTGAGCTCTCGTCCGTCACCCACCGGGTGGTGACGGGCTGGGGCTCACACCACCTGGTGCAGCCAGCGCACGGGAGCGCCGTCGCCGGCGTGGCGGAACGTCTCGAGCTCGTCGTCCCACGGCTTGCCGAGCAGCTTGTCGATCTCGTTGAGCAGCGTGGTCTCCCCCAGCGCCGCCTTGACCACCGCGGCCTTGAGCCGGTCCTCGGGGATCATGATGTCGCCGTGCATGCCGGTCACGGCGTGGAAGACGCCGAGGTCGGGGGTGTAGGAGAACCGGGCCCCCTCGCTGGAGGCGGTGGGCTCCTCGGTCACCTCGAAGCGCAGGTGGTTCCACCCGCGCAGGGCTGAGGCAAGCGAAGCAGCCGTGCCGACCTCTCCCGTCCAGGAGAACTCGGCACGGTACGTGCCTGCCTGGGCGGCCTGCGGTGTCCACTCGAAGCTGACGGCAGAGCCGATCACACCGCCGACGGCCCACTCGATGTGCGGGCACAGCGCCGACGGCGAAGAGTGGACGTACAGAACGCCCCGTGTCGCATGACGTGTGGTCACCGTGACCTCCTGTTGTTCCCGGCGTCGAGATACGCCTTCCCCAGCGGTCTCGTCGGGTCCTTCGAGGTTGTCTCGGTGACACGCGTGTGAAGTTGTGGCCCCATTGTGACCGATGAGACGCCTCAGAAGCCACACCGACACCAGAAATCCCAGAAATCGGGTGCCGGACGACTCAGGCCAGGGAGGTCCCGGCCACCGGTCGGTCGAGCGCCATCAGCGTGGTCAGGATCTCCTCGGCCAGCCCGAGGCCGGACAGATGGCTCTCGCCCTCGATCGTGCGCAGCACCGCGTCGGGCAGGATCGCGACCATGTGCTCGCCGTGCCGGTGCGGGACGATGTGGTCGTCGTCGCCGTGCCACCAGCGCACGGGGACCTTCACGTCGGCGGCCTCGAACCCCCAGTGCCGGGAGAACAGGATCAGGTCCGACAGCGGCGCGGTCACCTGCTTGCGGCTGCCGTTGAGCAGGTCGTCGAGGAACATCGCCCGGAACTCCGGCCGGCCCAGCAGCTCGCGGTCGCCGGGCGGCTGCATCCGGGCGTACAGGTCGAGCACCCGGCCCGCGAACGGCTTGGCCAGCCGCACCCCGACCGTCAGCGCGAGCCCGATCGGGACCCGGCCCGCCGAGACCAGCGGTGCGAACGGAGCGGCCAGTGCCAGCAGTCCGCCGGGAGGTGCGTCGACGCCCTGCGTGGGGGCGACCCCGCCGAGCACGGCCACGCCCCGCACGCGCTCGGGCATCGCCGCGCCGGCGGCCAGGACGTAGGCGCCGCCACCGGAGAGCCCGATCAGGTGCATGGAGTCGATGCCGAGCACGTCGGCCACCAGCTCCAGGTCACCGGTCCAGTCGAGGATGTCCGCGTAGACGTGCGGCGTGGACGAGCCGATGCCCGGTCGGTCGATGCCGATGATCCGCAGCCGCTCCCGTTCGGCGAAGGCCCGAGCCTCGACGGGGATCTGGCGTCGCGCACCCGGCGTGCCGTGCATCCAGATGATCGCCGGGCCGTGCGGCGAGCCGAACTCCGCGAAGCCGTGCCGACGGCCGTCGCGGACCGCGATGCTGCCTTCCAGGCGCGGCCTGGTGACCTCGTTCATGTCCCGATGCTGGCACAACCAGGGCCCTCGTGGCGCCACCGTCCAGCGCGGCGGTCATCAGGCGAAAATTCGGGTCCGACTCGTGCGGATTCGGCTCCTCGCTGCCGATTCAGTACGCGATGCTTTGGCAAGCACCGACTGCCTCCACGGGGCGGCAGCGGGCAGCCACGAAGGAACCTCGATGTCGCACCTCCCCACGCCTCGCCGGTCCCGCCTGCGGGCAGGTTCGCGGACGGCCGCTGCCGCCGTGACCACGGCAGCGCTCTGCGTGCTCGGCCTGACCGGCACGCCGGCCGCCTCCTCGGCGCCGTCGGTCCAGGCGGCACAGTCGGCCCCCTCGGCGCAGTGCCCGCTCCCCTACCCGGTCGCCGAGGTGACCAAGGGGCAGCGGGTCACCGGTCTCACCGTCACCTCGGGCACCGAGCCGACCGGCTTCACCGGTGAGGTCCTCGGCGTCGTGCGGGACGGGATCGCACCGGGTCTCGACATGGTGCTCGCGCGGTTCACCTCCCCCGAGATCGACCGCGTCGGCGGGATCTGGCAGGGCATGTCCGGGTCGCCGGTGTACGCCGCCGACGGCCGGCTGCTCGGCGCGGTGTCGTACGGCCTCGGCACCGGCGCCTCCCCCGTCGCCGGGATCACCCCGGCGGCGGAGATGTACCGGATGCTCTCCGAGCCGCCCACGCCGACCGCGGCCGCGAGGGCCAGCAGGCAGGCCGTCTCGCTCCCCCGCGGGCTGGCGCGCCGCCTGACCGGGCGCGGGGTGCTGACCCGCCGCGAGGCGACGGCCGGGATGACCCGGCTGCCCACCCCGCTGGGCGTCTCCGGCATGGTGACCGCCCGTCGGCTCGGCCAGCTGGAGAACGCGCTCGGCCTCTCCGGGGTCCAGGTGCACCGCAGCGGCGCGGTGACCGCCGCCTCCGACGAGCTCCCCATCGTGGTCGGCGGAAACCTGGCCGCCTCCCTGTCCTACGGCGACGTGTCCACGGTCAACGTCGGCACGGTGACCGCGATCTGCGGGGATGAGGTGCTCGCCTTCGGCCACGCGATGAACTTCACCGGCCCGGCCCGGATGACCATGCACGGCGCCGACGCGGTGTACATCCAGGAGGACCCGCTGGGCCTGCCGTTCAAGCAGGCCAATGCCGGCGCTCCGGTCGGCTCCGTTACGCAGGACCGGCTGGCCGGCCTGTTCGGCATCAAGTCTCCCTCGGCCGCACCCGCCACGACCGCGATCACGTCGTACGTCGAGGTGCCCGGTGAGTGGTCGCGCACCGGCACGACCTACGTCAGCGCGCCCGACTCGGTCCCGGAGGTGGCGTCCTTCCACCTCCTCGCCGACCAGGACCGGGTCTTCGACGGGACCGGCAAGGGTACGGCGGAGCTCGGCTGGACCATCCGCGGCCGACGTGCCGACGGGCGGTCGTTCACCCTCACCCACGGTGACCGCTACGCCAGCGAGACCGACGTGTCCTACGAGACCGGCTTCGACCTGTTCGACCAGCTCGCCCAGATCCACTTCAACGACGTGGAGGAGGTGACGATCGAGGACGTGTCGACCACCTCGACGATGACCCGCGACTACGCCGCGTCCACGATCGCGCAGGTGCAGATCAAGGCCGGCCGCCGGTGGCAGCCGCTGCGCACCGACCGGGTGCTGTACCTCCGGGCCAACCGCACGGTCCGGCTCCGGGTGCTGCTCACCTCCGCCCGGCTCCCCGACACCTGGGTCCGGGTGGACGTGCCGGTGCCGGCCAGGATCGGCCGGAAGAGCGGCTACCTGGAGGTGCTGGGCGGCAACTCGTACTTCCCCGGCGGCGAGGGCGGCCAGCCGCCCGGCGACGGCACCGAGTTCGCCGAGGCCGGCTACGTCGCCGCGACCGCGCCGGCCTCGTTCGAGGCGCTCCTGCGCGGCCTGCGCCAGAGCCCCCGCAACGACCAGGTCCTGGCCAACCTCTCGCTGTACCGCCCCAACGGCTCGATGCTCGGTCGTTCCGGACGCGCCGGCACGGGGTCGGTGGTCGACGGCATGGTGACCGTGGAGGTCCAGGGTCTCGGCTGAGGCCCGACAACGCAGACGACGGGTGGGCGACCTTCGCGGTCACCCACCCGTCGTCGTGTTCGAGGTCAGCCCTGGGTGCGGCCTGCGCCGCCGCTGCCCGCCCCGCGTCGCCGGTT
>JBMOMG010000009.1:0-5321 GCA_049323155.1 Actinomycetota bacterium | reverse complement strand
GGTACGGCGGTCGCGCGACCGCCGTACCACTCCCGGAGGCTGCCTCAGGGAGCCAGCCGGTGCAGGTCGCGGGGGAACAGCCGCGCCTCCCGGATGTTCTCCGCACCGGTCAGCCGTGCCACCCAGCGCTCGAGGCCGATCGCGAACCCGCCGTGCGGCGGCATGCCGTGGCGGAACGCCTGGAGGTACCCGGCGTACGGCTCCTCCGACTGCCCACTCGACGCGAGCGCGGCACGGTAGTCGGAGTAGCGGTGCAGCCGCTGCCCGCCCGTGGTCAGCTCCAGCCCGCGGAAGAGCAGGTCGAAGGAGTTCGACCAGCGCGGGTCGTCGGGCTGCGGGTGGGTGTAGAACGGCCGCTTGCGCATCGGGTAGCCCTCCACGGCGAGGAAGTCGCTGCCGTGCTCGCGGCGTGCCCACGCGCTCAGCTCCCGCTCGTGCGCGGGCGCGAGGTCGGGCTCGTCGGCCGGGGCGCCGACCAGCGCAAGCGCCTCGGCGAAGTGGACCACCGGGATCTCCTTCGGCACCGTGGGAAGCTCCACGCCGAGCGTCCCCACCGCGGGTCCGGCGAGCTCGCTGATCGCCTCGAGCATCCCCGCGATCGCGGTGCGCAGCACGACGAGCACGTCCCGGTGGTCCTCGATGAACCCGAGCTCGGCGTCGAGGGAGACGTACTCCGCGATGTGCCGGACCGTGTCGTGCGGCTCGGCGCGGAACACCGGGCCGACCTCGAAGACCCGCTCGAACACTCCGACCAGCGTCTGCTTGTACAGCTGCGGGGACTGCGCGAGGTAGGCCTTCTCGCCGAAGTAGTCGACGGTGAACACGTTCGCCCCCGACTCGGTGCTGGTGCCGACGATCTTCGGGGTGGCGATCTCGGTGAACCCCTCCGCGGTGAGCGCACGCCGGAACCCCTGCATGCTGGCCGAGGCGAGCTGCCAGATCGCCTTGCTGCGCGGGTGGCGCAGCGTCACCGGTGCGTTGTCGAGCAGCGTGGGCAGGCCGGCCGAGAGGGTCGGGCGCCATAGCTCGACGGGCGGTGTCTCGGCCGGGTCCGAGAGCGGTGTGATCGTCGGCTCGACGAGCTCGACGCCGCCGGGTGCCGAGGGGTTCTCGACGAGGCTCGCCTCGACGGAGACCACCGTCTCCTCGCCGAGAGCGGCGACCTGGGCCACGGTGTCGGGGTCTTTCACCACCACCTGGGCAAGGCCGGTGCGGTCGCGCAGGATCAGGAACGTGACGGTCGCCAGGGTGCGTCGTCGGTGGGTCCAGCCCTCGACGCGGACCCGGGTGCCCGGCGCGGTGGACGGTAGCTGTGCGGTCAGGGTGCGTTGCATCTCTTCACCTCCTAGGGGAGCCCCAGGAGGTGTGGGCGACGGGGTGTTTCGCTGTGCCACCACACCTTCGCCGGCCCGAGCCGGGCCGGCCTCATTGGTCGTGCATGCTCGGGAGTGTCTTCGACGCCGGGGTGGACTCCGCCCTCTCAGCACTTCGGGCGGCTCTCTGTGCTCCACCGGTCGGCGGCTACTCGTCTCCGTCAACGCAGTGCGGAGAGTGTACGGCGGTCAGCGCCGCCGTCGCACGTCAGAATCAGACGCGGTCGTCGCGGCCGCTCAGCAATTCTTCCTGTCGCGGCCGACCACCTGTGGTTCGGACGTGGCGACCGTGTCGTCGATGGTGACCTGAAGCCTCACCGTCTCCTCGCACTTGCCCGCCGGCATGTGGATGAGGGCAAGGTAGCGGCCCCGTCGCCATCCCAGCTCGACGTCGTGAAGCTCTGCCTCGACAGCACCGAGAAGTGCGAACTGCGGCTCCACGTCGTCGGGGAGGTCGTCGATCCGGACACCGAGCATCCAGAACGCACCGTGTCCGAGCCACGGGTCGAAGCTGACGAGGGGAGGTGAAGGCGCCTCCACCTCGCCGGGATCAGGTGTCTCGCCGTCATCCGGCACCGGTGTCTGGTCGCCGTCCCCGGAGCCATCGTCGTTCGCGTCGTCCCCGGAGCCGTCGTCGTTCGCGTCGTCCCCGGAGCCGTCGTCGTCCGTATCGCCGTCAGCCGGTTTCCGGCCGACCTCGAAGGGGTCGGAGACCTTGCTTGTGCTGCCGACCGTGACTCTGATCGCGACGGTCTCGACACCGTGCGGCTCGGGCATGTGAACGCGAACAACGTAGTCACCGGACTCGCGATCTTCGGCGACCCTCTGCAGCTGGGCGCGGGTTGCTCCGTCGAGACCGAATGTCGGCGTGTCGTCCGTAGACAGGTTCGCGATCGTTACTCGCACGTAGCGGAAGTCGCCCTCCCCGTATGGGTCGCCGAACGAGATCTCGGGGGCGGGGTCCGGCTCGGGATCGGGGTCCGGCGTCGGCTCTGGGCGGGCGGAGAACGTCTCATCGGACGAGGAGTAGCCGACGGCGCTGATCGAGAACAGGACGGGCTGTCCGGACGGAGCGTCGATCGGGATGGCCGCCTCGAAGCTGCCGGTGGTCGCGGCAGACGGCATCCCGGCGCTTCCCGCGCTGGTCGGGTCGAGCGTGTGGCAGGTGACTTGGGTATCCGAGCCGAAGCAGGGCCCACCGTTGGCGCCGATGAAGGCGGCGTCCGCAGGCGAGGTAAGCCGCACGGTGAACTCGACCGGGAGCACCGGGTCGCCCGCCAGTGTGAACCGCAGCTCTGAGGACTCGACCCGGCTGTTGCTGACGGTGAGCGTGAGCGGACCAGGAGGGGGAGTGGTGGTGCTGCTGGGCTCGGGCGAGGGTTGCGGCGGGGGTGCCACCGTGGTGGGCGCAGACGACGGCAACGCCGTCGGCGATGCCGTGGGCTCCGTGGTGGGCTCGCTGGTCGGCTCGGCCGTCGGTTCAGCCGTCGGCTCGGTGGTGGGCTCCGAGGTCGGCTCGGCAGGTGCCGGACCGGGCTCGTCCGCGGGCGGGTCGTTCGGGGCCGGGTCGTTCGGAGCCGGCGCGCCTGGCGCGGGGTCAGCGGGAGCCGGGGCGGGAGGAGGAGCCACGTCCTGCGGCGAGGAGCTCGGGGGCGTGTCCGTCGTGGCGGCCGGGTCGACGGACGCGGTGCCGGGGTTGGGGACCACGTAGTCGACCGTGGCCTCGTCGGAGGGCGCCGCGCTGGGGTCTTCGGAGGCTTCCGGATCGGTGCCCGAGGTGTCGAGCTCGCTGGGTGCCGCTGCCTCGGTCGGGGTCTGCACGACGGCAGGCCGGTCGGCCTCGGTGACCGTCTCCTTGTCGCCGCCACCGCCGACCACGAACGCGGCGGTGGTCACGACCGCGACGCCGGCGGCGATCGCGCCGCCCACGGTCAGGATGCCGCCCAGCGTCGCAGCGCTTCCAGCAGCCACGGCGGCGCCAGTGGCGGCTGCACCGGCAGCACCCGCAGCACCTGTCGCGGCGGCGGCACCACCGGAAGCGGCGCCTCCGGAGGCGACACCGCCGGTGGAGGTGGTGGTGGCCGCACCACTGCCGCCGCCGGCGTTGCCGGTGAGCGCGTCGCGGATCCGGCCGAAGACCGCGGCGATGCCGGTCGCGCCGGCACCGGCGGAGGAGACGTAGCCCGCCGCCGCGGCACCGAGCAGGAGCGGCGCGATGATGCCGGCGAGGTTGGAGTTGACCTCGTTGAGCTCGAGGTACATCGCGGTGCAGCGCCGGCACTCGTCGAGGTGGGACTGGACCTTGGTCGTGTCGCGCTTGGACAGGCCGGAGCGGACGAAGGCACCGAGGTGCTCGTTGGTCCAGCGGCACTGCTCGGTGGCGCTGTCGGCGAGGTGCATCGTCAGGAACGCCTGGCGCAGGCCTTCGCGAGCCCGGTAGGCCAGCGCCGACACGGAGTTGGGACTCATCCCGAGCAGGGGAGCGATGTCGGCGGGCTTCTGACCCTCCACCTCGAGGTGCCACAGCACCAGCTGCCAGCGTTCGGGCAGTGAGGCGAACGCCTTGGCGGCGGCGCCGTTCTCGAAGCTAGCGACCGCGGTGTCCTGGAAGGGGATCCCGTCGTCGAACTCGGTCATGTCATCGGACGGCTGGACCCGCTTCGAGGCCCGGATCCGGTCCACGTGCAGGCGGCGTACCGACGTGAGCAGGTAGGCACGGAACGCGACGTCGGGACCGCCGCCGTTCTGGAGGACCTGGAGGGTCTTGGCGAAGGCGTCGGAGACCAGGTCGTCCACGTCGGTCCCGCGGACCAGCTGGCGGCCCAGGCGACGGGCAGCCTGGACGTGGCGGCTGAACAGCTCGCCGTAGGCGGCGACGTCGCCACCCCGGACGGCGGAGATCAGCTCGGCGTCGCTGGGCGCGTCGACGCCGCTGAGCAGCTCGGTCATGACTGGTGCAACGACCCCCCTCCCGCCTAGGTGACGCTCTTCAAGGTCCCCACCCCCCCCGATCACGATAGACCTCGTCGTGCGCTCCGGCCTGCGCAAGTCCGATTTTTCACCTTTTCGAGGCAAGGGCCCGTGTCGTACGCCGGCTGAAAAAAGTTCTGCGGTTTCGCGTCATGGCCGGCCGGCGGCCCCGTCTCATCAGCAGACCGGCCACGGGGGTCGGTGCCGGGGGGAAGGAGACGGATCGATGGCGTCATTCACATCGTTCGGTCGCCGACGCCCGGCACCGGAGGTCGAGGATGCGGGGCGGGACCTGCCCCCGGACCTGCGGCAGGGGATGCCTCCGCGGTTCGAGGCAGTAGGGGAGGCCCTCGCGTCCGCCTCGGACACACGGCCGGCATGCGCCGTGGTTGGTCGTGCCGTGGCCCGTGACGGTGCCGCCCTGGGTGAGGCACTGGACGGGCTGCGCACGACCTTCGAGGTGGTGCTCGGCATCGAGCCGGACTTCGCGTCCGTCGAGGCGCTCAGCGTCGCGTGGAGCGAGGCGACCCTGGAGTTCCTGCACGGGCTCTCCTGCGAGGACCCGCTGACCGGGCTGACCAGCTTCGCCCACCTGCGGACCCGGGTCGACGAGCTCTACCGGGAGGCGGAGCAGACCGGGGAACCGGTCTCGGCGGGCCATGCGCTGGTCATCGTCGAGATGTCCCCGGTGGACGCCTCGACCACCGGCGAGCATCAGTTCAACCGGGTCATCCGCCTCGTGCAGGTGACCGGGATGGTGCGGGCGGTGTTCTCCGGTGGGGAGACCGTGTCCCGGCTCGGCGTGGACCGGCTGACCGCCGTCGTACGCCGGGCACCGCACCTCGGCGCGCAGGTCGCGATGCTTCGCGAGCTGATCGCCGACCTCGACCTCGGACGCACCGACGTGCGGGTGTGGATCGAGGGGCTGCCGCCGGCGCCGCTGTCGGCCGCGCAGCTGCTCGACGACATCGACGCCGA
>JBMOMG010000008.1:0-5408 GCA_049323155.1 Actinomycetota bacterium | reverse complement strand
GCACCCTGGTCGATGGTGGCCGCAGCCCCCGTGGGCAGATCCCATGGCCACCACCGGGCAACTCTCGTGACCGTCAGCGGGCAGGCCTCATGACCGCCACTGGGCGGTTCCTACTGGCCCTTGACACGAATCGAAGGTAAAGAAGCAAAGTAAAAACCTAGGATCGGGGGCATGCTTCGCCCACGCACCGCGCTCGCCCCTTTCCTCAGCACCGTCGCCGCCGCCCTGTCGCTCACCCTGGCCGTCCCGGCCGTCGCGGCAGAGGAGCCGGCGCCGGTCCCGCCGGAGTCGGCGCCGTCGGGCTCGACGACACCCGAGCACACCTCCGACAGCTCGGAGACCGGGGTCGCGCCACGGGCCACGAGTGACAGCCGGGCCTTCTTCGACATCAACCAGCGCACGCTGCCGGTCGCGCCGGGGCTGGAGCACACCCGGTTCGACCGCTACGACGAGCGCGGCTGGATCCGCGTCAACGTGCTGAGCGCCGAGCTCTCCACGCCGGGTCTGCGGCTGGACTACCTCTCCCCCGGCAGGGTCACCGCACGCGCACCGTTGAGCACCGCGCTCCAGCGCCGGCGCGGGGTGGCCGGCGTCAACGGCGACTTCTTCGACATCAAGGACACCGGGGCGCCGATGGGCGTCGGCGTCGACCGGGGCCGGGGGGTCCTGCACGGCTCGAGCTCGACCGAGAACAAGGCCTTCCTGCTCGACCGCGACAACGTCGCCCAGATCGCCAAGACCTACCTGCAGGCCAGGATCGTCCGCCCCGGCAAGCCCGACGTCGCAGTGACCAACCTCAACGCGCCGGTACTCCAGTCCAACGGGATCGGCATCTACACCACGGCGTGGGGCGCCACCTCCCGAACGCGAGTGCTCCCCGGCCCCGCCGCACGGCGCGAGGTGGTGGTCCGCGCCGGCCGCGTGCGCGCCAACCGGCGGGCGATCAGCTCCGGCCCCATCAAGCCGGGTGTGATGCACCTCGTGGGCACCGGCCGCGGCGCGAAGAAGCTGGCCAACCTGCTGCCCCGCGGCACCCGGGTGTCGGTCGAGTACGGCCTGAACCGGGCGGCCACCCGGGTCGCGGTGGGCGGCAACGTGATCCTGCTCCGCAACGGGCGCGTGCTCGCGCCCGGCGACGACGAGATGCACCCGCGCACGGCGATCGGCATCGACCGGGACCTGAACCGCGTCATCGTGCTGACCGCCGACGGGAGGTCGAGCCTGAGCCGCGGCCTGACCATGAACGAGACCGCTCGGCTGCTCCAGGACCTCGGCGCCGAGGACGGGCTCAACCTCGACGGCGGCGGGTCCTCGACGATGCTCGCCCGCGAGTCCGGCGAGCCGGTGACGGTCGTGAACTCCCCCTCCGACGGACGGCAGCGCGCGGTTCCCAACGGGCTCGGGTTCTCCTTCACCGCCGGCTCCGGCAAGCTGCGCGGGATCCGGGTCGAGCCCGCTCAGGACTCCCGCGACTCGCACCGCGTGCTCCGCGGTCTGACCCGGGTGCTCGCCGCCCGCGGCCACGACGAGAGCTACGCCCCGGTCGCGGCCCGACCGACCTGGCAGGGCTCGGCCGCGGTCGCCGCACAGCAGGGACCCGGTGCACGCACGGTCGTCCGCGGCCGGCGCACGGGGACCGGCACGGTCACCGCGTCCGCCGGAGGGGCCTCGGGACAGTTCGAGGTGCGTGTCCTCGGCCCGGTCCACCGGCTCGAGGCGAGCGTCCCGTCGCTCGCGCTGGCGGGCAAGGGCAGGAGCGCCGGCTTCGAGGTCCGCGGCTACGACGCGCACGGCTTCGACACCTGGGTGGAGCCCCGCGACATCCGACTGGTCTACGACCGCGACAAGCTCGCCGTCCGCCGTACCGCCCGTGGCCTCGTGGTCCGGGCCAAGGTCGCCTCCACGTCCGAGGTGGTCAAGCTCGTGGCCGGCGGCAAGGCGACCTTCGTGGGCGTCACCGTCGGCCTGGCCCGCAACCTGACGCACCGGATGGACTCCCTCGCCGGGTGGCAGGCCTCGGCCTACCCGGCGCGTGCTGACGCACGGCTGCGGAGGGTGCCCAACCGCGCCGGGCGCGCCGGCCGGGCGATCGCCCTGCAGTACGCCCTCCTCGGCAACCGGACCGCCCGCGCGGCGTACCTCACCGCGAGGCCCGCCGTGGACCTGCCCGACCGCGCCCGCCGAATCGGCCTGTGGGTGCGCGGCGACCGCAAGGGTGCGTGGCTTCGCGCCCTGGTCCGGGACCGGACCGGGTCGCGCGCGACGGTCACCCTCAGCCGGCGCGTGAGCTGGCGTGGCTGGCGGTTCGTCTCGGCGACCCTGCCCGCGGAGCTGGCGCAGCCCCTGGACCTTGTCCGGGTGTACGCGGTCGAGACAAACCGGAAGCGGCGCTACCGCGGTGTCCTCGCCTTCGACGACCTCACCGTCTTCACCGAGCGGACCGCACCCGTGCCCCGGACCGCGCCGGTTCGCGATCCGCTGGTGGCAGACCTCGAGCCGCTGCCCGCCGACGGCCTGCGGGTCGCGGTGCTCAGCGACGCCCGGATCTCCGGTGCTCGGCCCCGCAGCGCGGCCGTGGCCCGGACCCGGCGGGTGATGCGCGAGGCGGTGGCCGCGGGCGCGGACCTGGTCCTGCTCAACGGCGACCTGGTCGCCCGCGGGGACCGGGCCGGTATCGCGCTGGCACGGCGGGTCATCGACCAGGAGCTCGAGGGGAAGGTCGCCTGGCACTACGCGCCGGGCGAGCACGAGATCGGCCCGTCGGGTGACCTCGCCGTCTACCGCGGTGAGTTCGGCAACCCGGTCCGCGTGCTCGACCGGGCCGGCACCCGGTTCGTGCTGCTCAACTCCGCACAGAGCAGCTTCCGGTTCAGCGGGTTCGCCCAGCTGGTCCGGCTCCGCTCGGCCCTCGACGCGGCGGCCGCCGACCGGTCGGTGTCCTCGGTCGTCGTCGTCGCGCACCACCCCACGAGCGATCCCACCGGCGGGTCGGCCGAGCTCACCGATGCCCGTGAGGGCGACCTGGTCGAGCAGCTCCTCTCCGGTTTCCGGGCCACCAGCGGCAAGCACGTCGCGTACGTGGGTGGGCACGGTCGCCGCTTCACGGTGACCCGCGACGACGGCGTGCCGCAGGTCCTCGCAGGCGCGGTGAACAACCCGCTCCGGGCCGGCCTCGGCGCGTTCTCCGGCTGGGCTCTGCTCCGGGTCGGCGACGACGGAGTCGGGGTCGAGCTGCGTCCGCTGGTGGACCGGCTCGCCGTCACCGCGCCCTCCACGCTCGCGGCGGGACGGACGGCGAGCGCTGCCGCCTGGGTGACCCAGGCCGGACGGCGGGTCCAGGTCTCCTACCCGATGAGCGTCCGCTGGCTGACGGGGCAGGGCGTGCACGTCGGCGCCCCGGCCGACGCACCGGCCTCGGCGGTCGTCGCCTACGACCCGGTCACCGGCCGTCTGACGGCGCTCAAGCAAGGTACGGCGACGCTCACCGTGCAGGTCAACGGGGTCACCGCGAGCCGATCGGTCACGGTGCGCTGAACGTGCCGGCCCGCGAGCTCGTCATCCTCGGCACGGCCTCGCAGGTGCCGACCCGGCGCCGGGCCCACCATGGCTCGTTCCTGCGCTGGGACCAGGAGGGCGTCCTGTTCGACCCCGGTGAGGGCACCCAGCGGCAGCTGACCCTCGCGGGCGTCTCGGCGAGCTCGATCACCCGGATCTGCATCACCCACCTTCACGGCGACCACTGCCTGGGACTGCCGGGCGTGCTCCAGCGGATGACGTTGGACCGGGTCCAGCACCCCGTGGACCTGTACTTCCCCGCCTCCGGCCAGGAGTACGTCGACCGACTGCGCCGCGCGAGCGCCGGACACGCCAGTGTGCAGGTGCGCGAGCACCCCGTTGCCGGCGACGGGGTCGTCGACATCTGGCCCGGTCTCCGGCTCGAGGCCAGAGCGCTCGACCATCGCGTCGAGACCTACGGCTGGCGGCTCCAGGAGCCCGACGGCCGGAGGATGCTGCCCCAGCGGCTCGGCGGGGTCGGTGTGGCCGGACCAGACGTCGGCCGGCTCCAGCGGGAGGGCCGGCTCGAGGTGGAGGGCCGCGTCGTCACCCTCGAGGAGGTCAGCGAGCCACGCCGCGGTCAGTCGTTCGCGTTCGTGATGGACACCCGCGACTGCGACGCGGCGGTCGAGCTCGCGCGCGGGGTGGACCTCCTGGTCACGGAGTCGACGTACCTGACCGGCGAGGCGCACCTCGCCGAGGAGTACGCCCACCTCACCGCCGCCCAGGCAGCACGGATCGCCGCCACCGCCGGTGCACGACGGCTGGTGCTGACCCACTTCTCCGGCCGCCACGACGACGAGGCGGTGTTCGCCGAGGAGGCGCGAGCGGTGTTCACCGACGTGCACGCGGCGCGCGACCTCGACCGGTACGCGGTGCCTGCGCGGCGCTGAGGCCGGCCCGCACCGCTCCGGCCGCCCTCCTCGCGGGGCCGCCGGGAACGCCGGACGGCCGGCCCGAACCGGGCCGGCCGTCGGCATCACTTCTCAGTCGTCGAGTCGCATCAGCTCACCGTCTGGGCTGAACAACGGACCCACCAGGTAGATCACGCCGTCGTCGCTCACGTCCACCCCACCAGGGGTCGGCAGCTCGACGAGCTCGGTGATCGTCACCCGGAACCGGTTCCGGTCACGGTGCCAGCGGCCCCGGTCGCGGTCCCAGTGACCCCAGGCGTTGTCGAACCGGTCACCGTAGCCGTCACGGTAGTCGTCACGGCTGCCGTGCCTGCTCACCCGTGCGCTGACCCGCTCGGCGAGCTCGTCGACGTCGTCCTGCCCGAAGCCGCCGCGGGAGCGGTCCCAGTCGCCCCACCTGTGGCCCCAGCGCTCGCCGAGGTCGTCCCAACCGCGGCCGCCGTGGTAGCCGTGCTCGTAGTAGTGGGAGTGCTCGTAGTAGTGCCCGTGCCAGCCGTGGTGGGGTCCACGGTCGTCGTCGCAGTCACGGTCGCGGTCGCGTCCGCGCCGGTTGAGCACCAGGGTGTCCTCGCCGTCCTCGGTGGTCAGCGCCACGACCTCGTCGTCGCCGCGACCCGGGCGGTGGCCGTCCCATCGGTCGTCGTCGCAGTCGTCCCGGTCACCGTGCCAGCCACCGTGCCAGCCACCGTGCCAGCCGCCGGGCCAGCCGCCGGGCCGGTCCTGCCAGTCGGGGCCGTCGTCGCAGTCGTCGTGCCGGTCCCGGCCGCCGCGACCGCCACGGCTCAGAGCCGTCGCCTGGTCGCCCTCGGTCAGCGTGTCGATCTCGTCGTCGCCGCCACGACCCGGGCGGTGGCCGCCCCAGCCGTCGTCGTCGCAGTCGTCCCAGCCACCGTTGCCCGGACCGGGGTGCCCGTGGTCGTCATCGTCGTCACAGTCGTC
>JBMOMG010000007.1:0-5422 GCA_049323155.1 Actinomycetota bacterium | reverse complement strand
CGAAGACCACCAAGACGGCTGCCAAGAAGACCGCCGGCACCGCCAAGCGCAACGTCAAGGCGACCACCACGTCGGCCCAGAAGACCGCGTCGGCCGCCACCAAGGCCGCCGGCGACGCCGCCGAGAAGGTCGGCGACTGATCCTGTCGCCCGACGAGTGACACCCGACTGTCCCCGCCACGAGGCGGGGGCAGTTGCCGTTCATGCGTAGGATTGGCTCGTGCCGCTGCTCGTCTACGACATCCAGAACTCCATCATCCTCGTCGCTGCGCTCGCGCTGTTCGCCGTGGAGGCATGGGCGTTCATCGACGCCCTCGCCCACCGGCCGGAGGAGTTCGAGGCAGCCGGCAAGCAGACCAAGAAGATGTGGGTGGTCATCCTGGCCATCGCGCTGGTCGCGCACATGCTGATCTGGCACCCGATCCACCTGCTCAACATGGTCGGTGCCGTCGCGTCGATCGTGTACCTGGTCGACGTACGCCCTGCGTTGCGGTCGCTGACCCGCCGCTGACCCCCTCCGGCCCTCGGCAGGAGGAGCGGTGCCAATCGGGCACAGTGCACGTTTAGCGGCGCTCGCGGGGGTATCCTCACAAAGCGGATACGGGGCCTACGCGTTCCCGTGCGCCTGCAGGAAGGGGGATCCGTGGCCGTCGTCGGGGGAGTCGAGCAGCAAGGGTCCGGTGTCGCGGATCGCAACCGCACTCGCCGCCACCTCGCGCGCATGCTCGTGCTCGTCGCGGTCGCCGACCTCCTCGTCATCACCGCCGCGATCCTCTGGGCGTGGGAGCTGCGCCTGAACCTCGACGTGTGGGCCGCCGACATCGACCCCGACCAGCGTCTCTCCGAGACCGTCGGGCCGTGGATCGGCCTCCTCTGGCTGGTCGTCCTGGCGGCCCAGGGCAGCTACTCCGAGCGCGTCTTCGGCGCCGGCCAGGAGGAGTTCAAGCTCGTCTCGCTCGCGTCGGTGATCACCGCCGGCGGCGTCGGGATGATCTCCTACCTGCTCAACTCCGACCTCTCTCGCGGATTCGTCCTGCTGACCTTCTTCCTCGGCACGCCGATGCTGCTTGCCGAGCGCTATCTGGTCCGCAAGGTGCTGCACCGTCTGCGCGTGCACGGGAAGGTGCTGCACCGGGTCGTCGCCGTCGGTGGCCCCGCCGCGATCGGCGAGCTCGTCGAGGTGCTCCACCGTGAGCAGTACGTCGGCTACGTGATCGTCGGGGGCTGCGTCCCGCAGGGGATCCCCGTCGATGAGGAGCAGATGGGCGTGCCGCACCTGGGCGCCGTCTCCGACGCCCGCCGGGTGTGCGACGAGGTCGGCGCCGACACGGTGCTCGTGGCCCGTGGCGGATACGCCTCCTCGGCCGACCTCCGGCGGATCGCGTGGGACCTCGAGGGCAGCGACATCGACCTGGTCGTGGTGCCGTCGTTGACCGATGTGGCCGGCCCGCGGATCCACATGCGCCCGGTCGCCGGCCTGCCGCTGCTGCACGTCGACGGGCCGCAGTCCGACGCCGCCGGCGGTGCGTCCAAGCGCCTCTTCGACTTCCTCGGCGCCCTGCTCGGGGTGGTGGTGATCAGCCCGCTGCTGCTTGTCGTGGCGCTGCTGATCAAGCTCGAGGACGGCGGCCCGGTCCTCTACCGACAGAAGCGGGTGGGTCTCGACGGGGAGCTGTTCGAGTGCCTGAAGTTCCGGTCCATGCACGTCAATGCCGAGGCGCTCGAGGAGAAGCTCCGCGCCGAGGCAGAGCACGAGGGTGCGCTGTGGAAGATGGAGCAGGACCCGCGCATCACACGGATCGGTCGGTTCATCCGCCGTTTCTCCATTGACGAGCTGCCGCAGCTGTTCAACGTCCTTTTCGGGGAGATGAGCCTGGTCGGACCACGTCCACAGCAGGAGTGGGAGGTCGAGACCTATGACAACGCCATGCGCAGGCGCCTCCTTGTCCGCCCCGGGATGACCGGTCTCTGGCAGGTCTCCGGACGGTCCTCGCTCAGCTGGAACGAGGCGGTCCGGCTGGACCTCTACTACGTCGACAACTGGTCGATGGTCAACGACCTGGTGATCATCGCGAAGACCGTGAAGGCCGTCATCGGCCGCGAAGGCGCCTACTGAGACCTTGAGCGCCCCGGCCTGGACCGCGGTTTGAGCCGCGCGCGTTCGGGGGACCTCCGGGCATGCCCCGACTCCGAACCGTCTCGCCCAACAGTGCGGGCTGGACACGCCGCCGTGCCGGCAAGGGGTTCGTCTACCTCGACCAGCACGGCGAGCGGCTGTGCGCGGAGGACGTCGAGCGCTGCAAGTCCCTGGTGATCCCGCCGGCGTGGGAGCAGGTGTGGATCTGCCCGCACCCGAACGGCCACATCCAGGCGGTCGGCGTGGACGCCGCGGGGCGCAGGCAGTACCTCTACCATCCCGAGTGGCGGGTCAAGCGCGACAAGATGAAGTTCGACCGGGTCACCGAGGTCGCCGCCGAGCTGCCGCGAGCCCGTGCGGCGATCCTCGAGCACATCGCGATGGACGGCATGCCGATGGAGCGCGCCGCCGCGACCGCCGTACGCCTCCTCGACCTCGGCTACTTCCGGATCGGCTCGGACTCCTACACCGACACCAACGGCAGCTTCGGGCTGACCACGCTGGAGAAGCGGCACGTGCGGCGGCACCGCGACCGGCTGGTGTTCTGCTTCACCGGCAAGTCCGGGATCGAGCACTGCATCGAGATCGACGACCCGCTGGCGATCTCCGCGGTCGAGACGATGCGCCGCAGGCGCGGAGGTGGGGACCGGCTGCTGGCCTATCGCGAGGGTCGGCGGTGGAGCCCGCTCGACGCGATGACGGTCAACGACTACCTGCGCTCGACCACCGGCGCGGAGATCACCGCGAAGGACTTCCGCACCTGGCACGCCACGGTGCTCGCCGCGGTCTCGCTCGCCTCCTCCGACGAGCCCGGCCACACCAAGGCGTCGCGCAAGCGGGCGGTGCGCCAGGCGATGGTGGAGGTCTCGGAGTACCTCGGCAACACGCCCACGATCGCGCGCAGCTCGTACGTCGACCCGCGAGTGATCGACCTCTACGAGGACGGTACGACGATCGAGGCGGCCGTGCGCCGCAGCTACGACTCGCCCGACGAGCGGCAGCTGGCGCTCGAGCGAGCCGTGCTCCGGATGCTGCGCGAGGACTCCGCCTCCGCGGAGCGAGCCGCTCGGCGCAAGGCAGCCTGACTTCGGCGCAGCATGACGCCTCGCTGCTGACTGGGACGCCGCCGAGGTGCGAGGGTGGGGCCCATGAGGGTGGCGTTGATGGTGACCTGCGTCAATGACGCGATGTTCCCCGACACCGGGAAGGCAGTGGTGCGTCTGCTGCGCCGGCTGGGCGTCGAGGTCGAGTTCCCCGAGGCGCAGACGTGCTGCGCGCAGCCGATGGTCAACACCGGCTACCTCGACGAGGCGGTGCCCGTCGTACGCAACTTCGTCCGGGCCTTCGACGGGTTCGACGCCGTGGTGACTCCCTCGGGGTCGTGCGCGGGATCGGCCCGCCACCAGCACTCGATCGTCGCTCGGCGAGCCGGGGACCCAGGGCTCTCTCGCGCTGTGGACGAGGTCTCACCGCGGGTCTACGAGCTGAGCGAGTTCCTCGTCGACGTGCTCGGGGTGACTGACGTGGGGGCGTACTTCCCGCACACGGTGACCTACCACCCGACCTGCCACAGCCTTCGGATGCTCGGCGTCGGCGACCGGCCCCGACGGCTCCTGGAGGCGGTGCGGGGGCTGCGGCTGGTGGACCTCCCGCACTCGGAGGAGTGTTGCGGGTTCGGCGGCACGTTCGCGGTGAAGAACGCCGAGACGTCGGTGGCGATGGGCTCCGACAAGGCCAGGCACGTGCGGGACACCGGAGCGGAGGTGCTGGTCGCGGGCGACAACTCCTGCCTGATGCACATCGGCGGCGTGCTGTCTCGGCAGCGGTCGGGGGTGCGGGTGATGCACCTCGCGGAGATCCTGGCGTCGGTGGAAGAGAGCGCCACGCCGCGTGAGCATCCGGTGGACGCCGCCTCTTCGGGGGACGCGTCGTGAGCGCGACGTTCGTGGGGATGCCGGCGTTCCCGGCCGCGGCGCGCACCGCGCTGGCCGACACCCAGCTCCGGTCGAACCTCGCGCACGCGACCGGCACGATCCGCGCGAAGCGGGCTGCCGTGGTCGGCGAGGTGGAGGACTGGGAGGAGCTGCGGCTGGCCGGCGCGGCGATCAAGGACAACACGCTGCTGCACCTCGACGAGCACCTGCTCGCGTTGGAGGCGGCGCTCGTCGCGCGCGGGGCGACGGTGCACTGGGCCCGCGACGCAGCAGAGGCCTGCGAGATCGTCACCCGGGTCGCCCAGCAGCACGGCGTCGACGAGGTCGTGAAGGTCAAGTCGATGGCCACCCAGGAGATCGACCTCAACGGCGCGCTCGAGGCGGCCGGGATCTCGGCCTGGGAGACCGACCTGGCCGAGCTGATCGTGCAGCTCGGCGACGACCTGCCCTCCCACATCCTGGTCCCGGCGATCCATCGCAACAGAGCGGAGATCCGGGAGATCTTCCGTCGCGAGATGGCCCGGGCCGGCCGGGCGGCGCCCGACGACCTCAGCGACGAACCGGCTGACCTCGCCGGTGCCGCACGGCTGCACCTGCGCGAGAAGTTCCTGCGCGCGCGGATGGCCGTGTCCGGCGCCAACTTCGCGGTCGCCGAGACCGGCACGTTGGTCGTCGTCGAGTCCGAGGGCAACGGCCGGATGTGCCTCACGCTGCCCGACGTGCTCGTGTCGGTGGTGGGCATCGAGAAGGTGGTGCCGACCTGGCGCGACCTCGACGTGTTCCTGCAGCTGCTGCCGCGCTCGTCGACGGGGGAGCGGATGAACCCCTACACGTCCACGTGGTCAGGGGTCACGCCCGGCGACGGCCCGCAGGAGGTGCACGTGGTGCTGCTCGACAACGGCCGCACCCGGGCGCTCGCCGACGAGGTCGGCCGCCAGGCGTTGCGGTGCATCCGCTGCTCGGCGTGCCTGAACGTGTGCCCTGTCTACGAGCGGACCGGCGGCCACGCCTACGGCTCGGTGTACCCGGGACCGATCGGGGCGATCCTCAACCCGCTGCTTCGCGGTCCCGGCACCGACGAGCAGACCGACTCGTTGCCCTACGCCTCGTCGCTGTGCGGCGCCTGCTACGAGGCGTGCCCGGTGCGGATCGACATCCCCTCGGTGCTGGTGGACCTGCGGGCCCAGGTCGTCGACGCGCGGCGTGGAACCGCCTCCCATGTCGCTGAGGCCGCGGCGATGAGGTCCGCGTCGTGGGCGTTCTCGTCCGCCGGTCGGCTGGGTTTCCTGGAGCGGGCGTCGGGCATGGCCGGTCGGCTCGCCGACCGGGTTGGCCGCCGTACCCTGCCCGGC
>JBMOMG010000006.1:0-5577 GCA_049323155.1 Actinomycetota bacterium | reverse complement strand
GGTCACCATCCCATCATCGATCCGGGCAGCATCAGCCAACGTCATGGTCATCAGGTGTCTCGCATCTCGCCCCGTGCAGAGGGAAGGAACTTAGAAGTGGTGTCTCACCTCAGCCTGACGCACAGGGGCCGGGCATCAGCTCGAGGCGGAACATCACCTGACGACTCCCGCCGTGAGGGCAGACCGTGCTTCAGCGACCGCTCGGTGACCGCTCGGTGACCTCGGCAAGCGCCGACGCCAGTCCGCCCGGTAGGTGGGCCAACGGCCGACAGCGCGGCTAGGGCAACGACGAGCGGGCTCCGTCGAGCACCGAAACTTCCCCATGCGCTGCCGGCGACGCTGCTGAGCGGCGGTCGCTTGGACCACCGCATCCTCACCGGCATTGCCGCCTACATCCCCCGAGGGACCGTCGTTCCGGTCCTCGCTCCCGACCTGCGGCGGAGTGCTCAGGCGAAGAGCGCGCTGCCGTACTTCAGCACAATCATCAGCGCGACCGTGAGCAGCCAGACGACGAGAAGGAGCAGGTCGAGGTTAGCGCGAACTGCGGCTGCGGCGGCCGTCTGGATTCTCCCCGGCAGGAAGAGGTTGTTGTCTCGGATGTTGATGTGGGTCATCTCGAAGAACACCAGGGTGGTGGCAATGGTGACCAATAGGCACCACGGGCACAGCGCGCCGATGACGAACATAGCCTGGTAGAAGAGCCAGTAGGCGAAGACGAACCCGATGAAGTAGACCACCTGGGCTGCGAACATGAACCACCGCGGGAACCTCACCCCGCCAAGGCTCGCCACTGCGATGGTGAGCACCACCGGCTCGGCGATCAGGCCGAGGAACGCGTTGGGAAACCCGAGCAGCGACGACTGCCACGCCGTGCCGACGGTGCCACAGCTGATGACTGCGTTGATGTCGCAGCCGAAGTCCGCGGCCGGGTTCTCAGCGAGCACGATCGCGTCCACCGAGAGCACGAAAGAGGCCCAGAGGCTGGCGATCGACGCGAGCAGCATCGTCGTCCAGATGACGGTGTTGCTGTGGTGGATCCGCTGGAACCAGCCGGGGACGCTGTGGCCGATGTCGCCGTCGTCCTCCGGCTCGGTGACCATGCCCTCGGTGCGGGTGCTCACCACGTTCACGGCGCCTTCGCGGCGTGCTCGATGGCGGCGGCCAGTTGCCCAGCCCGGGACCAGTCGCCCTTGAAGGTCTCGCCGTTGATCATCACCGTTGGGGTGGAGTTGACGCCGTCCTTGGCGGCGGCCTCGTTGCTTTGGGTCACCCACCCGTCGTAGGTGCCGTCGGTGAACGTGTCCGCGACGTCAGCGGGCACCCCGCTCTCGGTGGCGATCTGGGCGATCTCCTCGTCGCTGAGGCCCTCGGTGCCTTCGGCCGGCTGCTCGGCGTAGAGCGCGTTGTGGAAGTCCCACACAGCCTCGGAGGCGTCGTTGGCCACGGTCGCGACCGCGTTGCCCGCACGCGTGGAGTATTCGGTGCCCTGGGATTGGGGGTCCAGGAAGTTCATCATCCGCAGGTTGACCCTGGCGGTGCCGTCCTCGATGAGACGACCGAGGTCCTCGGCGTTGCGCTGTTCGAACGCGCCGCAGGCGGGGCACATGTAGTCGAAGTAGAGGTCGACGGTGACCGGTGCTCCCTCATCCCCGACGGGGATGGCGCCGTCGACGACACTGGCCGGGACGACGACCTCGCCCTCAGCCCTGCTGTCACCGCCATCGGCGCTCGAGGCGTTCACGATCGCGAACGCGATCGCGACCACGAGGCCGAGGACGACCAGCCCACCGAGGGCGGTGAGGACCCGTTGGTTGCGCTGTTGGCGCGCGGCC
This sequence comes from Actinomycetota bacterium, assembly GCA_049323155.1. Taxonomy (GTDB): domain Bacteria; phylum Actinomycetota; class Actinomycetes; order Propionibacteriales; family Nocardioidaceae; genus Nocardioides_C. The sequence goes on along the minus strand of JBMOMG010000006.1, from coordinate 3,745 downwards.
TGCGCGGCCCGTTCGGCGCGCATCTGCTCGGTCTTCGATCGTGCGTGTGTCTTTGTGCTTCCTGCGGAACGTGGCTCAGTCATCGCGAAGGTCACTCCATGGTCGTCTTGCCGGGGATATAGCGACGTCCTGTCTGAGACGCCGTCACCGGCCCCTCCTCGACGCAGATTGCTTCAGCCACCCTTTGCGGGTACGAGAACCGCCGCGAAGGGCCTTTGGTCACAAAGCCGCCGGAAGTGGACCTTCACGCCAGCTGGAGGGTGGTCAGGCAGGTCGGTGCCCCTGGGTCGGTGGTGAACTCGGTTTCGGCGGTCTTGCCGTCGTAGGTGACACGCAAGCTCCCTTCGATATTGCGGGGCAGCCAGAACCCGGCGAAGCCGTTCTCGAAGGTGGTCCGGGTCTCGTCGACGAGGATCTTGTCGTTGGTCTCGTCCACGATCTGCACCTGTACATCGGTAGAGGCCAACTCACCTGTGCAGGTGGTCAGTGAGTGGTGGAAGCAGTCGTGGGTCTGATCGACGTACGGGGCTACCGACAAGTAGAACCGATCGTCGGGGATCTCGAGGTTGAACTCGTCGCTGCCGCCGGAGACAACGAGCTCGTTGGGCCGGACCGACGCCATCAGGTCCTTCGGGCGCTCGGCTCCACCGAGCCTGTCGAGGTGATCGACGATCTCCACCGTTCCCATGCCGTCCAGGCCGTACTCGGCCAGCAGCGGCTCGGCCTCTGCGGGGATGGTGGCTGGCACGGATACGGATGGCTCGCTGCTCGGCACGGCAGCGTTCGGGCTGTCGGTCTCGGCCGCACAGCTGGTAAGCGTCACAGCCAGCAGCAGCGTGGCGCCGACGGCGGCTCGCGTCGTGAGCGTCTTCATCGTGGCAGGGTCCTTTGGGGTCGTCGTCAACTCGGTGAGGCCGGCGTCCTGACCGCCCCAGACATCGTTGCTCGTGGGTGGCGGCTTCCCCTGGGGCGAAAGTCCCGATCCGGTGGACCATCGGACCCTTTCCTCCGGGTGTGACCCTCTGGCTGCCCCACCCGGAGCCATTGGGCGACCAGTGTTAGCCGGTCGGTCACCAGCTGGGGTCGTCGCAGTCCGGGGTGGGGCGGGTCTCGACCTGGAGGGTGGCGTGGGCGACGCCGTGTCGGTCTCGCAGGACCGCTCGGGCGCGGTCGAGGACCTTCTGTTGCGCCGCGGGCTCGGTGGTGACTAGGTGCGCGGTTGCGACGTGCATCCCTGAGGTCAGGGTCCACAGGTGCAGGTCGTGGACGTCCTGGACGCCGTCAACCGCGACCAGGTCCGCGGTGACCTGGTCGGGCTCGACCCCAGCCGGTGCGTGCTGACCGAGCACGGCGAGCACCTCGCGGCCCAAGATGACCGCCCGGAGCGCAATGTAGGCGCCGATGGCGAGTGCGATCACGGTGTCCCAGTAGCCCTCCCCTGTGCTCCACACCAGCCATCCGGCCACCAGAACCCCGACCGAGCCGGCGGTGTCGGCGACCACCTCGAGGTAGGCACCCTTGACGTTCAAGTTCTCCGCGGCGCCCCCGCGCAGCAGCACCATGGCGAGGATGTCGACCACGAGGCCGAGCGCGCCGACGACCAGCATCGGTCCGGTGTCGACCTCGACCGGTTCTTCGATGCGACCGATCGCCTCGATGACCACGTAGACGGCCGCGGCCAGCATCAGCAGCACCGCCAGCCCGGAGGCGAACACCTCGGCCCGGTAGGAGCCGTAGGTGCGGCGCCCGGTGGTGTCAGGTCGGGTGGCCACCCGGGTCGCGACCAGCGCCAGGCCTAGCGCGACCACGTCGGCGGCCATGTGCCCGGCGTCGGAGAGCAGGGCCAACGACCCGCTGAGCAGGCCGTAGGTCAGCTCGACACCGAAGAAGCCAGCGATGACCGTGAATGCGGCGGCGAGCCGCCACCGGTCCCGGCCGCCGGCATGCCCGGCGTCGTGGGTGTGCCCGGTTCCCATCAGGTGACTCCGCCGTCGTCAGTTTGGTTGGTGTGCCTCGGCCGATGCCGGGCAGGAACCGTCCGGTTCCCGCGGCGTAGTGGGCGTACCTCGCGCCGTGGGTGGACAGCAGGTAGGGCTCCTCGACCACCCGGACCTGCAGCTCGAGGGCCACCAGCAGCAGCACCACCCCTGAAAGGGCCTCGACGTTGGGCACCATCAGTGCCAGACCCACACCGGTGAGCCCCATGGCTGTGAAGATCGGTTCAGGTTGCGCACCAGCGCGAACGCGCCGGTGGTGACCAGATCGGTACGCTCGCCGGCCTCGACCCCGATCCGCCAGCTCGTTCCCATGTCGACCTGGGTGAGGTACGTCGCCGCGATACCCACGACCGTGAGCACCACCCCGGTCGCCTGCAGCGGGGGCGCGTCCAGCAGCGGCAGCGGCGCCAGGCCCGCGAGCGCCATGACGGGCCCGAGGAACCCGGTCACCATCGCCAGCACGAACAGCACACCGGCCCACCATTCGGGACTGCCCGGACCGCGCGAGACGCCCCGGAAGCCGCTGTCACGGGTGCTTCGCCACTGGATCCAGGTGCGCAGCCCGAAGCCGACCGCCAGGTACAGCGCGAACAGCGCCAAGGCCGCGACCCATCGCCTCCTGCCTGTGTTATCGCCGTACGGCGATGACTGCCACGTCCCCTATGCCCGCGGATCCTGCCACGCACGGCTCCCGCCGCCTCACAGCAAACGGAGCCGGTGACAACCACGCCTCGGGCCGCGAGAGGGACGCACAGGATCGCGGTGGAGAGTCCCCAGCCACACCGAGCGGTGGGGTTTGTCTAGTGGTGGCCCCCGGTGTGGCCTCCGCCGTCGTGGTGGTCGGCGTCGCTGTGGTGTTGGGTGTCGTGCCCCGCGCCGCCGTACATGTGGTCGGCTCCGAGGCCGCCGTCAAGGTGATCGGCACCGTGGTTGCCGTAGAGACGGTCGTCGTGGCGACCGCCGGCGAGGTAGTCGTCACCACCGCGGCCGTGCATGACGTCGGCACCGACGCCCCCGTAGAGACGGTCGTGGTGACGACCGCCCTCGATGCGGTCGATACCCGGCCCACCGTAGATCGTGTCGCGTCCATCACCACCGCAGATGACGTCTCGGCGGCCCGCGCCGTAGATGGTGTCCGCACCGCCGCGGGCGACGATCACGTCCGCACCGGCTGTGCCGCGGATGACATCCGCTCCAGCCGTGCCAACGATCGTGGCCGACCGGCCAAGACAGGTCGGGCCGGCTGCCGTGGCCGGCGCGACCTGAGCGGCGAGCGTCAAAGCTGCAGCACCGACAAGCGCACCGAAAGAGTGAACACGCATGGGACCTCCGCAAGAACGGGCTGACCATCCATCGCAACTGGCCGAGTGACCGAGATCTATCTCTTCGACACTCCTCTCGTCCCCCGAACCAGCCAAGGGCCGAACTGCCCACACCAATGGGCCGTTCGGTCACCGTGGCCCCTGCCCCGCGATCTGAGTTCTAGAGACGCAACCCGCAGGCGCACCGGCACCGACGTCCTCCGCTGGTGCGCTGGCGACCTACGCCGAGCGGAGCAACCGTCACTCACACCCGGCCGCCCACTCCACAAACGCCTGCTCGTCCTCCACAAGCCCCTTTCGATCTCGACCTAGTAACGCATCCAGGGGCTCAGGGTTGTTACGAGTTCCACCGCCCGCGACCCGCACGCAGGGCGGCTCCGCGGGCGCGCCCGCGCGCCGCCGCGGCGGCGCGGGCGTACACGTAGC
>JBMOMG010000005.1:0-5725 GCA_049323155.1 Actinomycetota bacterium | reverse complement strand
CGAGGTGCGACTCCTCGGAGGGCTTCTCCTCGGCCGGGGGCTGCTCGGACGGCGCCTCCGCAGCCGGAGCCTCGCTCGGCGCCTCTGCCGGCGCGGCCTGGCCGGAGCCGACGATCGCGAGCTCGGCGCCGACCTCGACGGTCTCGTCCTCCTGGACCTTGATCTCCAGCAGGGTGCCCGCGACCGGGGAGGGGATCTCGGTGTCGACCTTGTCGGTGGAGACCTCGAGCAGCGCCTCGTCGACGGCCACCTCGTCGCCTACTTGCTTGAGCCAGCGGGTGACCGTGCCCTCGGTGACCGACTCGCCGAGTGCGGGCAGGGTTACCGGGGTGCCGCTGCCCTGCATGCCGGCCTGGGACGCCTCGGACTCCGGCTTGGTGTCGGCCGAGCTCGGAGCGGTCTCCTGGGCGGGGCCGGTCGGCTCGGTCTGCGCCTGAGGTACGTCGCCCTGGGGCTCGGTCTGCCGACCGACCTCCTCCTCCGACGGCGCGGCAGCCTCGCCGGTCTCGCCGCCGGGACCCTCGCCCGCACCCGCGCTTGCCGCCTCGTGGGAGGCGCCGGCCTCCTCGTCGGCCTGCTCGCTGGTGGAGCCGGACTCGCCCTCGTCGCCGATGGTGGCGAGCTCGGCGCCGACCTCGACGGTCTCGTCCTCCTGCGCCTTGATCTCCAGCAGGGTGCCGGCCACCGGGGAGGGGATCTCGGTGTCGACCTTGTCGGTGGAGACCTCGAGCAGCGGCTCGTCGACCTCGACGCGGTCGCCTGGCTGCTTGAGCCAGCGGGTGACGGTGCCTTCGGTGACGGACTCACCGAGGGCGGGGAGAGTGACTGAGGTCGCCATGCGTTCCTTCGCTCCTTTTGCTGGCTTCGACTGCTGTGCTGCGCGGGTCAAGAGGTGTTGGTGCTGAGCCTACGAGGCTGCGTCACGAATGCGCATGAAGCGGCTTCCCGGCCAGGGCCAGGTGCGCCTCTCCGAGCGCCTCGTTCTGTGTCGGGTGGGCATGCACGAGGGGGGCCACGTCCTCGGCGTACCCCTCCCAGTTGTAAATAAGCTGCGCCTCACCGATCAGCTCGCCGACCCGTGCGCCGACCATGTGTACGCCGACCACGGGACCGTCCTTCTGGCGGACCAGCTTCACGAACCCCTGGGTCTTGAGGATCTGGCTCTTGCCGTTGCCGCCGAGGTCGTAGGTCAGCGACTCGATGCCGTCGACGCCGAACTTCTCGGCGGCGGCGGACTCGGTGAGCCCGACCGAGGCGACCTCGGGGTCGCTGTAGGTGACCCGCGGGATGCCCGCCTCGTCGATGGGCGCCGGCTCCAGACCGGCGATCTCCTCGGCCACGAAGACGCCCTGGGCGAAGCCGCGGTGGGCCAGCTGCAGGCCGGGGACGATGTCGCCGACGGCGTAGACACCCTCGACGTTGGTGCGGCACCGGTCGTCGGCGAGGACGAAGCCGCGGTCCATGGCGATGCCCTGCTCGGCGTACCCGAGCCCCTCGGTGCGGGGGCCGCGACCGACCGCGACCAGGAGGATCTCCGCCTCGATCGTCTCGCCGCCCTCGACGCTCACGCGCACGCCGTCGTCGGTGCGCTCGACCGACCTGAACGGCGTGCCGACCTTGAACCCGATCTTGCGCTTGCGGAAGGCCCGCTCGAGCGCCTTGGACACTGCCTCGTCCTCGGCGGCGACCAGGCGGGGGAGGGCCTCGACGATGGTGACCTCGGCGCCGAAGGAGCGCCAGACGGAGGCGAACTCGCAGCCGATCACGCCGCCGCCGAGGACGACCGCGGAGGTGGGCACCCGGTCGAGGGAGAGCGCGTGTTCGGAGGTGAGCACGCGCTCGCCGTCGATCTCGAGGCCGGGCAGGGTCCGGGAGTACGAGCCGCTGGCCAGGACGACGTTGCGACCCACGAGCCGACGGCCGTCGACCTCCACGGTGTCGGGGGCGACGAGCCGACCCTCGCCCTCGACGACGGTGATGCCCCGGCCCTTGACCAGCCCGGTGAGTCCCTTGAAGAGCCGGGAGACGACGCCGTCCTTGTACTTGTTGACCCCCGCCATGTCGATGCCCTCGAGCGTGGCGTTGACGCCGAACTGCTCGGACTCACGGGCGGTGTCGGCGACCTCGGCGGCGTGCAGCAGCGCTTTGGTGGGGATGCAGCCGACGTGGAGGCAGGTCCCGCCGATCTTGTCCTTCTCGACGAGGGCGACCGACAGGCCGAGCTGTGCTGCGCGCAAGGCGCAGGCGTAGCCGCCGCTGCCGGCGCCGAGGATCACGATGTCGAAGTTGTCGCCGGCTCCGCTGGGGTTCGCGTCCGCCACTGCTCCTCCGGTCTTGTTCAGATGTGAGGGGTCGCCTGTTGCGCCCATCTTTGCACCAAGCGCGTCCGGGGCGACATCGGGTGTCGCCGTGCCCGACCGGTCGTGGGCCCGGGGTCCTGCCGGCGGCTCGCCGCCGTCCCGGCACCGGATCCGAGAGGGGGTTCAGGACCGGTAAGCCACACTGGGGGAATGGGTTTGATGGACCGCTTCAGGCGGCGTGGTCGCAGAGGCCGGGTGCGTCGCCCGGGCGGCAGGGGAGCGGCGACCACCGTGCGCGCCTCGGACGCCGCGGACGAGCAGCACCTCGAGGAGTTCGCACGCACCCGTCGCGGCGTCGAGGGTTTCGTGGAGCCGCGCACGGCCGTCTCCGACGTCACGATCATCCTGGTCGCGCACGACGGCGAGTGGACCCGCAGGAGGGTGCCGTCGGTGGAGTGGGCGCACCGGTTCGCCAACCGCCACGGCATCCCGTCGTACGACGCCGCGGTGGTCGGCTACCCGGCACGGATGCGTGAGTACAACCGCCGCCGCAAGGAGGCCGAAGGCGCTTAGCCCTCGGCGAGCGACCCGGCCAGCTCGACCAACGTGGCCACGGACATGCCGGTGCCACCGGAGGGGACGTAGCCGTAGGGGCCCTTCTCGTTGAACGCCGGGCCGGCGATGTCGAGGTGCGCCCACCGGTGCTCGCCGACGAACTCGCGCAGGAACGCAGCGGCGTACAGCGTGCCGCCCCAGCGCTCGGAGTTGTGCTGGGCCAGGTCGGCGATCTTGGTGTTGCTGCGCACCTTCTCGCCCATCTCCTCGGGGATCGGCAGCGGCCAGAACGCCTCGCCGGCCCGGTCGCCGGCCGCCTTCACGTCGGCGATGAGCGCCTCGTCGTTGCCGAGCAGGCCGCCGACCCGGTCGCCGAGCGCGACGACGCAGGCGCCGGTCAGGGTGGCGACGTCGACGATCACGTCGGGCTTGTCCTCGGTGGCCTTGACGAGCGCGTCGGCGAGGACCAGGCGGCCCTCGGCGTCGGTGTTGAGCACCTCGACGGTCTTGCCGCCGTAGATGGTCACCACGTCACCGGGGCGGGTCGCGGAGCCGGACACCATGTTCTCGGCCATCGGGGCGTAGGTGGTGACCGCGACCGGCAGACCGAGCTCGGCGATCGCGAACGTGGCGGCCACGACCGAGGCTGCCCCGGCCATGTCGCACTTCATGGTCATCATCGAGGCGGCCGGCTTGATGCTCAGCCCGCCCGAGTCGTAGGTGATGCCCTTGCCGACCAGCGCCAGGTGAGCCTTGGCGCCGCGCGGCCTGTAGGTCAGCTGCACCAGCCGCGGCGGGTTGGCCGAGCCGCGGCCGACGCCGACGATGCCGCCGCAGCCGTCGGCCTCCAGCGCCTGCTCGTCCATCACCTTGAGCGTGACCTTGGTGGCCTTGCGGGCCTTCTTGGTGGCGCTCACCGCGTCGGCGAACTTCTCCGGGGTGAGGTCGCCGGGCGGGGTGTTCACCCAGTCGCGGACCAGCGCGGTCGCCGCGACGACCACCTGCGAGGTCCGCGACGGCGTCCTTGTCCTTCGCGGCGTCGCTGAGCACGACCACCTCGCCGGCGACGTCGGGAGCGGGGGCGGTCTTGAACGCGGTGAACGAGTAGGCGCCGAGCTGGTAGCCGTCGACGACCGCGCGCACGTGTGCGGCGTCGGGCGCGGGCAGGGCGAGCGCGACGGTGGCCGCGTTGGACACCGCGCGGGCTGCGGCACCGGCCGCCCGTCGTACCGCCTCGGTGGTGAGCTTGTCGGCCTCGCCGAGACCGACCAGGATCAGCACCGGCGACTTCAGCGCGCCGGCGGTCGGGATCTTGACGACCTCGCCGGGCTTGCCGGCGAACCCGAGCGTCGAGAGCATCGGCTGCAGCTTGCGGCCGTACGCCGACGCGACGCCCTCGCCGCCGGCCGCCATCGCCAGGCCCTTCTTGGTCTTGACCACTCCGGCCACCACCACGTCGGTCTTGGTCTTGTCGGCTGCGCCCTTGCGGAGGCTGTACGTCGTCACGTCTGGTCGACTCCCTCGTCGTCTCGATGTCTGGCCGCATGCTAGCCCCCGGTCCCGGGGCATGCTGCTGGGGTAGGTTCCCCGCATGGACCCGATCGACACCCCCGGCACCAGCCCGCTCCGGCACTCCGCCCTCCACGACAGACACGTCGCGCTGGGCGCGAAGCTCGCGGAGTTCGGTGGCTGGGAGATGCCGCTGGAGTACGTCGGGGTGGTCAAGGAGCACACCGCGGTGCGCGAGGCCGTCGGCGTGTTCGACGTCAGCCACCTCGGCAAGGTCGTCGTGCACGGACCCGGAGCGGCCGAGTTCGTGAACTCCTGCCTGACCAACGACCTGCGCCGGATCGAGCCGGGCAAGGCGCAGTACACCCTGTGCTGCGACCCGGACAGCGGCGGGATCGTCGACGACCTGATCGCCTACCTGCACAGCGACGAGCGGGTGCTGCTGGTGCCCAACGCCGCCAACACCGCCGAGGTCGTGCGGATGCTCGACGCCGAGGTCCCGGACGGCGTGGAGATCGACGACCTGCACGAGACCCTCTCGATCCTCGCCGTCCAGGGGCCGAAGTCCGACGAGGTGCTCGCGGCGATCGGCTTCCCGGTCGGCCACGACTACATGTCCTTCGCCGAGGCCGAGCACGACGGTGCGCCGGTCGTGGTCTGCCGCACCGGCTACACCGGCGAGCGCGGCTACGAGCTGGTCGTCCCCAACGAGGTGGTCGGTTCGCTGTGGGACGCGCTGATGGCTGCCGGGGAGCCGTACGGGATCACCCCGTGCGGGCTCGGTGCCCGCGACACGCTGCGCACCGAGATGGGCTACCCGCTGCACGGCCAGGACATCACTCGTCAGGTCACGCCCAACGAGGCCCGGCTCGGCTGGGCGGTTGGCTGGAAGAAGGAGGCGTTCTGGGGCCGCTCGGCCCTGGTCGCCGAGCGGGAGACCGGACCCAAGCGGGTCCTGCGCGGCCTGGTCGCGAACGGCCGGGCGATCCCGCGACCGGGGATGCGCGTGCTGCTCGTCGCCGACGTCCCGGTCGGCCAGGTCACCTCCGGCACCTTCTCGCCCACGCGGAAGTTGGGCGTCGGCCTGGCGGTGATCGCCTCCCAGGTCACCGAGGGCGCCGAGGTGTCGGTCGACGTCCGCGGGCGACGCGAGATCTTCACCGTCACCAAGCCGCCGTTCGTCACTCCGGGCGTGCGCGAGGACTGACTCGAAGCGGTCGCGCTCAGTCGACCAGCGAGAGCACGACGAGCGCCACGGTGAACGTGACCTCGACGGCCGCACCGAGCACGTCACCGGTCACCCCGCCGAGCCGCCGCACCGCCCGGCGGACGAGCAGCCCGCAGGCGAGCAGGGCGAGGAC
>JBMOMG010000004.1:0-5744 GCA_049323155.1 Actinomycetota bacterium | reverse complement strand
TCGGCGCCCGCCAGGCCGAGGTGGAGGCGGACCCGGACAGCTGGCAGGCGTGGTACCGCCTGGCCCTGGCCTACGAGGACGCAGGCGACCGCACCCGGGCCCGGTCCGCTGTGCGTCGCGCCATCGAGCTGTACGACGCCCGCCGGAGCCGCTCCTGAGCCGGGGGAGCACAATGTCGGACATGCCCAACGACGTCCCGGCCAACCTCGCCATCGTGACCCTCGGGGTCGCCGACCTCGAGCGCTCCATCCGCTTCTACCGCGACCTCGGCTGGGAGATGCGCGGCGACCAGGCCGACGGGATCGTCTGGTTCAAGACCTCCGGGTCCTGGATCGGCCTGTTCGGGTACGACGCCCTCGCCGACGACGCGCATCTCGATGCCGTTCCCGCCGACGACCTGCCCGCCTACCGCGGAATCACGCTGGCGGTCAACCTGCCGTCGGAGGACGAGGTCGACCTGGCATTCGTGCGGGTCCGCGAGGTCGGCGGGACGATCGTCAAGCCCCCCACCCGTGCGGAGTGGGGCGGGTACTCCGGCTATTTCGCCGACCCCGACGGAACGCTCTGGGAGATCGCCTTCAACCCCGGCTTCCCGATCGACGAGCAGGGCCGGATCGAAATCCCCTGACGCCTGCCTCGGGTCCGTCGAACATGCAGCTGGCCCCTCGGCAGGCTGGTGCCAGGCGTACGTCGTACCCCTGGGGGCCCTAGCTGCATGTTCGACGGGCGCACCCCGGCGGCCCTTCCCCGGCTCAGTTGGCCGGGTGATGCTCCTTCAGGAAGTCGACGACAGGCGGCCAGACCAGCTCCGGATCGCTGATGGGCGCCGCGTGCCCCAGGCCAGGAACCTCGACGTAGCGAGCAGTGGAAACCGCACGTGCCACCTCGCGGGCTCTCGCTGCAGTGGTGTCCGTGTCGAGCTCGAACCCCATGACCAAGCAGGGCACGCTCAGCTGCTCGAGAGAAGGCAGCCGGTCCTGGTACGTCGAGATGAAGGTGGCTGCCCGCTCCCTCGCCTCGGGGTCGGGACGCCCGGCCCACTCGGGCTGGATGGCCCGCAGGTGCTGGACGAAGTCGTCGTCGGCCAGCTGCTCGGGTGGGAACGCCGTCAGCAACCCGAGCGCGAGACGGAGACAGTCCAGGTCGTCGCCACCGTGCACGAGTCGTTGCCATGCCTCCTGGAGGACCTTGTCCAGCTCGTTCTGTCGCCCGTAGGTGGCGAGCAGAGCGGCGCACCCGACATGCGCTTCGGCACGGAGCGCCACCTCTTGCGCGACGGCCGCGCCCTGGGACCACCCCACCAGCGCGACCGAGTCGGCTCCCCGTCGGATGAATGCATCAACGCAGCCGACCACGCTCTGCCAGTCGTGATCCTGGGGACGCGGGTCGAACGTGGTGACCCGGTATCCCGCCGCGACCAGGTCGGAGCGAACGGGAGCCGACCAACCGAAGGGGTCGGCGAGTGGGTTGCTGAGGAAGAGCACCTCGGGGCCCGCGCCCCACGAGCGAGCCACACCCAGATCGCACTCCACGCGTCGGCCGTCCATCCCCCGAGTGTTCCACCAGGATCTCCGCGCCGCTTCGGCGGCCGAGCCGGCGCGAGATCGCTCGCGACTCCGGCTTTGCCGATCGACGGCAGCAGGGCCGGATCGAGATCCCCTGGCGCCTGCGTCGAGACCGTCGAACATGCAGCTGGGCCCTCGTCCGGCCGGTGCCAGGCGTGCGACGTACCCCTGATGGCCTTAGCTGCATGTTTCACAGATCCTGACGGCCGCCTCTCGCAGCGGGTCAGAACCGCGGGGGTCGCAGGCCGAGGACCGGATCGAGTTCGGGGGTGGCGAAGTGCCAGTGGCTGTCGGCGGCGGCTGCCCCGGTCAGAACCGCGACCGCCGGATCGGCCAACGGCCGGTAGGGCAGTGCACGTATGAGATCGATGGCCGCCTCGACGGGGAACCAGCGGGCCTCTCGCACGAGGCGGTCGGGGTCGTCGACCGGAGGGCGGGATGTTCGATGACGACATCGAAGTTCCAGGCCAGCGATGTCAGGCCGTCGACCAGCGTCGAGGAGTTGGACCGGAGGCGAAGGGCGCCGGGTGGAACGCGCAGGCCGGCCTCCTCTGCGAGCTCACGCGCCGCGCCCTCGGCGGGTGTCTCGTGGGCGTCGACCATGCCGCTCGGGAGGTTCCAGAACTCGCCGCCCCAGCGCGAGTGCGCTTCCCGGACGAGCACAACGCGTCCGTCGTGGTGAGCGAGCACGCCGGCGAAGCGCCGCGGGGAGGGGGCGGTCATGAGGAGATCCTCGCAGGTCGACCCTCGGGATCAGAGCAGACGGAGGATGGCGGCGGTGAGCGCGGCGACCAGCACCACCACGATGAACGGCGCGCGCAGCAGCAGCGCGACGACGGCTGCCGCCAGGCCGGCGGCGCGAGCATCGACGGTGAGCGTCGCACCCGAGGCGAAGACCTGCACGGCCACCAGAGCAGCGAGCAGGGCGACCGGCATCAGGTCCGCGACGCGGTGCACCAGCGGCCGCTCGAGCACCGAGGCGGGGATGGACAGGCCGGCGAGCTTGAGCAGGTAGGCGCCCACGCCGGTGACGATGATCGCGGTCCACATCACGGGTGCTCACCCCCACCGGCCAGGTCGTCCCGCGCCGGGATCTCGGTCGCGTCGGGAGCGGGCCGGGTCAGCAGCCCCGTGCCGAGGGCGACCACGGCCGCCGCCAGCACCGGAACACCGGCCGGCGCCGCGGGCACGAGGCTGAGGGCCAGCGCGACCGCGAGCACCGCGGTGACCTGGTTGTGCCGGTCGCGCAGCCGTGGCCACAGCAGCGCCAGGAAGGCGCCGCCGACCGCGGCGTCGAGCCCGTAGGTGCGCGGGTCGCCCAGGGCCTCCCCGGCCAGCGCTCCACCGAGGGTGGCGAGGTTCCACAGCGCGAACACCGCCAGGCCCGTGCTCAGGAAGCCCACCCGCGCGTCCTCGGTCGTCTCCCGGGTGACCGACATCGCGGTGGACTCGTCGATCAGCAGGTGCGCGGCGCCGGCCCGCCGCCAGCCGGTCCACCCGAGCAGGGGAGCCAGGCGGAGCCCGTAGAGGGTGTTGCGGGTGCCGAGCAGCAGGCCGGTCACGGCGCCGGAGAACGGCGCACCGCCGGCGGCGACGACCCCGACGAGCGCGAACTGCGAGGCGCCGGTGAACACCAGCAGGGACAGCGCGCAGGTCTGCAGGACCGTCAGGCCGGCGGCGACGGAGATGGCGCCGAACGAGATCCCGTAGGCGCCGGTGGCGACACCGACCGCGACCCCGTCGCGGATGATCGCGCGTTGGGTGGGAGTGGGGTTCACCCCCGTGAAGTTAGTGCAGGTGGCGCCGGCGTACGCGACGGGGCTCGGCGGCGGGCTCGGGCGCGTGCACGAGCAGGTAGGTGATCACCGCGCCCACGACCAGGCCGACACTCGCGCCGGCGCCGACGAGCACGGGGTAGGGGAGCATGAACGCCGCCCAGGCGCCGGCGCCGATGAAGACGGTCAGCGCGACGGCGGAGACGATGACGCGGTAGAACTTCGGCAGAGGTCCCAGCACTGTGCACCCTCCGGTTTCGTCCGGGTCAGCAGACCCGATCTCGAGCCTACGACTGTTCAGACGAACGAGTCGAGCAAAAGGTTGCCGGCAGCCGACGGTTCACTCGGTCAGGTCGGTGTGCAGCCGGACCTGCTTGACGAGCACCTCGCCGTCACCGCGCAGGTCGAGCTCGCGGTGCGCGCCGTCGGGCGCCCAGCCTGCGTCGGTCAGGAAGCTCCGCCGCGCGTCGTCGGTGCTGTTCAGCCAGGCCACCGCGCGGCGGAACTTGTCCGCGCGGAGCGTGTCCACGCACGCCTGGAGCAGCCGGGAGCCGTGCCCGTGCCGGGTCTGCTCGGGGTCGACGGTGAGCTCGGAGACCTCGCCGTCGACGACCGGGTCGGCGTCGGGGTCCTCGGAGGGGGAGGTGATCGCGAACCCGCGGACGGTGTTGCGCTCGAGCGCGACGAGCACCCGGTTGCGTGCGTCCTTGGGCTTGGTCAGCGAGGCCTGCCAGGCGGCGGTGAACTGGTCGGCGTCGAGGGAGTCCAGTACGTCGGGCGGCAGGAGGCCGTCGTACGACCGGCGCCATGCCCGGACCTGCACGCCGGCGATCGCGGCCGCGTCGTCGGCCCAGGCCACGCGGACCGAGACGTCGGCGGTCGGGGTGCCGTGGGAGGAGCTCATGGACCCATCCTGACAGGGCTGCGCGGTGTTACACGCCGACGGTCGTGGTGAGTGTGACCTGTAACACTTCCTTGTTAGGGTGTGCTCATGTACGGCAACGACTTCTCCGCGCCCGAGAGCGCCGCGCCCCCCGTCACGGAGGACCCACCGGGCTTCTTGGACGTCATCGACGCCGACGGCAGGATCGAGCCGCGCGACGCGATGCCTGACGGCTACCGCAGGACCCTGATCCGGCAGATCGCCCAGCACGCGCACTCCGAGATCATCGGGATGCAGCCCGAGGGCAACTGGATCACCCGCGCCCCTAGCCTGCGCCGCAAGGCGATCCTGATGGCGAAGGTGCAGGACGAGGCCGGGCACGGGCTGTACCTCTACGCCGCCGCCGAGACCCTCGGCGTCGACCGCTCCGAGCTCCTCGACGCTCTGCACGCGGGCCGGCAGAAGTACTCCTCGATCTTCAACTACCCGACCTTGACCTGGGCCGACGTGGGGGCCATCGGCTGGCTCGTCGACGGCGCCGCGATCGTCAACCAGGTGCCGCTGTGCCGCTGCTCCTACGGCCCCTACGCACGGGCGATGGTGCGGGTCTGCAAGGAGGAGTCGTTCCACCAGCGGCAAGGGTTCGAGGCCCTGTACGCGCTCGCGCACGGCACCCCCGCGCAGAAGGCGATGGCCCAGGACGCGGTGAACCGCTGGTGGTGGCCGAGCCTGATGATGTTCGGTCCCCCGGACGAGAAGTCCACGCACTCGGCACAGTCGATGCGCTGGGGGATCAAGCGGTTCTCCAACGACGAGCTTCGTCAGCGTTTCGTGGACATGACCGTGCCGCAGGCCGAGGCGCTCGGGCTGACCCTGCCCGACCCGGACCTGCGCTGGAACGACGAGCGCGGACACTACGACTTCGGTGAGATCGACTTCACCGAGCTGTTCGAGGTGATCAAGGGCAACGGTCCGTGCAACAAGCAGCGGCTCGAGCACCGGGTGCGTGCGCACGAGGAGGGTGCCTGGGTGCGGGAGGCCGCCGCGGCGTACGCCGAGAAGCAGCAGGCACGTACGACGGGAGCGGTGGCATGACGCGCGAATGGCCCCTGTGGGAGGTGTTCGTGCGCTCCCGGCGAGGGCTCTCGCACGTCCACGTCGGCTCGCTGCACGCAGCCGACGCGCAGATGGCGCTGCACAACGCCCGCGACCTCTACACGCGTCGGCAGGAGGGCGTCTCGCTGTGGGTGGTGCCCGCCGCGGCGATCAGCGCGTCGAGCCCCGACGAGAAGGACTCCTTCTTCGACCCGGCAGCCGACAAGATCTACCGGCACCCGACGTTCTACGAGGTTCCCGAGGGCGTGGAGCACCTGTGAGCCGGACGTCTGCGGAGACCGGGGCCCCTGCGGGCGGGACCACGACCGATGCCCATGTCCGCTACGTGCTCGCGCTCGCCGACGACACGCTGGTCGCCGCCCAGCGACTGGGGGAGTGGGTCGCCTCCGCGCCGGTGCTGGAGGA
>JBMOMG010000003.1:0-5753 GCA_049323155.1 Actinomycetota bacterium | reverse complement strand
CATCTGGCACTGCTGGCAAGACGGCGTCAGCTATGACCCCGCCCAGCACCGCGCCCTCCAACGCGTCCTGGCCAACCAACCCACCGCCGCCTGAGACAGGCGGGCTGGACATAGGGCTTCTCATGGCACCACTGTGCCCAGCGGTCCTGAAACGAGACTGAGAAGCAGCCAGGACCTGGTTGTGAGCTCCCGGACCCCGTTGGCCGCGCCACTTGCAACGTTCTGCACCGGTTTGGCGCGCGGATTGGTGCAGAACGTTGCAAGTCAGTCCGCGGCGGGGGGCACAGAGGGGGCCGCGGGGGCGAGTTTCAGGCGAGCGTCTCCTGCAGCGCCTCGCCGCGCCGCTCGGGCAGCCCGAAGGTCGCGGCCGCGGCGATCAGGAAGAACCCGGCGAACACCGCGAACAGCAGGGCCTCCTCGCCGCCGCCGAGGTCGAGCAGCCACGGCACCGACAGGGGCGCGAGCACGGACGCGATCCGGCCGAAGCCCGCCGCCCAGCCGGAGCCGGTGCCGCGCAGCGAGGTGGGGTAGACCTCGGGGCTGAGGGCGTACAGGGCGCCCCACGCGCCGAGGTTGAAGAACGACAGCGCCATCCCCGAGACGATGATCGCGGTCGCGCTCTCGGCGTTGCCGAAGAACAGCGCTGACCCGGCCGAGCCGGCGAGGAACAGCGACAGCGTCGGGCGGCGGCCCCAGAGCTCGACGAGCAGCGCCGCGGCGGCGTACCCCGGCAGCTGCGCGATCGTGATGATCAGCGTGTAGCCGAACGACTTCACCAGGTCCATGCCCGACGCCGCGAGCAGGGTGGGGATCCAGATGAACGCGCCGTAGTAGGAGAAGTTCACCCCGAACCACACCACCCACAGCGACGCCGTACGCCCGCGCAGGCCGGGGGCCCACAGCGCGCCGGGGCCGGGCGTCTCGCCGGCCACGGGCTCGCCGGCAGAAGGAGAGGGTGGGGTGTCGGTGACGACGAGTCCGGCGGAGTCCTCGAAGCGCCGTACGACGGTCTCCGCCTCGGCGTACCGGCCCCGCCGCTCCAGGAAGCGCACCGACTCGGGCAGGCCGTAGCGGACGACCACCGCGTACACCGCCGGCACCGCGCCGATGGCCAGCGCCCAGCGCCAGCCGTCGTCGGAGGCGGGCACCACGAAGTAGCCGATCAGCGCGGCGATCAGCCAGCCGACGGCCCAGAACGACTCGAGCAGGACGACGACGCGGCCGCGGATCCGGGCGGGCGCGAACTCGCTGACCAGCGTCGCCGCGACCGGAAGCTCCGCGCCGAGGCCGATCCCGATCAGGAACCGGAAGACCAGCAGTGCACCGACCGACCAGGACAGCGCGGCGGCGCCGGTCGCGATGCCGTACACCAGCAGGGTCAGCGCGAAGACCTGGCGGCGGCCGATCCGGTCGGCGAGCAGCCCGCCGACGCTGGCGCCGATCGCCATCCCGATGAACCCGACCGAGGCGATCCACGACAGCTCGGTGGTGCTCAGCTTCCACTGAGCGCTGAGCGCGGCCATCACGAAGCTGATCAGCCCGACGTCCATCGCGTCGAGCGCCCAGCCGGTGCCCGACCCGACCACGAGCTTGCGGTGCTGCGCGGTGAACGGCAGCCGGTCGAGGCGCTCGCTGCGGGTCAGCGGCGCGGGGAGGTGTCCGGCTGCTCGGCCGTGCTGCCCCTGGGGAATCTCCATGCGGACTGTTCTACCGTGTCGGGTTCGCCGGACGTCGGGCGCGGGGTGTCGACCGACGAGACCGCGGGCTCTGCTGCACCGGGCATGCTGAACCAGAATGCTGCGCCACCGGCCTCCGAACGCCCCGCGCGCACCGAGCCGCCGTGGCGTTCGGCCACCTGGCGCACGATCGCCAGGCCGAGCCCGGAGCCGGGCATGGTCCGCGACTCGGCGGCCCGGTAGAACCGGTCGAACACGTGCGGCAGGTCCTCCTCGGCGATGCCCTCGCCCTCGTCGGCGACCAGCAGCGTGCCGTCGCGGAGCTCGACGGTGACCTTGCCCAGCGGCGGGCTCCACTTGGCGGCGTTGTCGAGGAGGTTGGTGACGGCGCGCTCCAGGGCGGCGGACTCACCGGTGACCCACCACGGCGAGGTGCGTACGTCGAACTCCAGGCCGGGTGCGCGCCGGCGTACTCGTTCCACGGCGTGGTCGACGATCTCGACGAGGTCGACCGGCTCCACGGTGACCCGGAGCGGCTCGTCGCGAGCCAGCTCGGTGAGGTCGCCGATCAGCGTGGTGAGCTCCTCGATCTGGAACTTCACGTCGGCCAGCAGCTCGGCACGCGCGGACTCCGACAGCCCGCCACGATGGTCGGCCTGGACCAGCAGGTCGAGGTTCGTGCGCAGCGAGGTCAGCGGTGTGCGCAGCTCGTGGCCGGCGTCCGCCACCAGCTGGCGCTGCCGGTCGCGGGAGGCCGACAGTGCGGCGAGCATCGCGTTGAACGCCGAGGCGAGCCGGGAGATCTCGTCGTTGCCCTCCACCTCGATCGGGTCGAGCTTCTCGGTGCGGGCGATGTCCTCGGCCGCCTCGGTCAGCCGTCGGACCGGCCGCAGCCCGTTGCGGGCCACCGCCCAGCCGGCGAACGTCGCGCCGAGCACGCCGAGCAGCCCGAAGATCGTGAGCACGATGCCGAGCCGTTCGAGGGTCTCCTCGGTGGGCAGCAGGGACTGGGCGAGGACGAGTGCCGCGCCGCCGTCGCGGGTGGGTACGGCGACCTGGCGGAACCGTCCCGCGTCGGTGGTGACCGTGCGCACGGAGTACCCGCTGCGTCCCTGCGCGACGTCGAGCTCGGGCTGCCCCAGCGACAGCGCGGTGACCCGGTCCAGCGAGGTGATCTGGCCCTCGGCGCTGAGGAAGGCGATCCGCACGTCGGCCGCGCCGAGCGTCCAGGCGGGCACCCGCTCGCGGGTCAGCGCGCTCAGGTTGTCCACCTGCGCGGCGGCCGAGGCCCGGTCGAGCAGCGACTGGTCCAGCGAGCTGTACATCTGCATCCGCACCGTCGCGAAGCCGGCCAGCGCGACGATCGCGACCGACAGGCCGACGGCCATCCCGGCCAGCAGGGTGACCCGGCTGGCCAGCGAACGGCGGTAGTGCAGCGAGTTCACCGGGGGCACATCAGGCTTCCTTCAGCACGTAGCCCACCCCGCGCACGGTCTGGATCAGGCGCGGCTCGCCGTCGGCCTCGGTCTTGCGACGGAGGTAGCCGACGTAGACCTCCAGCGAGTTCGCCGTGGTGGGGAAGTCGTAGCCCCAGACCTCCTCGAGGATGAACGAGCGGTCCAGCACCCGGCGCGGCCGGCGCAGGAACATCTCCAGCAGGCTGAACTCCGTGCGGGTGAGGTCGATCGCGCGCCCTGCCCGTCGTACCTCCCGGGTCACGGGGTTGAGCGAGAGGTCGGCGAAGGTGAGCGTCTCGGAGTCGGTGTCGTCCGCGTCGGCCGGCGTGGCGGGGACCCGGCGGAGCAGCGCGCGCAGCCGGGCGAGCAGCTCCTCGAGCGCGAACGGCTTGGTGAGGTAGTCGTCGGCACCCGCGTCGAGACCCTCGACCCGGTCGCCGACGGAGTCGCGTGCGGTGAGCACCAGGATCGGGAGGTCGTTGCCGGCCGCGCGCAGGGCGCGGGTGGTCTCCAGGCCGTCGAGTCGCGGCATCATCACGTCGATCACCAGCGCGTCGGGGGCGGCCTGGCCGATCGCGGCCAGGGCCTCGGCGCCGTCGTGGGCCAGGGCGACGCTGTAGCCGTTGAACTCCAGCGAGCGGCGCAGCGAGTCGCGCACGGACTGGTCGTCGTCGACGACGAGGACGCGGTGCTGGGGGGTCGGGTCGGGTGCGGCGCTCACGGGTCCCAGCCTGCCACCTGTACCTGAGGCCCGGCTGAGGGAACGCTGCACCCCACCGAAGGTCAAATCCTGCGGATATCGCTCGATGTGTCCGATTCGTGCCCCTAGAGTGCCTGGTAGCCCCGCAGCGCCGGCACACCCGTCATCCCCCCCGACGCGTGTGCTCCCAGAGCCGGCCGCGGGTGTCAGGTGGGGGCGGCTCCCACCCCCCCGAGCCGCCCCCCACCGCCTCTCCTCCCTCTCGCTCGGCCGCAACCGCGACAGCCGGATGATTTGTCCGTTTTGCCCCTCAAGTGGCGCGGGCCACACTCCGATACCCGAGTGACAAAACTCGGGGGCAGGGCCGACACAGGGGATGCTGGATGGACCTCGCAACGCTGACCGACCCGCACGACCACCTGCGCTGGCAGCTGGTCGGCGTGGTCAACCACGAGCTGCGCACGCCGCTGACCACTCTGGTCGGCCACCTCGAGCTGCTCCAGGAGCTCGACCTGCCGGAGCCGGCCCGCCGCTCGGTCGCGGCGATCGTCCGCGCCGGTGAGCAGCTGACCGACCTGGCGTCCACGGTCTCCGACCTCGTCGAGCTCGACGCGGTCACGGCATCGCTGTCGCGGACGCGCACCGACCTGGTTGCGCTCGCGTGTGAGGTGGCCGGCGCGTACGCCGTCCGGGCCGGCCACGCCGGGATCACCCTCCGCGTCCTGGAACCGACCATCGAGGCGGTCGCGACGGTGGACCGGCAGAAGGTACGACGGGCGCTGGTCGCCCTCGTGCGCAACGCCCTGGAGCACGCCCCCGCCGGCACCCCGGTGGACCTGGAGGTGTCACCGGGCCGCGAGTGCGTCGCGCTGAGCGTGGTCGACCAGGGCCCGGGCATCGCCGAGCAGCACCTGGAGCGGGTTCTCGCGCCGTTCGCCGGCCCGGAGTGCTCGCCGGAGCAGATGCACGGCCGGGGACTGGGTCTGGCGATCTGCAACGCGGTCGCCGCCGCGCACGGCGGTCACCTGCACCTCGCGCCCAACCTGCCGACGGGCCTGCGGGCCACGCTCCGGCTGCCGTCGGAGCGACTGCACCTGGCCTGCTGACCTGCGCCCGCTGTCACCCTCGGCTTTACCTTTTTGCGCGTTTGCATGCCCGAGCAGGCCTGCCTGAATAGCATCAAACAGGACACGGGGAACCAGAGCCGCCGGACGGGGGGATGCCTTGCGCACTCCGAGCGATCCCGCGCTCTTCCGCGCCTCGTTGGCCCCGCTGTGGCTGGCCGTCGCCGGCTTCGCGGTCTTCGCCACCGACGCGCTGACGCCGCCGTGGTTCCCGCACGGCACCGTCTACGTCCCGCTCGTGCTGGTGGCCGCGCTGATCGGCGGGGTCCAGCTGCTCCGGTTCGCGATGCTCGCGGCGGTGCTGGCCACCATCGTCGGCGGCGGACTGACCTACCTGGCCAGCTCCGCCGGCGACGGCAACCTGATCGCGCTGGACCGGTCGATGAGCCTGCTGGCCATCGCGGTGTGCGGTGTTCTCGCCGAGCGGATGGTCCTCGGCCGGCTGGCGCTGGTCGAGACCGCGGAGGCGCTGCGCTGCGAGAAGGCGGCCGGCGAGGAGAGCCACCGGCTGCTGGCGCTGGCCGGTGAGATGGGCAGCTTCGGTGGGTGGACGCTCGACCTCGCCACCGGTGAGGTCGCCTGGTCCGACGCGGTCGCCGCGGTCTTCGGCGAGGAGCCGGGCTCCACGCCGTCGCTGGACCAGCTCGCCGCGCAGTACTCCCCGGAGGAGCGGGCCCGCCTGCTCGCCGCCGCCGACCGGTGCATCGCCACCGGCGAGCCCTACGACCTGGAGCTGCGGCTGGAGGCGCGCGGCGACCGGCCGGCGAAGTGGGTCGCCACCTCCGGGCGGGCGGTG
>JBMOMG010000002.1:0-5773 GCA_049323155.1 Actinomycetota bacterium | reverse complement strand
CGCCGACCTCACCATCGATGTCGCAGGCCACCAGGTCACCCGCGACGGCCGGCCGATCTCGCTCACGCCGCTGGAGTTCGACCTGCTCGTGTGCCTGGCCCGCAAGCCGTGGCAGGTGTTCACCCGCGAGGTGCTCCTCGAACAGGTCTGGGGCTACCGCCACGCCGCGGACACGCGGCTGGTCAACGTGCACGTGCAGCGGCTGCGCTCGAAGGTCGAGCACGACCCGGAGAGCCCCGAGATCGTCGTGACGGTGAGGGGTGTCGGGTACAAGGCCGGCACCTCCTAGGCAGCCGGCGATGAGACTGGTCGGGCTCCTGCGCCGGGCCGCCACCTTCTGGCGACGCTCGATCCAGGCCCGCGTCGTGGTCCAGACGCTGGTGCTCTCGGCCGTCGTGGTCACCCTCGTCGGCTGGGTCCTGATGCGCCAGATCACCGACGGTCTCGTGCAGAGCAAGACCAACCTCTCCGTCGCCGAGGCCACCCGCGGCGCCTACGAGGCGCAGAGCCGGCTCGAGGGGGTGCCTGGCACCGAGTTCGACTCCGGCAGCCAGCTCGCCCAGCTGGTCGCCGGCATCGTCGCCCGCGGGGAGGTGCAGGGCTACGACGTGGTCCTGGACGGGCCGGTCCCCGGCAGCGCCGACGCCGACCTGGCCGGCTCCGGGGGCACGTTCAAGTCTCCGGACGTCCTCACCGAGAGCATCCCGGAGCGCCTCCGCAGCACTGTCGAGACCACCTCGGGCACGTCGTGGACCTACGCCACGATCGGGTACGAGCCTGGCAGCGGCCGGCGCGACGTGCCCGGCGTGGTCGCCGGCGCGCAGGTCGAGGTCCCCAGCGACGGCGGGGTCTACACGCTGTACTACCTGTTCCCGATGTCGGAGGAGGCAGCGACCCTGGGCCTGGTCCGCAGAGCGCTGCTGACCGGCGGCGGCCTGCTCCTGCTCCTGGTCGGCGGGCTGGCGTGGCTGGTGACCCGGCAGGTGGTCACCCCGGTGCGGCTGGCCCGCCGCGTCGCCGAACGGCTCGCCTCCGGCCGGCTGGAGGAGCGGATGCAGGTCCGCGGCGACGACGACATCGCCCGCCTCGGCACCTCGTTCAACCAGATGGCGGCCAGCCTGCAGCAGCAGATCCGCCAGCTCGAGGAGCTCTCCCGGGTGCAGCGGCGGTTCGTCTCCGACGTCTCGCACGAGCTGCGTACGCCGCTCACCACGGTCCGGATGGCCGGCGACGTGCTGTACGACGCCCGGGCAGAGTTCGACCCCGTCACGGCCCGCTCCGCCGAGCTGCTCCAGAAGGAGCTGGACCGGTTCGAGATGCTCCTCACCGACCTGCTGGAGATCAGCCGCTTCGACGCCGGCGCGGCGCAGCTGGAGCTCGAGGACGTCAACCTCGTCGACATCGCGCACCGGGTCGCGGAGTCCACCACCGCCCTCGCACAGCGACGAGGCGTGCAGGTGGTCGTGCACGATCCCGGCCGACCCTGCGTCGCCGAGGTCGACGTACGCCGGGTTGAGCGGATCGTGCGCAACCTGGTCTCGAACGCCATCGACCACGCCGAGGGCAAGGACATCGAGGTGAGAGTCGCCGCCTCCGACGAGGCCGCCGCCCTCGCCGTGCGCGATCACGGGGTCGGGCTGAAGAAGGGCGAGGCGCAGATGGTGTTCAACCGGTTCTGGCGGGCCGACCCGGCGCGAGCGCGCACCACCGGGGGGACCGGCCTGGGGCTGGCCATCTCGCTCGAGGACGCCCGCCTGCACGGTGGGTGGCTCGAGGCCTGGGGGGAGCCGGGCCGCGGTGCGCAGTTCCGGCTCACGCTGCCCCGCCGAGCCGGGGACCCGCTGACCTCGAGCCCGTTGCCGCTGGTGCCCGCACCGCTCCGTTCGCGGTCGGCGTCCCGGGTGCCCAGCGACGAGCCGGCAGGCACGTCGTGAGAGCCCGCGCCCTGGTGCCTCTCGCCGCCGCGCTCGCGCTGCTCGCGGGCTGTGTCAGCCTGCCCGAGCGGGGCGCCGTGGAGACCCGCCCCGGACAGGAGACGGTGGAGCAGGGCTCCGGGTCGTTCGACTACACGCCGTCGGGCCCCCGCCGCGGCTCACCGCCGTTGACCATCGTCGAGGACTTCCTGCTCTCGATGCAGGCATCTCCCCAGTCCACGGCGGTCGCGCGCAAGTACCTCACCGACGAGGCCCGCGCCGGCTGGTTCCCGGACAAGACGACGCTGGTCTACGGATCCAAGGTGGTCACCGCCGACCAGGACGCGGTCCGGGTCGACCTCGAGGAGACGATCCAGCTCGACGACCGCGGCACCTGGCTCGGACGGGTCGGTGACAGCGGTGAGCTCGGCTACCGCCTGGAGCTGGTGCGCGAGGAGGGGGAGTGGCGGATCACCAACCCGCCGGACGCCCTGGTGATCCCGCGCTCCCACTTCGAGACCCGCTACCAGCAGTTCCTGGTCTACTTCTTCGACCCGACCGCGCAGGTGCTGGTGCCCGAGCCCACCTACCAGCCGCGGGGCGAGCAGGCCGCCACCTTGTTGGTCCGGCGGTTGCTCCGCGGCCCGCACCCGCGGCTCGAAGGGGTCCTGCGCACGTTCGTCCCCGGCGGCACCGAGTACGTCCTGTCCGTGCCGGTCACCCCGGACGGCGTGGCCCAGGTGGGGCTCAGCGAGCAGCTCCTGCGGCTCGACGCCGAGGAGAGGCAGCTCGTGCTCGCCCAGCTCGCCTGGACCCTGCGTCAGGTCGAGGGGGTGGAGTCGATGCAGGTGACCGTCGACGGCGTCCCGCTGGAGATCCCCGGCTCGGGCAGTCCCCACAGCGTCTCGTCGTGGTCGCAGTACGACCCCTCGATCCACTGGGCGTCGCAGGAGCTGTTCGGGCTGCGCGACGGACAGGTGGTGGCGCTGGGCTCCGACGGTGCCGTGATCGGCCAGTTCGCCGCGCCGCGCGGCGACCTGCGCGACATCGCCGTCGACCTGGAGGCCGAGCAGGTGGCCGGGGTCAGCCGGGACGGTACGTCGGTGGTGCTGGCGCCGCGCCGACCCACCGAGAGCAGTGAGCCGGGTGGGGAGGAGGCCCAGGTCGTCTACGCCGGGACCGACGTGCTCCAGCCGGCCTGGACCGTGTTCGACGAGATGTGGCTGGTCGACCGCAGCCCCGGTGGCGCGCGGGTCAGCGTGCTCCTGGACGGTGCGGCCGAGCCGGTGCCGGCCCCGGGCCTGACGGGCGAGGACGTCTCGGCGTTCGTGGTCTCACGTGACGGCACACGTCTCGTCGCCGTGGTCGACGGACGCGGCGGTGACCGGCTGGTGATCGCGCGGGTGCTCCGCGGTCCCGCCGGGAAGGTCCAGGGGCTGAGCCGCGCCGTCGACCTGCCGCTCGCCCAGGGCGGGGTGGACGAGATCCGCGACCTCGCCTGGCGGAGCCCGGCGAGCCTCGCCGTGCTCACCGGGCCGACACCTGAGTCCTCGCAGGTCCTCCTGGCGCTCGTCGACGGCTCGACCGCGCTCGCCGACGTCGAGAGCACCGCCGAGATCTTCCGCCGAAGGGCGGACCGCCTGGTCTCCGCCCCGTCACCGGGGACACCGATCTTCCTCGGCACCGACCAGGGCGTGCTCTACGAGCTCGGCGGCGACGGGCAGTGGAGCGAGGCGGTCGAACGGGTGCCGCTGCTGATGCCGACCTTCGTCGGCTGACCAGGCCTTGTCCACGGCGCGGGGGGAGGCCGCGCGGTCCACAGCCGCCCAGCCGCGGCTGCGGTCGCCCGCACGGAGGCGGATCCTCGACGCATGCGCGATGCCGTCCTCGACCTGGTCCTCGGCAGCACGTGCGCGGTCTGCGGCCGGCCCGGCGCTGCGATCTGCGCATCCTGCAGCCGCGACCTGCCTCGTCGGCCGGTGACCTCCTGGCCCTCGCCGTGCCCACCCGGGCTGGCCCGCCCGACCGCCGTCGGCGACTACGACGGTGCACTCAAGGTGCTGGTCAACGCGCACAAGGAGCAGCAGCGCTTCGCGCTGGCCCGGCCACTGGGCGAGCTGCTCGCGGTCTCGGTGCTCGACCATCTCCCGCACCCGAGCTGCTCGAGCCGCACCGCCTCGCCGGTCCTGTTGGTGCCGGTGCCGTCCCGCCGCGCGGTGGTCCGCGACCGGGGCCACGACCCGCTGCTCCGGGTGGCCAGGGCAGCCACCGCCACCCTGCGGCGTCAGGGTGTTCCCGCAAGGGTCGGTCGCTGGCTCCGCCCGCTCCGCGCCGCCGAGGACCAGGCACGGCTGGGAGCGGCCGACCGGGCCCGGAACCTCGCCGGCAGCATGGCGGCGGGGCGCAGCGTGCGCAGGACGGCCGCCGCGGCACAGCCGGTGCCGCTCGTCGTGGTCGTCGACGACGTGATCACCACCGGCGCCACGGTCCGCGAGGCGCAGCGGGCGCTCGAGGTGGCCGGCGTCGAGGTGCGCGGGATCGCGACGGTGGCCGCCACCCGGCGTCGGCGGGAGGTGGTTCAGAGCACCTGCGTCCGGTTGACCGCACCGGAGGACAAATCGGGCACTTCACTACCGCTTTCCGGTTCCGCCGACTAGCGTCTAGTCATGGAGTCCGTCCGGGTCCGTGGTTGCACCGACAGGATCCGGCCGAGCGCGGCTTTCGAGCTCGCGCCCGGGTGCTGGACCTGTCGGCTAGCCGATGCCAGTCGCAGGCGAAACGGTCCACGTAAGGCGTCGCCGTCGCAGGTGCCCTCGGGTGCCGACACCGCCGGCGCACGTCGATCACGGTGCGGCTTAGAAGTAAGTCCTGCCTCGCCCGCGTCGTCAGATACGACGCGCCGGTGGGAGAAGGTCAGTAGTGGCAACAAGCTGCGAGCACCTCAGCAGGCGGTTGTGGGGTCGAAGACCAGGTCGGCCGGACGGATCTCCATCTCTCAAGGCCGCCGGAGCGGCGGTCAAGACACCCCTGGTGACGTGGTCACCAAGACAATCGGGAGGTTGCCGTGGAAATCGTGGTCAAGAGCAGGCACATGGACGTGTCGGACCGGTTTCGCAGTCACGCCGAGGAGAAGCTCACCCGGTTGGAGAAGCACGACCAACGCATCATCAGGGTCGAGGTAGAGGTCGACAAGGAGCAGAACCCCCGGCTCCAGGACCGCGCCGTGCGCGTGGAGCTCACCGCGTTCACCAAGGGCCCCGTGATCCGCGCCGAGGCGGCGGCCGAGGACAAGATGGCCGCCCTCGACATGGCGATGGACAAGATGGCCAGCCAGATGCGCAAGGCCGCCGACCGTCGCCGCGTGCACCGTGGCCGCCGTACCCCGGTCTCGGTGGGGCAGGCGCTCGCGGGGATCGAGCCGGCGCCCAACGGCACCGCCCCCGCGGAGCCCGAGGACACCGAGCGTCGGGTCGGACCGATCACCGTGATGGGGGACGGGCCGCTCGTGGTGCGGGAGAAGACCCACCAGGCCGACCCGATGACCCTCGACCAGGCGCTCTACGAGATGGAGCTCGTCGGGCACGACTTCTTCCTGTTCGTCGACAAGGAGAGCGAGCGGCCCTCGGTGGTCTACCGGCGGCACGGCTACGACTACGGCGTGATCTCCCTCGACGTGTCCGGGACGTGACGTACGCGTCTGCTTGGAAGTTTTCGACCCACTTCCGTGGGGCCCATGACATGATCGGGGCGTGTCCGCACCTCAA
Source organism: Actinomycetota bacterium (assembly GCA_049323155.1). Classification (GTDB taxonomy): domain Bacteria; phylum Actinomycetota; class Actinomycetes; order Propionibacteriales; family Nocardioidaceae; genus Nocardioides_C. The sequence continues at coordinate 96 of JBMOMG010000002.1, read as the reverse complement.
CAGCGCATGACTGCCGGCGAGCCCATCCGCGTCGCGGTCGTCGACGACCAGGAGCTCTTCCGTCGTGGGCTGACCATGCTGCTCGGCGTGGAGGAG
>JBMOMG010000001.1:0-5875 GCA_049323155.1 Actinomycetota bacterium | reverse complement strand
CAGCGCTGGCGCAGGCCGGGCGGCTCGAGGGCGCTTGGTACGTCGAGCGGGCGTCGCAGTCCGAGGAGCGTTGGCTGCCCGTCGCCGAGGTCGACCCGGACTCCGTGCCCTACTTCTCCCTGATCGTGGTCCCCGGCGACACCGCCAGCCGGCCGACCGCTGACCGGCTGCGCGCTCGCGACGCGGAGCCGAGTGGATCCGCCGCGACGGACGACGAGCGGACCGCTGAGCTCCTGGTCGTCGGCCTCGGTCCCGGCCCCGACGACTGGCTCACGCCAGAAGTGTCGGCGGCGTTGGGCGAGGTCGACCACGTCGTCGGCTATGCCCCGTACGTGGCTCGCGTCCCGCAGCGTGCCGGGGTGACCCGCCACGCATCGGGCAACACAGTAGAGGTCGACCGCGCTCGTGTCGCGCTCGACCTGGCCAAGGCGGGGGAGAGGGTCGCGGTCGTCTCAGGTGGCGACGCTGGCGTGTTCGGGATGGCGGCAGCCGTCTTCGAGGCTGCCGAGGACCCGACGTACGCGGGCGTGCCGATCCGCGTGCTGCCGGGGGTCAGCGCCGTTCAGGCGGTGGCCGCCCGTGCCGGTGCGCCCATCGGGGCAGACTTCGCCGTCGTCTCGCTCTCCGACAGGCTCAAGCCGTGGGAGGTCGTGGAACGGCGCCTCCGCGCCGTCGCCGACGCCGACCTCGTACTCGCGATCTACAACCCGGCCTCCCGCTCCCGGACCGAGCAGATAGCCACCGCCCACCGCGTCCTGCTGGAACACCGCAAGCCGGAGACCGTCGTCATCGTCGGGCGCGACGTCGGGCGCGACCAGGAGTCGCTGACCGTCACGACGCTGGCCGACCTGGACCCGGAGACGATCGACATGAAGTGCCTGCTGATCGTCGGTGCCGAGAGCACGCGGGTGAGCCGCGCCGGCGTGTGGACGCCGAGGTATGTGCGGTGAGCGCTGCCGTCCACTTCGTCGGCGCCGGACCGGGCGCGGCCGACCTGCTGACCGTGCGCGCGACGCACCTGCTGGCGCAGGCGGACCTGGTGCTCTACCCCGGCACCTACCTCGACCCCGACGTGCTCGCCCACGTCAACCCGAGCGCAGAGCTCGTCGACACCCAAGACCTCGACCTCGACACGATGGTCGCGCGGATGGTCGGCGCAGCCGGCGCGGGGCAGACGGTGGTGCGGCTGACCTCCGGCGACCCGTCGCTCTATTCCGCGCTGCACGAGCAGACCCGCCGGCTCGATGCTGCCGGGGTTGCCTGGTCGGTGACGCCCGGGGTGCCCGCCTATGCTGCCGCCGCTGCGCTGGTCGGCAGCGAGCTGACGGTGCCGCTGGTGGCGCAGTCGGTGGTGCTGACCCGCACCCAGGCCCGCTCCACCGCGATGCCGGAGTCCGAGTCGCTGGCGGCGTTCGCTGCGACCCGCTCGACGCTCGTGCTGCATCTGGCGATCACGCGGGTGCGCGAGCTGATGGCCGAGGTCGAACCGGAGTACGGCGAGGACTGCCCGGTGGCCGTCGTCTACCGTGCCAGCCAGCCCGGGGAGCAGCTGATGCGGGGCACGGTGGCAACCATTGCGGACGTCGTGGAGGCGGCAGGGCTGCGCCAGGCAGCCGTGATCCTGGTCGGCTGGGCACTGACCCGCGAGGGCGGCGACTCCTACCTCTACGACGCGGCCCGCGACCGCTCCGTCAAACGGTGAGCGCCCACTGGGTGACCACGCGCGAGGGCGTCCACCCGGTGAAAGAGCCGATCGGCGCCGTAGTCTCGACGGCGATGCGGGATAGCTCGCCGCCGTGCTCCCGGTAGAGCCGACCGAGCAGCGTCTCGGTCTCGAGCGTCACACCGTGCACGACGAGCCGGCCACCCGGTCGGAGTGCCGCCAGGCAGGCGTCGATCACGCCGTCGCGGGTGGCGCCGCCGCCGACGAAGATGGCGTCCGGCGCGCGGAGCTCACCGAGCGCGCCGGGGGCCTGTCCGCGCACGACCTCGAGCCCCGGCACGCCGAGACTCGTGGCGTTGCGGCGGATCCGCGCGGCACGGTCGGCGTCCGCCTCGACTGCCGTCGTTGTGCAGGACGGGTGGGCGCGCATCCACTCGATCCCGACCGAGCCGGCGCCGGCGCCGACGTCCCACAGGTGCTCGCGCGGGGTCGGGGCGAGCCGGGCAAGAGCGCTGGCGCGCAGGTCGCGCTTGGTCAGCTGGCCGTCGTGCTCGAAGGCGTCGTCGGGCAGACCGGCAACCCAACCGCCGAGGCGCGGGCCGACGCAGTCGATCGCGACGATGTTTAGCCGAGGCAGGTCGAGCTCCGTGCCGGTGAGGATGACGGCGCTCTCGAACCGGAACGAGCTCTTCTCCCGCCCGCCGAGCTCACCGAGCACGGTGAGCTCACTGTCGCCGTACCCCTCGGCGACCAAGAGCGCCGCAATGTCCCTCGGGGTGTGCTCATCGGACGAGAGCACCAGGATCCGTCGACCAGGGGCGAGCTCACGGCGCACCAGCGCGACGTCGCGACCCACCACGCTGACGACCGCATGGCTCTCTGCCGGCCAGCGCATCGCCGCCCGTGCGAGCGCGACTGAGGAGATCGCCGGGACGACAGTCACCTCGTCGGCCCCGAGCAGGTCGATGAGGGTCGTGGCGACCCCGGACACCAGCGGGTCGCCGGAGGCCAAGGCGACGACCTGCCCGACGGCTGCCTCGTCGGCCAGGGATGCCAGCAGTGCTGGCAGCCGGTCATGCAGCGGGGAGGGCCAGGGCTCGCGGCGCTGGCCCGGCACGTCGGGGAGAAGGTCGAGGTGCCGGCGTCCACCGAGCACCACGCGGGCTCGCTCGACCCAGGCCCGGCCGACCTCCGACACACCGTCCCAGCCGTCAGCGCCGATACCCACCACAGTGATCACGCGGGTAGACGCTATCGTGAGCCGCGCAAGGCGAGAGGTGCCCCAACGGCCCAACCATCGGAAACGGTGGGGAAGGCGGACGGGGAGAATCTGGGAAGCCGGTGAGATTCCGGCACAGGCCCGCTGCGGTGAACCGAGCCTCCACTCACGAGTTGAGCGGAGGACTCGGCAAGTCCGAAGACCGGCCTCCCGCCCGACCAGTCACTGCTGGCGAACAGAGCGGGAGCCTCACATGCCACAGCACTACCCTTTTTCAGCCGTCCTCGGTTGCGAGACCGACGCCCTGGACGACATGGGCCTTGCGCTCGTCCTCACGACGATCTCGCCGGAGATCGGTGGCGTGCTCGTGCGGGGCGAGAAGGGCACCGCGAAGTCGACGACGGTGCGGGCGCTGGCCGCCGTTCTGCCGCCCATCGATGTGTACGCGGGCGACAGGTTCTCGGTGGACCCCGCCGACCCCACCGCCACCTCGCCCGACGGACCGTTCAGCACCGAGACGGAGACCGTCGTCCGCCCGGTGCGGCTCGTCGAGCTCCCCGTCGGCGCCACCGAGGACCGGGTCCTCGGCTCCCTCCACCTCGAGCGGGCGCTGTCGCACGGCAAGGTCGAGTACGAGCCCGGACTGCTCGCGAGAGCCCACCGCGGCATCCTCTACGTCGACGAGGTCAACCTGCTCCACGACCACCTCGTCGACCTGCTCCTCGATGCCGCGGCGATGGGGCAGGTGACCGTCGAGCGTGACGGCGTCTCGGTCGAGCACGCGTCCCGGTTCGTGCTCATCGGCACGATGAACCCCGAGGAGGGCGAGCTGCGTCCACAGTTGCTCGACCGCTTCGGGCTCACCGTCGAGGTGGCCGCCCCGCGGGAGCCGGCGCTACGCGCCGAGGTCGTGCGGCGCCGGATGGCCTACGACGCCGATCCGGTCGCCTTCACCGCGCGCTACCGCGACGCGGACCGCGCCCTGACCGAGCGAGTCGAGACCGCCCGCGAGCGTCTCGCCAAGGTGCGGCTCACCGAGCCTGCGCTCATGAAGATCGCCGAAGTCTGTGCCACGTTCGAGGTCGACGGGCTCCGCGCCGACATCGTCACCGCCCGCACCGCAGTCGCCCACGCCGCCTGGGACGGGCGGGACGAGGTCACCCGCGCCGACATCCGACGCGCCGCACTGCTGGCGCTGCCACACCGGCGTCGCCGCAACCCCTTCGACGCCCCCGGTCTCGACGAGGACCTGCTCGACCAGATCCTCGGCGACGACGAGCTACCGCCCGAGCCGCCGGAGGGACCGGACCCGGATGAGCCGCCGACTTCTCCCGAGGACAACACCCAGGATCAGGCGCAGGCTGACGGACCGCGGGACGAGGCCGCTGACGGTGACAGCGACCAGGCGCCGGCGACCGACAGCACTCCGGCCGAGTCCGGCGCCGAGCAGCCGACGACGCCTCCCGCAGGCTCCGAGGCCGGTTCGAGGGTTCGTGCCACCGCGCCGTACCGACCGCGACTGCTGAAGGTGCAGGGGCTCGGCGAGGGCGCGGCCGGACGACGCAGTCGAGCCCTCGCGAGCACCGGCCGCCGCGTCGGCGCCCGGCGACCGGACGGCCCCACCGGCTCCCTGCACCTCGTGGAGACGCTGCTCGCCGCCGCCGGCAAGCAGCCCTCCCGGGGGCGCACGACCGGCCGGGTGGAACTGCGCAACGAAGACCTCCGGGTCGCCGTACGGGAGGGTCGCGAGGCCAATCTTGTCCTCTTCTGCGTCGACGCCTCCGGCTCCATGGCCGCGCGCAAGCGCATGACCCAGGTGAAGACCGCGATCCTCTCGCTGCTGCTCGACGCCTACCGCCGCCGCGACAAGGTCGGCCTGGTCACCTTCCGGGGCGCCGAGGCGACTGTCGCGCTGCCGCCCACGCACTCTGTCGACATCGCTGCCGCGCTGCTTGACGAGGTTCCGGCAGGGGGACGCACGCCGCTGGCCGAAGGTCTGCTCGAAGCCGCGCGCGTGCTGACCCGCGAACGCATGCGAGATCCACGGCTCCGATCGCTCCTGGTCCTGGTCACCGACGGTCGTGCCACGGGCGGGAAGGACGCTGTCGCACGGTCACAGCAGGCTGCGGAGTACGTCGCCGGCCTCGGTGTCACCACGGTCGTCATCGACGGCGAGAGCGGCCCCCTGCGCCTTGGCCTCGCACTGCGCCTCGCCGAGCTGCTGCGCGCCGAACACCTCCCGGTGGCCGAAGTCACTGCCGAGGCGCTGGCCGGCACGGTCCGATCCCACACGCAGACGGGAGCGGCCTGATGCCCCAGGGCAAGCCCGCCGTCGTCCCCGACGACGGCCTCACGACGAAGCAGCGCCGCAACCGACCGCTGCTGGTGGTGCACACCGGCGACGGCAAGGGAAAGTCCACCGCCGCCTTCGGGCTCGCGCTACGCGGCTGGAACCAAGGCTGGAAGATCGGTGTCTTCCAGTTCGTGAAGTCGGCCAAGTGGCGCATCGGCGAGCAGACCGTCCTGGAGCGACTGGGCCGGCTGCACGAGGAGACCGGCGACGGCGGCCCGGTCGAGTGGCACAAGATGGGTTCCGGCTGGTCGTGGACCCGCAAGCAGGGCGACGCCGAAGACCACGAGACCGCGGCCCGTGAGGGCTGGCAGGAGATCAAGCGCCGCCTCGCCGACGAGAGCCACGACCTGCTGATCCTCGACGAGTTCACCTACCCGCTGAAGTGGGGCTGGGTCGACGTCCAGGACGTCGTCGAGACGCTGACCGACCGCCCGGGCTACCAGCACGTGATCATCACGGGCCGCAACGCCGATCCACGCCTGGTCGAGGCCGCCGACCTGGTCACGGAGATGAGCAAGGTCAAGCACCCGATGGACGCCGGTCAGAAGGGCCAGAGGGGCATCGAGTGGTAGCCCTGCCCCGGGTCGTCGTTGCAGCGCCGTCGACCGGGCAGGGCAAGACCACGATCGCCACCGGCCTG